>DASXMM010000393.1:0-6324 GCA_036495665.1 Candidatus Acidiferrum sp. | reverse complement strand
CTCGCGGCATGCTGGGTCCCCGCGCGACGCGCTACTCGTGTTGATCCGATCGTGGCGTTGCGCTATGAGTGACACGGCCCATCGGTTGCAGACGCGCGAACCGGTTCCCCATCCACGCCCCCAGGTTTTCCACAGGGTATTCTCCAGACACCTGTCCTTTGGGACGGCTTGCAGCCCCCTTCCCCAAGTGCTAGGTTTGGAATGACTTTCGCTGCTTTCACGCGGCGCAAGTCCGGCTGTGATTCGGGAGCCCTGAGGGAATTTTTCGAATTCTTTCTTCGAAAAGAGTTTTTGACGGACATTTCGAAACCCACGCTGTAAATTTTTTTCGTGACGCGAGCATGTCCCGGCTTCTCGCGGGATGGGCGGTGAACCGCCCTGAAAAAACAGCGCCTTTCGTTAGCGGGCGCAAAGAGCATTCGCGCGCGGGGTTTTCGTGTCGTACTGGTTTCGCAACGACAATCGTCTGCCACAGGCCAGGCTGGCCGTCGCTTCCTACGTCATCGTGGGCATGGTCGGATTGTTGCTCCTCGGCTTCTGGAAACTCCAGGTTGTCGACTCCGACAAATATGGTGTCATGGCGGAACGCAATCGCGTTCGCTCCATTCCTATCATCGCGCCGCGCGGCCGCATGCTCGATCGCGATGGCCGCGTCCTCGTCGACAACTATCCCTCGTTCAGCATCCTTCTTCTTCGCGATGATCCCGCTCTCATCGACAAAAATCTCTCCGCGATCGCCGATGGCCTGGGCATCCCGCTCGGCGATCTGAAAGACCAGCTCGAAAGCACCAAAGCGCTCCCGAAGTTTCAGCCCATCGTCATCAAGCCCGAAGCCACCAATGCGGACGTGGCCTTCATCGAATCGCATCGCTCCGACATTCCTCTGCTCGAAATGTTGATGATCCAGCGCCGCCGCTATTTGCCCGGCGGCTTCATGTCTCACGCCAGCGGCTACGTCGGTGAAGTCAGCGAGCAGCAAATCGAAGCCAGCAATGGCAAACTCCGTCCCGGTGACCTCGCCGGAAAAACCGGCCTTGAGCGGCAGTACAACGACATCCTGACCGGCACCGACGGCATGCGCCGTGTCGTCGTCAACAGCGTCGGCAAAGAGGTCAAAGACCTAGGCCACCTCACCCAACAGGACCCTGTCCCAGGCAAACAGATTCAGCTCACCATCGACTACGACTTGCAGCAAGTCGCCGAACAATCTCTCGGCGCACGCCCCGGCGCCGTCGTCGCTCTCGATCCGCGCACCGGTGAAGTGCTCGCGATGGTCAGCCGCCCCACTCCCGATCCCAACGATTTTGCCATCCGGATTTCCGCCGAAGAATGGAAGGCGCTCAATGAAGATCCCCTCCATCCTCTTCTCAACCGCGCTATCCAAGCCCAGCTCGCTCCCGGCTCCGTCTTCAAGATCGTTACCGCGACGGCTATGCTCGAAGATCACGTTCCGGAAGAAGGCTTCACCACCTTTTGCCCCGGCTACGGCACCTTCTTCGGTCGCCAGTACCATTGCTACGTCTTCTACGCAAAGAGTGGTCCGAAGTCTCACGGTGTTCTCGGCCTGCACGAGGCCATCCTGAAATCCTGTGACGTCTTTTTCTACAACGTGGGCATGCGTCTGGGCATTGACCGCTTGTCGTACTACGCCATCAAGCTCGGCATCGGCCACAAAACTGGGATTGATTTGCCCTCGGAAGAGCAGGGCCTGATGCCCACGCAGGAATGGGTCGAGCGCACTTTTCATCGCAAGTGGTACGCTGGCGAAGTCATCTCTGTCGCGACGGGCCAGGGCGCAGTTACCACTACGCCTCTCCAACTCGCACGCATGATCGGCGGCATCGCTTCCGGCGGCGTCTTCAAGCAGCCACATATGCTCAAGGACGCGACCAACGTCGCCGAAGAGCGTTTCCACATCTCCGACTCGACCATTGAAAAAGTTACCGACGCCATGTACGGCGTCGTCAACGAGCCCGGTGGTACCGGCGGGAGGCTTAAGCTGGCGGGCATCGAGTTGAGCGGCAAGTCCGGCACGGCGCAGGTCATTGGCTACGACAAGATGAACCTGATCCATAAAGGCTCGCAGTTTGCCGACAACGCCTGGTTCGTGGGCTATGCGCCTAAGCGCGATCCGGAGATCTGCGTGGCGGTTCTGGTTCAGGAAAGCGGCCAGCATGGCGGCGACGCGGCAGGTCCCGTCGTTCGCGACATCGTCAAGGCCTATTACGATAAGAAGGCGAAGAAGACACAAGGCACACTAACCGCCGACGACAAGCAGTATGATTTAAGCCATAGCGCAACAGCGGCCGCCGCGGCAACAATTCAACCGCGCCCAGCCGTAAAGCCAGCCGCTGCATCAGCGGTGGTCCCCGCTCACGCATCGAACGCGGACGCACAGCGCTAGGTATTTTTTCGAGTTTCGTTTTTCGAATTTCGGGAAGCAAAAATGGACTTGGGGTTCTGGTTTGACTTTTAACTTTAAACTTTAAACTTTCAATTTCCTTTTCCTATGAACGACGCACCCGGAACTCGCGACTACGACTGGTGGCTTCTAGCCATCCTCGCCACCATCTGCGCCCTCGGCGTAATCGAGATCTATTCCGCCACGCACGGCAGCTCCCTCGCCGGTATGCAGAACAAGCAGCTTCGCTGGCTCGTCATCGGCTTCGTCCTGATGTTCGCGCTTTCTCGTCTTGACTACCACCTTATCCTCGATCAAGCCCCCGTTCTCTACCTTATCGGCATCGTCGCCCTCGTCGCCGTTCTCGGCTTCGGCCATACACGCTTCGGCGCCAAACGTTGGATTCCCGTCCTCGGCGAATTTCTCCAGGTGTCGGAATTGGTCAAATTGATTATAATCATTGTCATGGCGCGCTTCTTCGCGGAGGTGCGCACCGATGAGCTCTCTCTCCAGGATTTGATCAAGGCAGGGCTCATCATAGGGTTGCCACTCGGTCTCATTCTTAAGCAGCCCGATTTGGGCACAGCGCTCGTCCTTGTGCCCTTGCTGGTAGTAGGCGCGTTCCTCGCGGGTTTGCAGTGGAAACATGCCGCGGCGATTGCGATCATCGGGCTTCTGATGCTTCCCGTCGCTTGGCGCGTCATGAAGCCCTATCAGAAAGAAAGAGTTACGTCGTTCATGCACCCGGAAGAAGACGCCAAAGGCTCCGGCTATCAGGTGCTTCAATCCAAGATCGCCGTGGGCTCCGGCGGCTTCTGGGGCAAAGGTTTTGGCAACGGTACGCAGAATCAACTGGGCTACATCCCCGTCCGATATTCTGATTTCATCATGTCGGCCTGGGCTGAAGAGCAGGGCTTCAAAGGCGTGCTGCTTGCCCTTGGGCTGTACATGGCACTTCTGTTACGCTTAGTACAGAATGCTCAGCGCGCAAAAGACCGCGCCGGAATGTTTCTTGTAATGGGCGTCGCAGCAGCGCTTGGGTTTCACGTCTTAGTAAACGTAGCCATGGTCATCGGTGCTATGCCCGTGACCGGAATCCCCCTTCCTTTAATGAGTTACGGGGGTTCCGCTACGTTGTTTGTTTTCCTGGCGATTGGTCTGGTTATGAATGTTCGGCTTCGCCGCTTCGTTAACTGAACCCGCCGCCAGTCCCGTGCGAGGCTCTTGCTTCGGCATTGCCCGCCGGTTTGGTAATCGTGGTCCCCGCTTTCCTGGGACCATAGGAACAAGGATCTTAGAGTGAGGACAGCATCGTCCGCCGTTGGCCTGGAAGCTCTCCGGCAACGGACCAGCCTCGCAAGCAAGAGGAACTTTCCCTCCGGCTTCGAACGTAAAGCCATCTCGGTATCAGTGTGGCCAGCGTGTGTCCCGGTGCAAACCGGGCCGGCCCCGATTTACTGGACCCCCGACGGGCAAAAGCTCGCGGCGATGCGTCCTGTCGGCCCTTTGCGGCCGTACAGAAACGTGACTCCCGGCACTGCCGGCGTCACTAACAGTCAGGAGTTTTCATGTCAAAAGAATTGGTTATCTCCGCGGCCTCCCACGAACGGCGGGTCGCGATTCTTGAAGAAGGTCAGTTAGTCGAAATTTACATCGAGCGCGAAAAAGAGTTCGCCCTCGTCGGTAGCATCTACAAAGGCAAAGTCACCCGCGTTCTCCCCGGCATGCAGTCTGCGTTCGTCGATATCGGCCTCGATGGCGATGCCTTCCTCTACGTCAGCGATGTTTTCGAAAATCTCGAAGACTACGATCACGGCCACGCGCACACCGACGCCCCGGCCGCGGCTCCGGCCTTTTCGTCTGCGCCACCGTCCGACGTCGTCGAACTGCTTCCCGGTGAAACGCTTGCCCGCGCCGCTTCCTCCCACGAGCATGAGGAAGAGCACGCGCACGAATCATTTCAGCACGACGAATCACATCGCGAAGGTTCGCAGCACGAAGCTGCTCGTCACGATTCCCTCCCTCACGACGAGCAACACGGCGGCGGCGAAGAGCGCGCATCGGAAGGCGAAATCGCGGACGCGCATACTGCCGAAATCCACGATGACGCCCATCACAACCCCGAAGAGCGCCAGCCGGAATCCAACGCTTCCGCTCCTCAGAATTTTTCGCCCCACTACAACCCCACGCAAAATTACGCGCCGCGCTCCAGCGGCGGCAGTGATCGCGGCGGCCAGAACTTTGGCCGCGGCGGTGATCGTGGAGGAGACCGTGGCGGTGATCGCGGCGGTGATCGTGGCCGCGGCCGCTTCGGCCGCCGTGGAGGACGTCATCGCGGTGGCCGCCCGCAGGGCCCCGGCGTCGGCGGACGCAATCTCCCGCCCTCCAAATACGCTTCGCCGCAGGGCGGCGGCGAATCCCGTGGTAACGAACCCCGCAGCTACGAAAACCGTGGCCGCGATCAGCGCGGTCCCGAAAATCGCGGTGGCCAGCCGCGCGGCTTCGAACCTCGCGGTCCAGCGCAACGCGGTTTTGACCATCGTCCTCCGGACGCTCCGCGTGCCGCTGGTTCCGCGCCCGTCGAGGCCGCCGAAGAACCGATTCTTCTCCCCGGCGAGTCTCTGGCCAAATATCGCGGAAAGCCTCTCGCCGCCGCTCAGGCTCCCCCAGTTGTTGAGCCTGAATCGCACGAGCCGCAACCCGAAATCGAAGAACCAATGCCGCGCGCAGCGGGCAACATCGCTCCTGCAACGGGCCCAGGTGGCGCAGGCGTTCCGCGTCGCTTCTCCGGCGGCCTTCCCCGTTGGCTGCTCGCCGACTCCAACTCCGAATCCGAGGCTGCTCCCGTCTCCGCCGACGAAAATATCGGTGTCGCGGATGATTCTTCCCTTTCGGCTCACGGCGCAAATCCGTCGCGTCATGAAGCTTCTCCGCTCGAGCAGCCCGTAACATCGGCCTCAGACTCCGGCGCCGTGTCAGCCTCCAAAGCCGAGGCTCTCCGCGCTGAACCCGAATTAGACGATCAGCAAACCGCCTCCCTGGCCTTCGAACTCGCCGAAGCGAAACACGAGGAAACTTCCGATCATGCTAAGGCCGACGCTCTAGTCGGTGGCGCCGAATTTGACGACGAAGATGAACCCGAGGAAATTCACGCCGCCGGCGAAACCGAACTGGCCGAGGACGAGGAAGCTGAAGAAGAAGAGCGCCAGGAAGAAGCCCACCTCGACGCCGCCGAAGATCAGGCTGCCGCCGAAACCGAACTCTCCGAAGAGGAAACGGAGGAAGTCGAGCAGCACCGCGCCGCGAATCGCGCTGAATTCGAAGCCAACGCGGCCCACGAAAGCGCCGAACACGCCGCCGCTCTCGGTGATTCCGTGCACATCGCACACGACCACGCAGAACACGAGCACCACGAGGAAGAACACCACGAACCCGGCGAGCCTGAACAAGAGCATGCTAGCCACGAGCACGCCGAAGCCGAATTAATCGAAGCTCACGCAGGCGAAACCGCGGCGGGACCTGCCGTCATCGAAGACGATGTCATCCTGCTCCCCGGTGAAACGCGCGCTCCACGCATTGGTGGAGCCTCCGCTCCTCGCGAAGATTTTCCGCGTGATTCCGCCCGCATCGGCAGCAATCCCCGCGCCCGTTTTCAGCGCCCACAACGCGGTGGACGCGACCGCGGCCGCGGTGGCCGTCCAGACAGCCGTGGCGGACGCCCCGACCGTGGTGGTGATCGTGGCCCAGACCGTGGCCGTCCAAGTGGCCCGCGATTCGAACGCCGTCCCAGCGGTCCCGGTGGCCCGCGCCATGATCGCGGTCATCGCCATTCCGGACCGCCGCGCCGCCCGCAGCTCATCTCCGAAATGCTGAAAGCCGGTCAGGACGTAGTCGTCCAGATCGCCAAGGAGCCTCTCGGCAAG
>DASXMM010000392.1:0-3035 GCA_036495665.1 Candidatus Acidiferrum sp. | reverse complement strand
GTAGGACAGACTGTGGTGACAATCGCTGACCGACGCCGATCGGCTCTCTCCTGCATCGGCTGCATTCAACTGCTTCATGTTGCTTAAAGCCCTGAATTGACGACTTGGCGGAGGCGCGATCGCAATTCCGGTATCGAGACGGACACATTTTTGACGGTGGTAAGGTCCAGAATCGATCTGAAAGTTGGCTCTTTTAAAAATCGAAACGCTCTTTTAAAAATCGAAACGACGAATCAAGCACCACACGACCTGAGCGGTTAGCGGAACAGAAGTCGACGGACCCATGAGCAATAATACGATCTGTAAACCAGATCTTCTAACAACTCAGCCAATATTGGGAAAGAATGAATGAGAATTAACACTAGCCAGGAGATCTTAGCGGCGCAGATCCAGGCCCTCTATCGGCATACACCGATGGTGTTGACAGTTAACATCATCAACTCTGGGCTAGTGGCGGCGGTACTCGCGTCGTACTTGAAGCAGACGAGGTGGTGGATCTTCTTTGGCTTCGTCGCCACGTTGACGGCCGCACGAGGGATTGGCTGGGGTTATTATCGGAGGCACCGAAAAGCAGCTGACCTGGTAATTCAATGGGCCGTCATCGCGACCGCAGGATCAGGGCTTTCGGGACTGCTGTGGGGCGGCAGCAATATTTTCTTGCTTTCGGATGATATAGTTGGACGGACCTTTCTCGCGTTTGCAATAGGTGGGATGTGCGCTGGCGCGCTCTTTTCTTTATCCTACTATTTTCCTGCCTTCGTGGCCTACACTTATTTTTCTGTTCTGCCTTTGTCTGGCGTCTTGTTACTCGATGGACGGAGCGTGTATTTGGCGATGGGCTGCATGACAGTGGTGTTCACTGCCGCGCTGACGTTTGCAGCACATCATTTTAATCGGGCATTTGTGCGCGGATTGCGCCTGAACCTAGATCTCTCTGAACGAACTAAGGAGCTGACTCAACGGACTGATGAACTGATCACCGTGAACAGCCGATTGGAAGCAGAAATCGTTCAACGAGAGGCTGCCGAGAATCGGCTGCACCAGGCGCAAAAGATGGAAGCACTTGGCCAGCTAACCGGCGGTATGGCGCATGACTTTAACAACCTGTTGACTGCCATAATCGGCAACCTCGAGTTGGTGCAGAAACGTGCTGGAGTTGATCCGAATTTTACTCGCCCTCTGGACGCCGCCCTCAGCGCGGCGGAGCGAGGAGCTACTCTGATCCAGGACTTACTGACCTTCGCGCGTCGGAAGCCCTTGCACCCACGTGCAGTGGACATCTCGGGGGCGATGGCCAATGTGGAAAAGATCCTTGAGCAGACGATCGGTCCCGCAATCCGCATGAAAATCGGCGCAGCACCCGACGTGCGACCGGCATGGGTGGACCCAAACCAACTGGAACTCGCACTCCTAAACTTAGCTCTGAACGCTCGTGATGCGATGCCTGATGGCGGTCAGCTGACCATGACCTGCGAGAACGGGCATGCGGATGCCAGCGACCCTGCCGAAGAGCTTACCCCAGGCGATTACGTGACCGTGTTGGTGTCGGACAGCGGCATCGGTATGAGCGAGGAGACTTTGGCACACGCCTGCGAACCTTTTTTCACGACGAAGGAGACCAGCCGGGGCTCTGGTATGGGTTTAGCGATGGTGCAGGGGTTTGCTACTCAGTCAGGAGGCGCGGTGCAGATATTCAGCTCTTTGGGCAAAGGCACGACGGTCCAGCTTTGGCTGCCACCGGCCGAAGGGCGATCGATGGCGGCCAATTTGGTGGAGTCGCGCGAGTATGTTTTCGAACGGCGCCAGGCGCGCATTCTCGTTTGCGATGATGACGGGGACGTGCGCTCGTTTGTCGCCGCGCTTTTACATGACCTTGGCCACACGGTTTGGGAAGCAAACAATCCTACCCTCGCACTCGAGATCCTTGCAAGAGAGCGACCTGTGGACCTTCTCCTAGTAGATTATGCCATGCCCGAAATGAATGGGCGAGTTGTCATAGATCGCGCGCGGGCCATTCAACCAAAAATCAGGACTCTGCTTATGACGGGACTTACCGAAGCACTCCGCAACGAAAGTATGTCTGGGATCCCAATCCTGTCGAAGCCTTTTAGAGTCACGGAGTTGAGTAGTCGCATAGCGGAGATACTATCATCCGGGGACAACAGCCGGGGTGGCAACGCTCTGCAGTAACAAGGGGCGGACCTAGCTAGAGCCACCGGGCCCTACTGCACAAGCGTTGCGGCCACAGGTCTGGTCGCTATCGTCCTCAGGGGGACAGCTACGGGGCATCAAGCCGCTGCCCAGACTGAGGGTCCGCTGTCGGTTGGGTCAAGCGGCTTTCCCCGAGCGGCGAGGTTGTGCCGTAAGCGGCCATCTGGCACGCCCACGCGTTAACGGGCCGGACCGGATCCGGTGCCCAGATCGCGGTAGACCGCCTGTCGCGTGTGCGCTGTCGGCGCAGGGATTAGACGCTTTTTTGACGGTTTGCTGATTTCCCTATCCAGGCAAGGCAGGGTCCTAACCTGGGCGAGCTGGATAGAGAGGCGCAACGAACTAGACTCACCCAGCTCGGCAAGAACGGGAGACGACCGCTGATGCATTGCGCCCTAATGCACTAAGACCAGGAGCGGAAAATGCCGGGACCGTTGAGGCGGGAAGGCCGCTCAGTGAGCGATGAGTCACACGCAGTGCTTGCGATGGTGTCCGACGTATTGCGTGCGATTCGGAAGGATGGGTTCCTCCTCTATCGGCGGTTCAGGGATGTCTCTATCGCCCGTAAGCTGTACTTTACAGTTGGTACGATGGCGCTGTTGATCGGAGTAGAGCTTTTCGTCTTAGTATTTTGCCTGAATACGCTCTCTTCTTTACGAGCCTATGTCGGCGGCGAGGGTCTATGGTCCAAGGCGCAGAAGGATGCCGTCTTCCATTTGTACAAGTACGGCGTTTCACACACCGATAAGGACTACGAGCTCTTTGAGCGGTTTATGCGGATCCCGGTCGGCGATGCCAAGACGCGACGGGAACTGCTGGCGGGC
>DASXMM010000391.1:0-7499 GCA_036495665.1 Candidatus Acidiferrum sp. | reverse complement strand
CCATCGCGCTCTTCGCAAGGATAATGCCCGGCGAAAATGCGTTCCACTTTGAGCTTGTCCTGGCTAGTCAACGAGGGAATCTCGACACACTGCCCGCTGCAAGCGTCAAATCGCCAGCCGTGATAGCTGCACTCAACGGTCGTCCCGTCAAATCGTCCGTAAGAAAGAGGAATCCCGCGATGCGGACAAGAATCCCGCATGGCAAACGCCTTGCCTTCGGACGTGCGCCCCAACACAAGCGGCACTTCCAAAAGCATCGCCTTCGCCAGCCGGTTGCCCGTAACTTCCGTGCTTCGCAGAGCCGGATACCAAAAATCCCACAAAAATCCCGCATCGCTTTCTGCCACCGGTTCAAGCGTCGCCGCGACGTCAGCCTGCATCAGCAATTTTACCGCTTCGCTCATCGTGGTCGCATCCTAATGCATCACATTGCAGCTAGGCAATTGGACTATTCCCTCAAGCACTTAGCGCCTCAAGAAGCAAACTCGATTGCGCCAGTCCCATTTTGCAGCCATTCTCGCGAGCTCGCTCAATGCTCGTATGAGACCTCCGGTATCCGATGGCGAGATCGTTTTTTCGTCGACAAAAATCACGCCACCGTGCTTCCGCCCCTGTTCCGCCCTGGCTTTAAGCAGCGGCGGAATCGTCCTTCTGTCATAGGTAACTAATGTGAATCCTCGCGCCTCAGCTTCGTCCAAACATTCCGAGTCTTGCCGTCCCAGAAATTCTCCGCGTTCCCACGTCGTCATGCTGAAGACCGTCAGCCACCGATTGCGACGGAGAAGCCCTTCCGCAACGGCCGGCGAGATGTGCTCATCGAGGAGCAGTTTGAGCATCTCAGCTCTTCGCTTTTCCTTTGGCGGCGAATTCGGTGAGTTGCGGCAACATGCGCCTCAGTGTCTCAAAATCCACTTCAGCGTTCTCGGAAAGAGCCCCTTCAACCTCTGCTGGAAAGGCTCTTGCGTAGTTCATAGCCGCCTGAACCTTCGCTTCCGGCCATCTGAGGTGTGCGGCGACAGCCGAAACGTCCGACTTGTAGCTCCGCACCAGTAGCAGCACCTCCCACACCCCGAGTGTGCTCCCCTGTACGTAGGCTTGCCGGCCCGCGGCAGAATCGCGAAAATCGATGAACGCAAATTCTGAGCGCCTCAAGCCTTCCTCGACCAGCCGGGCGCTGGCGTCACTTGCCGTCCAACCAAGGCGGCTTGCCATGCGCTTTAGCCGGTTCCCGCTCTCCGCTGGGAGCCGCATACTTACCACTACGGAACGGTTTGTTTTCATAGGAAAAATCCCCTACAATGTAGCTTCTGTAAGCATTGTAGCATTCCTTCGGATAGTGCGCCAAGTCTTGCCATTTGCACACTTGAGGGATTCGGAGCTATCCTGAGTGTGTGTTGGCCGCATTCTATTAGCTGATCCCGCCGAGCTTGCCTAGTCGCAAGTAAGATTGTTCTTGCACTGCTGACTATTCACTGCCCACTACTCACTTTCTTGAGGTCTATGCCATGGCTGTAATGACGTTGTCAGACAAATTGGATCAGCTCGGTGCACGCTACGACGAACTGACGCAGCAGCTCTCGACCGCCGAAGTCGCGTCGGACTCCGCGCGTTTCCAGAAGATCGCCAAGCAGCACGCCGAACTCGAAGAAATCGTCGCGAAACACCGCGAATTCAAGCAAGTCGAAAAAGATCTTGCTGGCGCACACCAGATGGTCGTTGAGAACGAAGACGCCGAGATGAAGCAGATGGCTCTGGACGAAGAAAAGCAGCTCACCGCGCGAAAGGAAATTGTCGAGCGCGAACTCAAGCTGCTCCTTCTCCCGAAAGATCCGAACGACGAGAAAAGCGTCATCGTGGAAATTCGCGCGGGCACCGGCGGCGACGAAGCTGCCCTCTTCGCCGGCGAACTCTTCCGCATGTATTCGCGTTACGCGGAAACCCTTGGCTGGAAAGTGGAAGTCCTAGAAAGCTCGCCATCCAACCTGGGCGGCGTGAAAGAAATCGTCGCTGCCATCCAAGGCCACAAAGTCTATTCCAAGCTGAAGTACGAAAGCGGCGTGCATCGTGTCCAGCGCGTCCCGGCCACAGAAACCCAGGGCCGTATCCACACATCCGCCGCCACGGTCGCCGTGCTACCCGAAGCCGACGACATCGACATCAAAATCGAAGCAAAAGATTTGCGCGTCGACACCTTCTGCTCTTCAGGACCCGGCGGGCAATCCGTGAACACCACTTATTCCGCAGTGCGTATTACGCACATTCCCAGCGGCCTGGTCGTCTCACAGCAAGATGAAAAATCCCAAATCAAGAACCGCGCCAAAGCCATGCGCGTCCTCCGCACGCGCCTTTACGAAATGGAACTCGAGAAACAGCAAGCCGCCATCGGCGCCGAACGCCGAGGCCAAATCGGAACCGGCGACCGCAGCGAGAAAATTCGCACCTACAACTTCCCGCAAAACCGCGTAACCGACCACCGCATCGGGCTGACGCTCCATCAATTGACCGACGTCATGGACGGAAAGCTAGGCGCGCTGGTCGATGCGCTAGTGAGCCACTACGAAGCCGAGCGCCTCGAAGCTGAACTAGCGGGCGCCTGAGCATCCCCTGGCGGATTCAGCCATGCGCAATTCTTTCCCGCTGCGTCTTCTGTCCCGGGTATTCCGATGATTGCGGAACCGGAACGCCTCGACGTTCGCGCGGCGCTCAAACGCGGCATCGCCGAACTGCGCGATGCGAATGTTCCCTCGTACACGCTGGCGGCCGAGTTGTTACTCCTCCATGTCCTCGGCCAGGATCGCGCCTGGCTGTATGCGCATCCCGAGGAAGTTGTGCGGGGGCTCGAGGCACATCGCTTTCTTTCGCTCATTTTGCGGCGCGCCAGCGGCGAACCAACGCAGTACATCACCGGAAAGCAAGAATTCTGGGGCCTCGAGTTTGAAGTCACCCCCGACGTCCTGATTCCCCGCCCCGAAACCGAACACCTCATCGAAGTCGCCCTCGACCGCCTCGCCGTCCGCGAGATTCGCGCTGGCCGCAAGCAGACGCAAACCGGCGAAGGTCTGCGCATCATCGACGTTGGCACTGGCTCCGGTTGCATCGCCATCGCCCTGGCTAAAGAACTGCCCGCCGCACAAATCACCGCGACGGACATTTCCCCAGCAGCTCTAGCAGCCGCGAAGCGAAATGCCGCTCGCCATTCCATCGCCGATCGCGTGGCGTTCTTGCAACTAAACCTTCTCGCTGGGTTGGCTGGAAAGTACGACCTGATCGTAAGTAATCCGCCGTACATCGGCCGCAACGAAAAAGACACGCTGATGCGCGAAGTCCGCGACCACGAACCCGACCTCGCCCTCTACGGCGGCGAAGAAGGCTACGAACTCTACGCCGGCCTAATCGCGCAAGCCGCCCGAAGCATGACGCGCGGTGGCCTCCTCGTCCTCGAACTCGGCCACAACAGCCTCGCCGCCGTTCAACCGCTCCTCGAGCCACCGCACTGGACCAACGTCGGCGTAACTAACGACCTAGCCGGCATCCCCCGCGTCATCGCCGCCGAACGTATTTGAGCGATGGCGAACTTGTGGCGAAGATTGAATCGGGGGAGTAGGCTAGCCGCATGCCGGAGATGGCGCGGTTTCGGGCTAAGCATGGGCCGCTGGAGGAGCGGGCGGCGGATGCGGTGGCGTGCATTTTGCACGTGGATATGGATGCGTTTTTCGTTTCGGTGGAGTTGCTGGAGCGGCCGGAGTTGCGCGGCAAGGCCGTGATTGTGGGTGGCGGGCCGAATCAGCGCGGAGTGGTTACGGCGGCGAGTTACGAGGCGCGCAAATTTGGCGTGCATTCGGCGATGCCGTTGCGAACGGCTGGAAAACTTTGCCCACATGCCGTTTTTCTCGATGGGCATCATGCGAAATATGGCGAGTGGAGCGACCGCGTCGCAACAATTCTCGCGAGGTTTTCTCCTATTGTGGAGATGGTCTCGATTAATGAGGCTTATCTGGATTTAGTGGGAACGGAGCGGTTGCACGGGCCGCCACTCGCCGCGGCTGACAAACTTCTACGGACGATCACGCGTACGACGGAGCTTCCCTGTTCGGGCGGGCTGGCCACAACACGCCTTGTCGCCAAGGTTGCGTCGGATCAAGCCAAGCCGCGCGGCCTCGTTTGGGTTGCGCCGGGGCAGGAGGCGCGGTTTCTTGCGCCGCTTTCGGTGCGGAAAATTCCGGGGATTGGCGAAGTGACGGAACGCGCGCTCCGGGCGCTCGGCATTGAAACAGTCGATCAACTGGCGGCCGTACAACAGGAAAAGCTGGAAAAGATCTTTGGGCAGTGGGGCGATGCGCTCTTTCGCAAGGCGCGCGGCGGCGACTCCTACGAATTCGTGATTGATGCGGAACCAAAATCCATTTCGCACAATCACACGTTTGGCGAGGACACGAACGACGATGAGGCGCTACACGCCATGCTCAGCCACCTCTCGCAGAAGGCGTGCAAACGGCTTCGCGAAGCTGGGCTGGCTACCCGCACGCTCACGCTGACGATTCGCTACGCGGGCTTCGACACATACACGCGGGCGAAAACCCTTTCGGAACCGACGCGACTTGATGCGGACATTTTTCGCGTGATTCAGAAACTCTTTGCCGAGCATCGCGACATGAAACGCAAAATCAGGCTGCTCGGCATCGCGTTAAGCGGACTTACGCATGGCGGAGAGCAGCTCGACCTTCTCGAAGCAGAGAAGCGCGAGCGTCTCGAGAAACTGACGCGGGCAACCGATAAGCTACGGGACCGGTTTGGATTTGGAAAAGTGCAGTTTGGCGGGTCGCTGCGCGCGGATGGAACCAAGAACGAGCGTGAGGAATAACGGCTTGGTGGTCGCCTCAGACGAGGATTTCAGGCTCCCAGACCAAACCGCCAGCGCTTCCTGCGGCCTCACAAGCGGCCACCCTCAGAAGGGTGCCCCTACAGAAGCGAATACCCTATACTTCTCGCATGAGTCCCGTCACCCCTCCTTCCGGCACAGCGTCACAGGTTCGCTCCGGCGGCAGAATCAGCGGATTCTGGCAGCGCATCAGTGACGGGCGCCGAGTCGATGAACTGTGGTCGCAGTTTACGGCCGACGCGCGCTCGAGTTACGGCTTTTACATAAAAGAAACCGACGCGACGCAATACGAAAGCCACAGGGGCCTGCGTCGGTGGTATCGAATCACGAAAGCCCTCTTCTGGGCGATGATGATGAAGCTCTCGCCGGCGCGCCGCATTCTGTTCCTGGCTGCGTTTGTGATGCTGTTCCTCGCGGTTTTCAGGTTCAACGGCGGCGTCAACGGGGACTACACGCTTTATTATTTTCTCGCCACGCTGCTATTTATTCTGTTGCTGTCGCTGGAATTGGCGGACAAGGTGACGATGAAGCGCGACCTCGAAATCGCGCGAGAAATTCAGACGTGGCTGGTGCCATCGGTAGCGCCGGCCGTGGCGGGAGCGGACATCGCTTTTGCGTCGCGTCCGCAGAATTCGGTCGCGGGTGATTATTACGATGCGTTTTACCCGACGGCGAGCGCCGAAGAAAATGGAAAGGCCATGCTGGTAATCGCCGACGTGGCAGGCAAGAGTATTCCCGCAGCGCTGCTGATGGCCACGCTGCAAGCGAGCTTGCGCACGATCGCAGGCGAGGGGCCTTCGCTGGGCGATCTCGTTTTGCGGCTGAACCGCTATGCCAGCGCGCACAGCCTCGATGGCCGGCGCTTTACAACTGCCGTTTTGGCCGAATACGAGCCCGCGACACGGCAGCTCGTTTATGTGAATGCAGGACACAATCCCCCGATTCTTCGGCGAGCCAATGGAGCGATTGAAAAATTGGAGGTTGGCGGCCTGCCGCTGGGAATCGATACGACTGCCGTCTATGCGACGGCCACGCTTGAGTTAAAATCCGGCGACGCACTGATTTTCTATACGGACGGCGTGGTCGAAGCGTTCAACGACAGAAACGAAGAGTTTGGCAACGAACGGTGGCTCGGCGCGATCACCGCGCTGCCCAATTGGGGCGCAGCGGAGTCGCTGCAATTCCTGATGAAGCGCGTTGATGACTTTGTCGGCTTAACGCGCCAGTCGGACGACATCACCTGCCTGGTGTTTCGCAGCAAATAATCTTTCGCGGAAGTTCCACCAGAAACTAAAGCTTATGCGGGATTCGCCTTGACGCCACAGGTGTCGCATAATCGCTTCGTGACGCCCCGTGAACTCGCCAACTCGATCTGCGACACGCTGCAGCGCAGCGGGCATCAAGCGGTGCTCGTTGGTGGATGCGTGCGTGACGTGCTGCTGGGCCGCGAGCCCGCCGACTACGACGTCACGACGGACGCCACACCCGAGCAGGTGATGCAATTGTTTCCGGAGAGCATCGCAGTTGGCGCGCAGTTTGGCGTCGTGCTCATTCCGCGTGACGGGTTGAAGGTGGAGGTCGCCACGTTTCGGTCGGACGTGGGCTATTCCGACGGGCGGCATCCGGATCGCGTCGTCTATTCGAAAACGGCGGAAGAAGATGTGCAGCGGCGCGACTTCACCATCAACGGATTGCTGATGCGCCACGACACCGGCGAAATTCTCGACTACGTGCATGGCCAAGCGGACCTCAACGCTGGAGTGATTCGCGCCATCGGCGAGCCGGACCGGCGATTTGGCGAAGACAAGCTACGCATGCTGCGCGCGGTGCGCTTTGCGGCGCGATTTGGCTTCGAAATCGAGCACAAAACGTTTGTGTTCATTCGACGCCACGCTGGCGCCGTAAGGGACGTTTCGGCGGAACGCATTCGCGAAGAATTGACAAAACTGCTCACCGAAGGCGCGGCGAAGACCGGTTTCGAATTGCTGGAAAAATCCTGGTTGCTCTCGATCGTGCTTCCGGAAATCGCGGCGATGAAGGGTGTGCCGCAGCCGCCGCAATATCATCCGGAAGGCGACGTTTGGATACACACGCTGCTGATGACTGAAGGCCTGCCAGCTGGGGCTTCGCCGACGATCGCGTGGGGCGTGCTGCTGCACGATGTTGGGAAGCCGCCTACGTACAAGCCCGCTTCGCAAACCGGCGACCGCATTCGCTTCGACCACCATGTTGATGTAGGCGTTCGCATGGCAGAAGCCATTTGCAGGCGCTACCGCTTCTCCAACGAAGAGACGGAGCAGATTGTCGCGCTCGTTGCGAATCACATGCGCTTCGGCGTTGTGGAACAGATGCGAACTTCCACACTGAAACGATTCGTGCGCCTGCCGCACTTTGAAGAGCACATGGCGCTTCACCGGCTGGATTGCCTTTCGAGCCACCGGAATCTGGACTCGTACCGCTTCGTTGAGCGGTTTTTGGCGGAAACTCCCGCGCAGGAGGTTCGTCCACAGCGTGTCCTAACGGGTACTGATTTGAGCGAAATGGGCTATATCCCTGGACCCCTATTTAGCGAAATACTGAGGGCGGTCGAGGATGCCCAACTCGAAGGCCAGATTGCAAC
>DASXMM010000390.1:0-3679 GCA_036495665.1 Candidatus Acidiferrum sp. | reverse complement strand
GGCCAATGCTTCCGGCGATGCGGAAGTTGTCGCGGACCTCGACGGCCGCGATAAAGAGATTTTGCTGGAGCGCAACGGTGAAGTTTTAAAAGCCTTCGAACACCTTGCGTACCGCGCTCTGCGCCTCGAGCCCACCTATCACGAAAAAATTCATCTGGACTCTGGCGGCTACCGAGCGCTTCGCTTCGAAGAGTTGCGCATGACGGCGAAGGTTGCGGCAGAACGCGTCCAGAGTTCGCAGCAGCCGTTCCGTCTCAATCCAATGTCTTCGCGTGAACGACGCATTGTGCATTTGGCGTTGAAAGAAATGCCCGGCGTGCGCACCGAAAGCATCGGCATGGGCGAAGAGCGACAGGTCGTCATTCACCCGGCGAAGCCAAAGTAGTTTCGTTCGACCAACGGCGCCGTTGTGCGCTAGCCACCGCGTCTTCCTTTCCTACCGCTCCCATCCCTGCGAAATGACCTTGCCAGAGTCGTCCATTCTTACGCGGTAGGTGAAAGATGCTGGGCGGTCTCTCCGCACTTGCGGGAATCGCGCGTCGTAAATCTCAACGATGGCGTCGTTGCCCTCCTTGTGAAAGCGCGTGACAGGGAAACGCGCGAACCACAAAACCCTTTGCACGTCCGGCAAGCGTTCCGCGGCGTCTATGTATTGATTCGGAATCGCATCCGGATAATAGCGATGCTCGATGGAAGACAGCGCAGGTGCTTCGCTGAGATCGAGACGCGCATCGTAGACGCCTTGCGGGGTGTTGACGAGCCCATCCCAATGCCAAAGTGACGGAGGAAGCGGGAGCGCGCCGAGCGACTCCACCTGAAGGTGAAAGAGGGACGCGAAGCTTTTGACGCGATCGAGCGCGACCCGGTGCGCGTATACCGCCGCAGCCAAGTAGAGACAGCCTGCGGCTAGACCTGCGCGGTTCCACGCAGCATAGGGCACGCGCACTCCTTTGAAACGAAGAGCCGGAAGAAGAAACAAAACCGTGAGCACTAAAATAATCGTGAGGGCAGATTGCGCAGAAATCGGCGCGCCGACAGTTTTCAGCAACGCGGCGATAACGAGCGAAGCCAGCGTGCACACCGACCACGTAAGGATCGCGCGATTCTTCAACCCTTCCTGCTTGCGGTAAACCCAGGCGAGAATTTGCGGGCCAAGCAGCAACCCCGTGAAGGTGAAGTCGATGATGAAAATCAAATCCCAGGCGGGGCGCGACCATTTTAGCGGCGACCAAATCATTGTGCCGAAGGTAGTGACCAGATCCAGAAAGATGTGGCTGAGAATGCCGACGGCATAGAGTCCGGTCAGCGACGCGAAAGATGGCGCGTCCCATTTCCTCCATCGTGTGAACCAACGAGTGAGTGCGGCAAGCGCCAGCGCCCAAATCGGCAGACAGACCAGCGAATGCGTGATGCTGCGGTGCCACGTCATAATCAGCATGGGATTGCTGGAGAACCACTCGCGCACCATGTCTGAGTCTGGAAAAATTGCGCCGAGCATCAACGCCCACGTCACAATGCGGCCGCGATTCATCGGCTGCGAGGAAAACATGTCTTCGCCGCGAAAAACCGCTTTGCCGATCAGCGCGCCGGCGATTCCGTGGGTAATCGTGTCCATCTTAAGTTTTTACGCAGCACCTTTCCCGTGAGCTGCGGCGCTCTTCTCCTGATAGGGCTGGAGAAATTCGCAATTTCAAAGAATCCGGATCAATGGAGATATTTTGGAAACGACGCGGCCGACGCGGCGACCCGAAACGCCATGGCGTTCGAATTCTGCCAACGCGGAATCCGCATGGTCCGGCGCGATGGCGACAAGAAAACCGCCGGAGGTTTGCGGATCGAAGAGAAGGTCCTGATATTCGGTTGGGACACTCGATTCAAATTCGGCGCATTCACCAATGAACGCACGATTGTTTTTCAGCCCGCCTGAAAGATGGCCTTCGCGTGCGGCTTCGACAGCTCCGGGAAAATAAGAGAAGGATGCGTGATCGATTTCCAAGGAAACCGGTTGGAGGCCGTGGGCTGGATCGCCGAGCGCCATCTCCCGAGCGTGACCGAGAAGGCTGAAACCCGTCACGTCGGTAAGCGCGTGAATTGGACTTGAGGGCGATTTCTCTTCCAGTTCGTGAAGCGCGGCAGCGGCGGCAGCGTTCAACGTACTCATCGCTGCCACAGCCGCCGCTAGGGATTCGGTTGAAGCGCGATCCTTCTTCAGCGCTGTTGTGATAACGCCCGTGCCGAGCGGCTTCGTGAAGAGCAGCACATCGCCGGGTTTGGCTCCGACGTTGCGCCAGATACGCTTCGGATCGATGAGACCTGTAACCGCGTAGCCGAAAAGCATATCTTCATTGCGAATCGAATGGCCGCCGATGACGCTGCACTTTGCCTCGTTCATTTTCGCCAGACCGCCGCGAATAATTTGTTCGAGAATTTCGGGATCGCCCTTCTCCGGAAAACCGACGATCGACAACGACGAGACCGGCCGGCCTCCCATCGCGTAGACATCGCTCAGCGAATTTGCCGCGGCGATTTGCCCGAAGAGAAATGGATCGTCCACAATCGGCGTAAAGAAATCAACGGTCTGCACCAGCGCGAGTCCCTCGCCAATCAAATAAATTCCGGCGTCGTCGTTGGTATCAAAACCAACGAGTACATTGGGATCCGTTTGTCGCGGAAGTTTTCGCAGAACGGCATCCAGCGTCGCGGGATTCAGCTTCGCCGCGCAACCTGCTGCTTTTGCCATGGACGTTAGTTTCACTTGTGCCGCCAAGAGTTCACCTCGTGAGTGCCAAGACCATTATAGCTATTGCGATGCCCGGAACATTGCCCTGGTAACAGACAACGAGCGGGCGTTCGAGCGCCGCGACGAAAGTTGCGCCGGGCTTCCGAACGTGGTCTCATCGCCAGGTGCCCTGGGACTTCTGGCTGATCTTTCTCGTGCTGGGTTTGCTGTTGCCGATCCGCGGACGCCTGCGTCTTCGCAAATTGCTGGCGTTCCCGCAGATCAGCCGGCGAGACCGGCTTGGCCTTTACGCTTCGACAATCGCATTTCAGTGGCTAGCCGTGGCCGTCGTCACGTGGCGGTCATGGGCTCGGGGGCTGGATCTCGACGAGTTAGGCCTGGTGATCCATGGGCGTCTGCGGATTCTGATTGCGTCGATTGTCGGCGCCGCGACGTTGGGAGGCTTGCAGTGGTTCAATTTGCGCCGGATGGGCCGGTCGTCAGGCAAGGCGCGCGAATTCATGCAGGCACTTGCGGAACGGATCCTGCCGCAATCGGCGGTTGAATTGCCTCCCTACTTGGGACTGGCGATCACGGCGGGACTGTGCGAAGAGTTTCTGTATCGCGGCTTTGCGATGGCGGCGCTGGCTCGGGCGGGTCTCCCAGCCTGGGGCGTCGTGCTGCTGTCCTCGGTGTTTTTCGGGCTGGCACACCTCTACCAAGGGCGCGCTGGGTTGGTAAGCACATTGGTCATCGGAACAGTTTTCGGAACGGCTCGAATCGCGTACGATGGGATGGTTCCGGTGATGGTGTGGCACTTTGCGGTCGATGCGGTGGCGGGCATTGCCGGGCCGAAGTACCTGCTCAAACAGGTACCGCCGACAAGAGAAGAGATTTCCACAATTCAGTGACATGTAGTAACCTTTATGACAACAGCCAGCCCGGCCACACTTTCCGCAG
>DASXMM010000389.1:0-5920 GCA_036495665.1 Candidatus Acidiferrum sp. | reverse complement strand
GGCAGCGACAAGCGCGAGCCATTTTCTGAAACTACAAAGACAGTGCTGGTATTCGGCAACGGCGCTGTGATCCGGTTGGGTTCGCCGGTAGCGGCGGGACAACTGCTTTTCCTCACAAACGAAAAAACAAAAAAGGAAGTGGTTTGCCAGGTCGTGAAATCGAAGAATTACAAGAGTGTGAGCGGCTACGTGGAACTTGAGTTCACGGAGTCGGTAGTCGGCTTCTGGGGAATGCGTTTCCCATCGGACCGGATCGGCACGCCGGCTCCCGCTCCTACGCCGATTTCGTCGCTCCCGTCCGCAGCGAAGAGCAATGTGGTTGCGCCTGTCGCGACGGCGCCTAGTCCTGTGGGCCCGATTGTCAGCACTGCGCCAAAAATTTCTGACGTCAAGTCAGCGCCGATTCAGGCAGCTCGAGTTCAAACCGAAGTGAAGCCTGCGCAGCCTCTTCCCTTTGGCATGAGCGTGGCGCCTTCTCCGGCTGCGAAGTCTGCAGCGCCGACGGTGCAAACCATTGCGCCCGCTGGATCGATCGCGCCACTTTCGCCACTTACGAAAAAGTCCGAAGCGCCGGTGGTTGCGGCTCCCGCGGCTTCGTCGTTGGCGTCTTCGCTGGCAAGTCTCCTGGGCGCCCCGGATGTACCGGCCGCAGTGACTTCGTCGAAGCCGCCAGCAGCGCCTGTTGCGACCCAAAACAAACCGCCAGCTCCAAATGTCGCCGCCGAAAATTCGACCCAAGAACTAAAAGTGCAGGCGGCGCGACTTCAGGAGCAGCTATCTTCGTTGCTCTTTAGCGCCGAGCCGACAGCGAAATCCGCAGCGCCGGCTTTGGTTGCGCCTCTGGAGCCGAAAGCTGTTTCGGATGTAGCCGCAAAAGTTCTCGAAATTGCGAAGTCAGAGCCGTCGCCGGTCAAGGCCGCTGCGCCAGCGAAGCCCTTGCCTGCTCCGATGAAGTCATCGCTGGACACGGAAGAGGTAAAGATTCCATCGTGGCTTGAGCCATTGGCGCGCAACGCTGCTGTGCCTGCTCCACCGCCGGCGCAAGAGCCGATGGAACGCGGAAAAAACAAACAGCTCGAAGAGATTGCTGCTCATGAAGCGCATGCTCCTGAAGCTCTGTCGTTGACTGCAGAGGAAAGCGCGCCCGAGCCCTCGGTGCCCGCCTTTGGAAGCCTGCTGCCGCTGGACGAACCGGTAATAACGCACGAGCGGTCCTCCGGTGGCTCCGGTCGAGGCGTTTTGTACGGGGCGATTGCTGCGGGAGTTCTGCTTGTGGCCGGCGGTGCGTGGTATTTCTTACACCAGCCAAACGCGGTGCCGAGCACGTCCGGGACGGTCGCACCGGCGGCGAACTCTCAAGCGAACGTAGCGCCTTCGGCGCTATCGGTAATTCCGCCTGCATCGCAGGTGGGCGCGCAGAATCCTACGGGCGTTTCAGGGCCGATCGCTACTCCCGTTTCAAACACGCCGGCCTCGAGCTTGAGTGGCGCGAAATCTACGGTGAGTTCCCAACCTGTGCCGGTGACGCGAGACAAGACGCATGGTGCAGGGACGACGATTCCTGCTGCCGTGACGGAGCGCATTTCGCGGCCTCCGGCCGAACCAGCACCGGTGCCTGCGCCGAAAAAACCTGCGCTCGGCGACGTTCATCTAGCCAGTCCGACGGTGAATCGCACCGCGGCTGCTCAGGATGATGGAGCCGAAGCTCCGGCAATCTCCTCCGGGAACGCGGACGCGGTTCCGGGCACACTTGACTCCGGACTCGAAGTCGGGAATGCGAAACAGCCCGCAGCTCCTGAAGCGCCGCTACCAATTGGTGGAGACGTAAAATCGGCGAAATTGATTAGTTCGGCTTCTCCGGTCTACCCAGCGATGGCGAGAAACCAGCATGTGTCTGGTGACGTTCGTGTCGACGCATTGATTGATGCCAACGGCCGGGTCACAACGATGAAAGTGATTTCTGGGCCCGCACTGTTGCATCAGGCCGCGATGGATGCACTGCGACAGTGGAAATATCAAGCCGCAACCCTGGACGGCAAAGCGGTGCCGATGCACCTGACGGTTACGATCCAATTCCGTTTGCAGTAGTTGCTGTTGCGAGTCTCGCGGTCGCGCGACGCTGTGCGCAGCGACAATCCTCATTTTTGCGAAGTGGCAATAGGAAAGACACGTGGGATCCTTGCGTCCACGGCTGGCAAGCCAGGGAAGCTGGCGTGGGGCTCGTTCTGATACCAATAGGCCACGGAATAAAAATTGTCGCCGCGATCATTGGCGTGGCCGTGTTCGATGGTGGCGCGCAAGGATTTGGTGAAGGGAATGGGTGAGTCAAGATGGAACCGATAGACCGACCAGCGGCCGCCCTGGAGTTCCGCACCGACGATGGGCGCGCCGAATAGACCGTAGGCAAAAGGCTTGCCACCAAAATCCCATGCTCCGAGAAAGTAATCCTCCGAGCCGGTACCGTTGATCGAAGGCAGCTTTTCGCCGTCCACAAAAAACATGTCGTCGCCCTCGCCCCACCAGCCGTCCTGATTTTCAACGACGGACATGGCGACGCCGGCGAAATGGCCGTGCCCCGAGGCTTCCATCCACACGTAATTGTCCTTGCCGTCTAAATTGATTTTGTTTTCGGGGAAAGCTTTGTTGGGAGTTGCTTGCCGGTACTGTGCGTGAAAATAAAGCGTATCGGCTGGGAGCGCAGCTTTATAGGCACGCATATCGATATTCCAATAGACCGCTTCGGCTCGCTGGTGGCCTTCGTTCGTTAGCGTGACGCGTGCGTGCTTTTGGAATGGCATCGGGAAGAAACAGTTCAGAGCTTTGTCTCCGCCCACAGAAAGCGGAACGGATTGATAAAGAAGGTATTCGCCCAGCCCCAAGCCAAAAAAGTCGCCAACAGGAGCCTCGACGCTCGGTGAATTTTCGCCGTCCCAATACATGCGCAGGACCATTTTCTTGAGGTGGAATCGCTCGTCGCTCGCGATGGTAATCCACACATGCGAAATCTCGCCCGGGCCAAATTCGTCGAGCAAGGTGAGCGTTTCTCCCGGCGCGAGAGGGCGATAGTCGTCATTTCCGCCGGTGCGGTCGTAACTGGAGACTCGTTTCAGGGCATAGTCGTGAGGCTTTGTTAGTTCAGAGAGCAGATCGCCGGGCGACTGCGCGAAGGCTTTTCCAGACGCGACCACCAGAAAAAATCCGAGTAAGACGAGAGATATGCGATTCATCCGTGTCTCCGGAAACCTAGCATCCCCAAAATTGGCGGGATTATAGCAGAGTGACATGCTCGACTCCGGCTTGACACGAGGCGTTCGAGATGTGGTCGCGTCGACGGTTCCTTATGCCGCGGCGTCATCGGCGTTCTGATAGCGTGCGCAATGTGAGTCTGCTAGACTGACGCCGCTTTGCCGACAACTACAAGAAGGTGTTTTCTCGAGAAGCTCGGAGTAGCAACGGCTGCGACTATGCTGTCGCCGCGCTTGAAGACGGCTTTCGCTGTCCAGTCCAGTCCCAGTCTGCAATTTCCTGTCGCGCCCCGCGAACGAATTGCAATCGCTTCGTATCCCTTCCGCGATTTCATTGCGGGCGCGCACGACAAGAGCGGAAATGCGGCTTCTTCTAAGATGGACTTGAAGGATTTTCTGTCGCACGTCAAATCAAAGTTCGACATCAACAAGATAGAACCGTGGAGCGAGCATTTCCGTTTGCTGGATGCGCAATATCTTGCTGACCTCCGCGCCACAGTTGAAAAAGCGGGTGGCGCGATCGTAAACATTGCGGTCGACGGCGAGCATAGTCCGTACTCACCAGACAAAGCCGAACGCGAAAAAGCCATCGCTTTTAGCAAGAAATGGATCGACGTAGCCCTGTCTGTCGGTTCGCCGAGCGTGCGCACCAACATGCCCGCTGCCAAGGATTCGAAACCTGACTCCGATCGCGCCGCGGAGACTCTTCGTCAGGTGGCAGAGTACGGCGCTTCGAAGAATATTCTCGTTAACCTTGAGAACGACAATCCTGTCAGCGAAGATCCATTCTTTATCGTGAGCGTGATCGAAAAAGTGAGCAATCCCTGGCTGCATACCAATCCGGATTTCGCGAATACGCTGGCCACTGGAAAAACCGAGTATGCCTATAAAGGTATCGCGGAAATGTTCAGACACGCCTACAGCATCTGCCACGTGAAAGCCATGGAAGACGATGAAAAGGGCCAGGTAGTTCACGTCGACCTTGCGCGGACTTTCGGCATTTTGAAAAGCAGCAACTACAAGGGCTACTGCTCGATGGAATTCGACAGTCCGGGCGACCCTTACAAGGGAACCTCCGATCTCGTTGAAAAGACCCTCCAGTATCTTTCTTGACGCCGCGATTCGGCCGGTGGCGCACGCAAAAACCTTTCCCTTTACTACCAAAGGCGCCTCTCGCTTGCAGCCAGGGAAGCAGGTTCGTATACTGGCGTCCCGGCCAAAAGTCGAGTCTGGCAGTCCGGTTTCTCTAAGTTTTGACTACGGGGTAGCCGCCAGCCATCTCTCTTAGCCGCGCAAATCGGTCCCGCGGTCCCTTCGCAGGCCGAACTACGAATTGCTGACTGCATTCGCTGCCGTCGCCACCTCAAAGGAGAGTTCCGCATGTCGCAAGCCCCAGTACCGGAAGAGATGAATGTCTACCAAAACGCCGAAGCGCGCTTCGAAGTAGCGGCGCAAAAATTGGGGCTCGAGCAAGGCCTTTACCGCTATTTAAAATATCCCAAAAAGGAAATCACGCTTTACATTCCCGTCGGAATGGACAATGGCCAACTCGACGTCTTCGTCGGTTATCGCGTTCTTCACTCCACCGTGCGCGGCCCCGGCAAAGGCGGCATTCGGTTTGCTCCCGATGTTTCGCTCGACGAAGTTCGCGCTTTGGCCACATGGATGACCTGGAAATGCGCGGTCGTGAACATTCCTTTTGGTGGCGCCAAGGGCGGGATCATCTGCGATCCTCGCAAATTATCGCGAGGAGAGGTGGAACGCCTCACGAGGCGTTACACGGCCGAACTTGCGGATTGGCTCGGGCCAGAGCGCGACGTTCCCGCTCCGGACATTGGCACCAACGAACAAACCATGGCCTGGGTCATGGACACTTATTCGATGCACGTCGGCGAAGCCACAACTGCCGTTGTTACCGGCAAGCCCATTGAGCTCGGCGGATCGCGCGGAAGGCGCGAAGCGACGGGCCGCGGCGTAATGATCTGCTGCGACAAAGCTCTCGCCAAGCTTGGCATCAAGAAGGAAGGCTGCCGCGTAGTCGTGCAAGGGTTCGGCAACGTCGGGTCCCTCGCCGCTGAGCTGATGCAGCGAGCCGGGTATAAAATCGTTGGTCTGGCAGATATCGGTGGCGGTCTGTATAACGAAAACGGTTTCGACGTTCCCAAAATGATCGACTGGGTCTACACCAAGAAAAAACCTCTGCAGGATTATCCCGGCGGCGGTGCAAAAATGTCCGCCCGCGATGTCCTTTTCCAACCGTGCGAGATCGCCATTCCCGCTGCCATCGAAAATCAAATCACCGAGCAAAACGCGCATCAGGTCCAGGCGCGAATCCTCTGCGAAGGGGCCAATGGCCCGACCACATGGCAAGCCGACGCTATCGTCGATGCCAAAGGCATCTTCACCGTGCCTGATATCCTCGGCAACGCAGGGGGCGTCACGGTCAGCTATTTCGAATGGGTTCAGGACCGCCAGGGCTTCTTCTGGCGCGAAAGCGAAGTAAACGAGCGCCTTC
Source organism: Candidatus Acidiferrum sp. (assembly GCA_036495665.1). Lineage (GTDB taxonomy): Bacteria > Acidobacteriota > Terriglobia > Acidiferrales > UBA7541 > Acidiferrum. The sequence goes on along the minus strand of DASXMM010000389.1, from coordinate 160 downwards.
TTGATGTGATGGAGCACGCTTTTGACGAGGTCGTTCGCTACGCGGAAACCCACAAAGTCAATAATCGCATTGCGGCCTATATGCTCGCAATTGACCGCGTAGGCAGCGCGCTAAAGTTGCGCGGAATTTACGCCTAGTGTGATAAAGTGCGCCCCGGGTT
>DASXMM010000388.1:0-6193 GCA_036495665.1 Candidatus Acidiferrum sp. | reverse complement strand
CCGATAAAACCGCACCGCGTTCAAAGCCATATCCAGCATGCACGTCGTATCGTCGCAAACCACGATCGCGCCCGACCCTAGCATCGACCCCGCCTCTGACAGCGCCTTGAAATCCAGCCGCACATCCACCATCGAAGCCGGCAAATAACCCGAAGAAGGCCCCGACGGCGCAAACGCTTTTAATCCCCGCCCGCCGCGAATCCCTCCCGCGTAATCAAAAAGCACTTCGCGCATCGAAATTCCCATTGGCACTTCAAAAATCCCCGGCTTCGCCGCGTGCCCGCTCACGCCCACGAACTTCAACCCACGCGACCCATCGCGTCCCTGCGTCTTGAACCACTCCACGCCGCGCGCCAGAATCTGCGGCACGTTCGCAAACGTCTCGACGTTATTGATGACAGTGGGTTTCTGCCAAAGACCCGCCTGCCCCGGAAACGGTGGCTTGTTCCGCGGCTCCGCCCGCTTTCCCTCAAGCGCTTCAATCAACGCGCTCTCTTCCCCGCAAATATATCCCCCCGGACTGACGAAAATCCCCAGATCAAACGTCAGTTCAGTCTTCAAAATGTTTTTTCCAAGCAATCCGTCGTGATAGCAGCGGCGCAATTCCTCGCCAAGAATTTCTTCCTGCAAGTGATACTCGTGCCGAATATAAAGAATCCCGCGCTTCGCCCCAGTCACCAGTCCCGCCACGATCATCCCCTCGATCACCAAATGCGGCAGATGCGTCATGATGAAGCGATCTTTGATCGTTCCCGGTTCGCTTTCATCCGCATTGCAAACAATGTATTTCACGTCTCCCGGCTGCTTCCACACCAAATCCCATTTCATGCTTGTCGGAAATCCCGCGCCGCCCATTCCTCGCAATTCCGCGGCCTTCAGTTCCGCGAGCACGCCGTCCCAGTCCTTGGTCGCGGCCAGCTTTCGCACGACGCCATATCGCTCCCCATCGCCGTAAGGATCAGACGCGCATTGCACACGTCCATGCTCTGGATGCGGTTCCGGAATCTCGTCGCCTCGAATCGCCTTCCGCGCGATCGCTTCCGCCGAAGTAGTTGTCACGCCGGCGAAAATCTCGTCGTTGATGGAAACCGCCGGAGCGTGATCGCACCGCCCCAGGCAGGAAACGTCGCGTATCAGCACGTCGATGGGACCGCTCTTTGCAAAACGCGACTCCAACTCCGCCCGCAATTCGCATGCACCATTCAAATGGCAGCTCATGTCCGCGCAAACACGAACATCCGCCTTCGGAGGTGGTACAAGCTGAAAATGCGGATAGAAACTCGCGACGCTATGAATCTGATACAGAGGAGTTTGCGAGCGCTGGGAAAAGGCTTCGAGTTCCGCCTTGGGCAAGAAGCCGTAGCGAAGCTGGATAGCTCGCAGGTCGTCGAAGATCACGGCGCGGCGTCTCGCATCGAAAGGAAAAAATGCCGGGCGGGTCGTTTCGCGCGGCCGAATGGGTAGAACGGATTCCTCTGCATACTACTGGCGCCCCACCGCCCTGTAAATAGAAGCCCCGTTGCCTTTTCGCGCCACGCCGCGAAAAAGACAATGCGACTTCCTTCCGCCCCAAACGATAATGAACCGACAGACTCGTCCGGCCTGTTTGAAATGCAAATCAACCCCAAAACCAGGTGGCTTCGCGCCACGCTGTGCGCTGCGCTCCTTCTGCCGCTAGCCGCCACCGCGCAAATCACCGCAGCGCAAAATGGCCCGGATGAGCCACCGGATTCCGCCGCCGTAACAACTAAGCCTAGCCCCGGGCACGCCGATGCGAACGCCGAACCGATGAAGTACATCGGCCCAGGTTCCTGCGCCGCCACAAGCTGCCACGGCAGCGTCAAACCCGTGCCCGGAAGCCGCATCCTGCAAAACGAATATTCGACCTGGATCCTGAAAGACAAACACAGCCGCGCCTACCAGGCACTGACCGGCGACATCGGCGAACGCATCGTGCGCATCCTGAAACTCAACGCCAAAGCCGAAGACGCGCCAAAATGTTTGGCGTGCCACGCGCTCTACACCACTCCCGAGCAGCGCGGCCGCCCATTCGAGTTGTCGGAAGGTGTCTCCTGCGAAAACTGCCATGGCCCGGCATCCGCCTGGCTAGGGCCGCACACCACGCGCGACTGGCCTCACGAAAAATCTGTGGCGATGGGCATGCGCGATACGCGCGACGTAATTCACCGCACGGAAAAATGTCTCGAGTGCCACCTCGGCACGAAAGAAAAATTCGTCGATCACGAAATGATCGCCGCCGGCCATCCCGACCTGTTCTTCGAGCTGGACTCGTTTTCCGCGGTGATGCCGCGCCACTGGAAATCCCCGCGCGAATCCGCTCCTGGCAAGCCCGTCGAAGACGCGGCCTGGGCCGGTGTCCGCGATTGGAGCGCAGGCCAAGCCGTGCAACTCCGCGCGGAAATGGATCGCCTGACGTGGCGCGCAAAGGGCGAGCGCTTCGACAAAAAAGATGTCTGGCCCGAATATTCCGAACTGTCCTGCTTCGCGTGCCACCACGCGCTAGTCCCGGCAAAAGACAGTTGGCGCCAGGAGCACGGTTTCTCCGGCCGTCGTCCCGGCGATCCCGCATGGAACAATTCGCGGTACGCCGTGTTTCGTCTCCTGGCGAAGCAAATTGATTCGGCCAACGCCCAAGAACTCGACCGGCGGCTGCAAGAAGTCTCGGACGAAATGTCCAAGCTGAATCCGGACCGCAACGCGGTAATGGCGTCTGCGACCGCTGCCGCTCCGGTCGCGCAACGTTTTGCCGATCGCCTCGCAGCTATGCAATACGATCGTGCAATCGTGTTAGCTATGCTGCAGCGAATCTCCGACGACGCTGAAACTATTTCCCTCGCCGACGAGCGCGCGGCCGAACAAGCCGCCATGGCCATGGACTCGCTCTACATCGCCTACAGCAAGGACGCCAGGCCTGCCAATGCCGACGAAGTTCGCGCTGCCATCAACGAACTTTTCCGCCAGCTCGAAAACCCTTCCTCCTACAACGCCGACCAATTCGCCGCTTCGCTGCGAAAAATCGGCCCTCTCCTGCGATAGCGTAATTGTTGGCAGCCCTGCGATAATCAGAACCGCTAGACCACCGTTTCCAGTCCCTAAACGGAGTTTGCAGTAGGAGCTCATGAATCGCTTCGAGAACTGGTTTTGCGCTTCGGCGTTCTGGCGCAACATGACACGGAAGCAAGTGCTGCCATGGCTTCTGGGCGACACGGATTTGGGCGAGCACGTTCTCGAAATCGGAGCGGGGCCGGGCGCGGCCACGGATGAGTTGCGAAATCGCGCTGCGCGAGTGACGAGCCTTGAGTATAGCCACGCGTTTGCGCTCGGCATCGCGCAACGCAGCCATGCGAAAAATGGCGCGATTGTGCAGGGCGACGCTTCCGCGTTGCCGTTTCCACAAAAAATGTTTTCATCGGCCATCGCCGTCCTCGTTCTGCACCATCTTCGCTCGCAAGAATTGCAGGAGCGAGCTTTCGCCGAAATCTTCCGCGTACTGAAGCCCGGCGGCGTTTTTCTCGCCCTCGAAATCCAGGATGGCTGGCTAAACCGGATTGGCCATATTCGCAGCACCTTTGTTCCGGTTGCGGCTTCGTCGGTTCCGGGCCGCCTCGGTGCGGTTGGATTTTGCAACGTCTCCACCAATGCTTTCCGCAGAGGCGCTTACCGTTTGCGCGCTCTGCGCCCGCGGTAAGCGGCACGGCCGCGATTCTCGCCAGCGAGATCTTCCATCGCGATACGAGTCGTTGGACGCGAACAGTTCCACACAAAACTCGCGCCGACAAATTCGATACAAAGCTGACGCTGACAAATCCTCACACGCGATGCGTTGACGGGGGCGCGGCTCGTCCGTAGCATGAAAGTATGGCGTCCGCGGCGAAGCAAAAATTTCCGTCTGGTCCTTCTTACGGTTTCCGGAACTGGTCGCTGGGGCCACTCAACAGCGGCGATCCTCTGAAATACTTCACGGGGCTGGTGCGCGAGTACGGCGATTTCATCGGCCTGCGCATTTTTAATTTCCGGATTCTGCTGATCAATCATCCCGACGCCATTGAAAATGTGCTCGTCACGCATCCGCGCAAATTCGTGAAAGGCCGGGTGCTGCAAGCCAACAAGCGCGTTTTTGGGCGCGGCTTGCTGACGAGCGAAGGCGATTTCTGGCTGCGGCAGCGGCGGCTGGCGCAGCCCGCGTTTCACCGCGCGCGTATCGCGGGATACGCGTCGACGATGGTGGAGTACGCCGAGCGTTTGCTCGACGAGTGGCAGGACGGGGAAGAGCGCGACATCCATAAAGAAATGATGCGGCTCACGCTGCAGATTGTGGGTAAAACGCTGTTCGACGCCGACGTGGAGAGCGATGCGCAGGACATCGGCAGGTCGCTGGAACTGCTGCTCGAACTGGGCGCGAATTTCCGGCGCACGGTTCTTGTCCCGCAGTGGATACCCACGCCTACAAATCTGCGGCTGGAACGCGCGATCCGGCGAATCGAGAGAGTGCTCTACAGAATTATTGCAGAGAAACGCGCATCGGGCCGCGATGCGGGCGACCTGCTCTCGATGCTGCTGGCGGCGCAGGATGAAGATGGCTCGCGCATGACCGACAAGCAACTGCGCGACGAAGCCATCACGCTTTTTCTCGCGGGGCACGAGACCACGGCGAACGCGCTTTCGTGGACGTGGTGGCTGCTGGCGCAGAATCCCGCGGTGGAAGCCAAGCTGCACGCTGAGTTGAGAGCCGTGCTCGGCGGGCGCGCGCCGTCGCTGGATGATTTGCCGAAGCTGGCTTATACGAACCATGTGATCACCGAATCGATGCGGCTGTATCCTCCTGCGTGGGGATCGGCGCGGACGGCGATCGAGGACCACGAAATTGCGGGGTACACGGTGCCGCGCGGGTCGGGCGTTTCGTTCGCGCAGTGGACGGTGCATCGCGACGCGCGCTGGTATGAGGCGCCGGAAGAGTTTCGTCCCGAGCGGTGGGAAGGCGACTTGCTGAAGCGGCTGCCGCGGTTCGCGTATTTTCCGTTTGGCGGCGGGCCGAGGCAGTGCATCGGCAACACGTTCGCGCTGATGGAGACGGCGCTGGTGCTGGCGACGATCGCGCAGCAGTACCGGTTCCGGCTGGTGGAAGGGCATCCGGTGGTGCCGCTGGCGTCGATAACGCTGCGGCCGAGGTATGGAGTGCGGGTGGTGATGGAGGCGCGATCGGCGAAGAGCAGGGAAGCGGTGCTGGTTTGAGGCATGGGGCGAACGGAAAAGATTGGGCAGGGGAACAGAGTGGTTGTGGAAAAAAACGGAAGGGATTGGGCGGCTGCGCGTCTCTGGTTTGTTGATTGGATAAGGACGAAGGCTCCGTTCGAAGCCGAGTATGCTTCTGTTTGGAGGACCGAAGCATTCGGTAGGAAGGAGCCTTCGATGATGATTATTGGATGTGATTATCACCCCAGCTGGCAACAGATTTGTTGGGTTGAGACGACCACAGGGGAGACGAGAGAACAGAAGTTGGAGCATGGATCGGGAGAGGCCGAGCGATTTTATCGGCAGCTGACTGGACATGCTTTGATCGGGATGGAGTCGACGGGTAACTGTCAGTGGTTCGTGGAGATGGCCACGACCGCGGGGCACGATGTGTGGATTGGCGATGCGGCGAGGATTCGCGCGAGCGATTCACGGCAGCAGAAGCATGACCGGCGCGATGCTGCGCTGATTTTGAAGCTGTTGCTGGAAGGGCGGTTTCCACGGATCTGGACTCCTTCTGGTGAAGAGAAAGATGTGCGGCAGCTTTTGATTCATCGCTACAAGCTGGTGCGGATTCGCGCACAGGTGAAAAACGAGTTGCAGCACCTGGCGATGAATCAGGGGATCACGCGGAAGCGAAAGCTGTGGAGCAAAGCGGGGGAGCAGGTGCTTCGCGAGTTACCGCTGAAGCCGTGGGCCAGCCGGCGACGAGAAGACCTGTTCAAGGTAAGAGAGATGTTGAGTTCGCAGATTGACCTGCTCGATCGTGCCGTGGCGGAAGTTGCGGAGAAAAACGAAAGAGCGCGCTTGCTGATGACGCAGCCGGGCGTGGGGCCGATCACGTCGATCGCGTTTGTGCTGACGATGGGTGATGTGAACCGGTTCCAGCGCGGCAAGCAGGTGGCGAGTTATCTGGGGCTGATTCCGCGGGAATACAGTT
>DASXMM010000387.1:0-24889 GCA_036495665.1 Candidatus Acidiferrum sp. | reverse complement strand
CTCTCCTCGATTGACACTTCCCTGCTTCTTTGCGGCGTGCTCACCGCTCGCCAATACTTCGCCGATCAGGAAATCAAGGATCTCGCCACAAAAATCTACGAGCGCGTCGATTGGCCCTGGATGCTGAACGGCGGTTCGACTCTCTCGATGGGCTGGAAACCGGATTCAGGATTCCTGAACGCGCGCTGGGAACACTATTGCGAGCTGATGATGATCTACCTGCTCGGCATCGGCTCGCCGACGCATCCCCTTCCCCCGGAAACCTGGAAGGCCTGGACACGCCCCGTCATCAAGTATCAGGGCATCGAATACATTTCCGGCAACGATCCGATTTTCACTCACCAGTATTCGCACGCCTGGTACGACTTCCGCAAAAAGCGCGACGACTACACCAACTATTTCGAGAACTCCATCAAAGCCACCAAGGCTCACAAACTTTTTTGTCTCTCTCTGCGCGACAAATTCCCGGACTACAGCGGAAACCTCTGGGGCATCAGCGCCTCCGACTACGAAAAAGGCTACACCGCCTGGGGCGGTCCGCCGCCGCAAGGCCCCATCGACGGCAGCATCGTTCCCTGCGCCACGGGCGGCTCGCTTCCCTTCCTCTATGAAGATTGCATCCACGTCCTGCGCCATATCCGCGGCCCCTACAAAGAGAAAGCCTGGGCGCGCTACGGCTTCGTGGACGCCTTCAATCCGCTCGATGGCTGGTACGACCAAGACGTTCTTGGCATCGACCTCGGCACCACCATGCTGATGGCTGAGAATCACCGCACGGGCCTCGTGTGGGAAACATTCATGAAAAATCCCGAAGCGCAGTCCGCGATGAAAAAAGCCGGATTCCACCCGGGTTAGAGTTTGGCTTCGGCTTGCCCGTAGGGCATGCCCATCCTTGCCATGCTCTCCAACGTGGTCCACTCATCGGAAATTCTAGTTAACAATAATGGGTACCCTCCCCCCGTTTTTTCATAAGTGTTGATTCTGAAGCAATTAAAGTCATTTGCTTTGATACAGATCTACAAGTGTTGCTTCTAAATAGCTTAGGCGGAGGCTCTTTTAGGGTCGCAGAACTTCCTCGGGAGTCTAAGAGGACTACGTAGGCGAGAGGCATGTTCTAAAAGACGAGACTCAAGAGACCTCGCCGAATCAACTGGTTACCATTATAACATACCCGCATCTCTTGTCAAGAGAATAATACTAAATCCAATGTTTACTGTGGGCTACGACCCTAACCGAGACCTGGGCCACCGGCGAGAGGCGAGAACGAAGAGATCGCGCGGTGAACGGACTTACAGACAAAGAATGATGTGGTGATAGCGTAGAGGAAAGACGGCGAAGCGCCTTTGAAATTGTGGTGAGAAAAAGAAAAAGCTGTCAACGAGGGGCAGAGTATTCGACCGCCCGTTGACAGCCGCCTCGAACAAATTTCAGGAGGCGCGCTCCAACTTCGAGATGCGCCTCCCGGGGTGTAAAAACATTAGAAGCTGAACCGAGCGCCCAGTGTGATGACACGAGCAGCGAGGGCGGCTGTAATGGTGCCGAAGTTCCCGCTGGCAATGTTGTTCGAGATGGCACTGGGGTTGAGATTCAGGTTGTTGAACAGGTTGTAGGCATCGAATCGCAGCTCAATTCTGGCGTTTTCACCGAGTATCGGAGCCTTGGGCAAGCCAAAGGCCTTAGCCAGTGTCAAGTCCACGTCCTTGTATCCGGGAAGGTTGAGCGAATTGCGGGCGAGACCGGGGGCCGGGGGAAGTGTAGTGCCGAAGACGCCAGGGAAGGCTGTCGGAGAAAAATACGCGGCGCCGCCATTAGGAAAGTTCGAGTTCGCCACCGTCTTGAAGGAATCAATGCTGGTGCTGGTGCCCGCGCCGCCGAGGAAGGCGGCAGGGAACAGCGACCCGTAGCCGCAAGTCGCGCAATAGGTGTTTCCGCCAGTGACGTTCACAAAGGGAGACCAGGGGAATCCCGAGTGGAGATTGAAGATGCCGCTCAGGGACCACCCACCGGCGACCTTTTCTATCCAACTGTGGCTGCCGTGGAAAAATACCGGCTGCCACACACCGAAGATCTTGAACGCCTGGCCGACGTTGTAATCGCAGCGGCCGTAATCCAGGTTTTGGTTGAATGGGTACGGCTGCTCCGAAAACGGCGCGGAACTGGTGTCCATGCACTTCGACCAGGTGTATTGAGCATCGGCCGAAAACTGGTGCGAGAAGTCATGCTTCAGTTCAGCAAGCATGGCGTTGTAATTGCCGCGGCCGTTCAGTGCCCAGTTATCCCCGCCCTGGATCTGCGGGTTGAGGGCATCACCGCGGGTTGCAGGGACGGCAAGCGGACTCTGATGGAAGTAGGTGTCACGCGACAGACTTCCCTGATATCCCAACGATGCCACGAATTGGTGACCAAGATCATATTGGGCGTCCAGGGAGTAGTGATTGACACGCGTGGTGGGCAGGGTGTTGGGAAAGATTTCCACGTTAACGGCGGGGCCAGTTGTTGGCAGTCCATTCGGGCCGAAAGTCGAAACCGCGTTCGGGTTCGCGGGAAAGCCGGTAAGGTCGTGCACACCCGACGAAAGGGCATAGATAATGCCGGGATTCGCCGAGGCTGGCGTTGGTATCAGGAAAGTTGGGGACACCGACAACCCAGGGTTCTGGACAATGTTGGCTGAAATGGCGATTTGTTCCCCATTGTAGCTCAGGCCGTAACCGCCGCGGATGACCAGCCGATTGTTGAAGTCGTGGTGAAGAAAAGGAAGCGATTTCGGACTCCAGGCAAAACCGATCTGCGGCCCGAAGTTATTCTTCTCAGAGTTCCAGGAATCTTCCCTCCGAACGACCAGCCCCGTGAGGAAGTCCGGCCCGGCGCCGGGAACCGCCCTGAACATGTTCCCGTGTTTCTCGTGCAAGGGACCGAAGTAGTCCCAGCGGAGACCGAGATTGATGGTCAGGTTCGAGCGCACTTTGAAGTCATCCTGGATGAAGAAGCCCAAGATGTTTTCACGGTCGTCCTGGCGAACGGTCGTCGGTACCCCAGTATTAGGAACGAAATTTCCGAACTCCTGCTGGGGCGCATCGTTGAGGAAGGTCCACATATTGAAGAAGTTATAGCTGGGGACGCCGGCGCTGGCGTTGTCTTGCAAGTAAAGAAGGCGGGTGTATTCACCGCCAAACTTAATACTGTGGCGTCCGTAAATCTTGGTGGCCACATCCTTAACGCTGTAAGTCCATTGATCCAGGATGCTGCCGACGGGAGGCCCAAAAGCATTGGGTCCGATACTGCCGATCGTATCAATATTGTCCACGGCAAATCCGATGGGGGACTGCGGGTTGGAAGTGATTTCATTCCAGCGCCACCCGGCGGCATTCGCGCGCAGTTCATTGACGAAAGTCGGAGAGATCGTGTGATCCCAGAGGACCGAGAATGCATCATTGATCTGGGTATGGTGGAAGACGTCGTAGCCACGGTTGCCGTTCAAGTTGTCTCTTGAGAACGGAACCCAGTAGATGGCAAATCCTATGCGGTCCTTCTGGGTGATATTCGCATCGAGGCGGCCATTGTATTGAACGGCCGTAATTTTTGTCGGGTTGACGGTGTTGAAGTTCGCAATGTCGGCCACGTTGCCCAGGGGACTGCCAGCGGTTCCGCAGCCCGTTCCGGCTCCCCCGCAACCTGGGTTCGTGGCGCTAGTCCAGCCCTGGTCCTGCGTTCCTAAGCCCGTCGTCAGAGGCGTACCGAGATTAATGCCCTGGCCCGGAATCGTTCTGCAAGTCAGCCCTTCCGTAAGGCCGGCAGTTACGCAGGTCGCATTAGGGTTGAGAGTTCCGACTACCCCGTTACCGGGGAAGGAAAGATATTTCGAAGCGATACTTCCCGAAGGCGCCAAGGCGTCGAAAGCCGCGGTGTCGAACCAACCGTTGCCTTGCAAGTTTGAGAAGGGTTCACGAACCGTCTCATAGTTGAAGAAGAAGAAGATTTTATTTTTCCAGATTGGGCCGCCGACGCTGCCGCCAAACTGGTCAAACTTATTGGCGTCCTTCGTCACGGGAAGACCTGCGCCGTTGAACCGTTGGTACGCGTTAAAGCTCGGTTCGTGGTTGGTAAAGAAGAGACTGCCGTGAAAGTCGTTCGTGCCGGTCTTGGAGATGATCTGAATCTGGGCGCCGCTGAAGCGGCCATCCTCGGCGTCATAGCTATTGGAGGCGACTTTCACGCTATCAACGGAATCTTCCGACGGCGTGACGACTGTTGAACCGCCCCAAACGACGCTGGTAGTGCTGATCCCGTCGATCGAAATGCCGTTGTTCTCCGTCTGTTGCCCATTGGCAATGACCTGCGCGCCGTTCTCGGTTTTGAAGATGCCGTCGGCGCCGCCGGAAGCCCCTCCCCCGGTCTGCGTGCCGGGAAGGTCGAAGCCACTGCCGCCTCCTCCCTGCGAACCATCCGAGAATGAACCGGGAGCCAACTGCGCGAGTTTGAGGACATCCCGCCCAAAGGACGGCAGGTGCTGAATTTGGTTCGAAGAAACAGTCCCGTTAATTGAGGCTGTCGCGGTATCGATCAGTGGAGTCGAATCGCCGTTCACCGTGACGCTTTGAGTGATCTCCCCGACCTCCAGTTGAATATTCAATGCGTTTGCTTGTTCCGGGATGATCCCTAACTGATCGAGGACCTTTTTCTTAAAACCGGCCTTCTCGACGGTGACCGAAAATTGATTCGGGGGAAGGGCGTTAAAATTGTAGATGCCATTATCGTCCGTGGTCGCGACCTGCGTTTGGTTGGTTCCCAGATCCTTCAGCGTTACCGTCGCTCCCGATACGGCTGCTCCCTGAGGGTCCGTCACAACTCCCCTCAGCGAACCCCGGAATTGCGCCCGCGCGGCGCATAAAACCACACTCAGGCACACAATCACTCCCAGCGCACGCAACAATGACTTATGCGGATTCATTTCGATTCCTCCCCTTCGTTTTCCCCGAAACCCCGTGCACCGCGAGCTAAATCGGTTAACTAATCGTTTTGCAGGAGTATAGTTACCCGTTTTTTGAATGTCAACGATTCTTAACCCTGATGCTTGCCCTCGGAAACGTTTGTTTCCGCTCGGCGCCCGGGTTCGCTGCTTTGATGAATCAACTCAGTTGGCAGATGCAAATTCCAGCATCCGTTGGTCTTATTTTTTGTGCATTTCGTGCATCAAGCTGCGAGGCCTTCCGCCAAAACCATCGAAGCTTCGATGTTCCCTGTTTATGACATCCACGAGATAATCGCCCAAATGAACGAGAAACCAGTTCGGACAAGGGTTGACGTTCCCCGTCTCGTTGTAGCGCAGACTAGAGGAGCAGGCCGCTGCGCAGGGAGGTTCGATTCACGGTAATTCTCGCGGGTGTGCGCGCTACTCTTGTCAAAGCCAAGCGTCCTCGGCCCAGGAGAGTCAAATTCCGGCTGATTGTTTCACACGGTCCAAAGGTCGCTGTGACGAACGAACAGATCTATAAACAGGCTTGAATTTCCTGGATCCGAATGCAGATTTCTGACTTCGAAATCCCAACTTTTTGAATGGGAAAATTTGGCTCCCCGGGCTAGATTCGAACTAGCAACCCTTCGGTTAACAGCCGAATGCTCTACCATTGAGCTACCGGGGAACGGCACAACGCATTTGTTTTCATTCTAATACAGACGCCAAAATCAAGCTACTACGAGAAAAAGTCCAACGTGGGTCCAACATCGTGATGTTCCAACATAATTTGGCGAAAAAATCCTTTTGTGCTGACTGAATCTCAAAGACTTAGGCGGTGGGTTTTTCGCTGATCGCAAAGAGCATTCGGTGCGGAGACCGAATGCTCTTTTTGTATGAAAATTTGCATGTGCCGACCGTAATTTCATAGCGTTCCTTGGGGCACGTTTGCGGCAGGGCCCCTGCCTGATCGGCGATTTCCCTTAGTACGAGCAAGGGTTTTCACCTGATTGTCCAGACACCCGAACTCGTTTAATAACAATGCTGCGAATGCACCATGACGCCAGCGGAAGTGGAACATCGCGTTACGGCCCGCCCGGTTCGCATGCGGATGATAATCGTGAGGAAACTAGCTCTTTGTTTTTTGCTCTATCCGGCCGCGGTCTTGGCGCAAAGTTCTACTCCCGCGCAAGATCCCGCGACGGTGCAAAGCGCCCCGCAGACACAAGATACCCTTCGGGCTACAGCTCCGGCCGCGGCGGAGATTATCGAGCCGGGGCAAGCTCCCGCGGTCGTGTTGCTTCGGCCATTTTCACGAACGCCCGCGCCAGCCGGAAACGCTCCAGAATTTAACTTGAGTGCCGGGTATTCCGTCACCAATATCGCGATGCCGTCATCGAACGGCGTGGCGCTGAGCGGCGCGGACGTCAGCCTCTCCGCCAGGTCGGGCTCGAGGTTTGGAGCAAGACTAGATATTGGCTACTCGCGGTCCATGAACGTCTTGAGAAGTGGACATGGTGCGGACGTGCTTAGCTACTTTGCTGGTCCCGTGTTTTTCCCTTGGAACGGGAACTTGATAACCACTTATGTTGACGCGCTCTTCGGCGGCGCAAAGGTTGACGGTCCCTTTCCAGATGGAGCCGGCGGATTCCGCGCTGGGCACGTACACTATCCCGCCTGGACGTTCGGAGGAGGCGCCGAATATCGCCTCTCCTCTTCTTTTGCGTATCGAGTCAGCGTGGACTACCTGCATACCAATTTTTACAATTCTTCCGAAGCCATCCGTGGGCAAAACGACCTCCGCGTCGTTAACAGCATCGTTTATTACTTTGGAATGCCTACTGCAAGGCGCCGCGGCTCCGCCCATTGATTTCCACTTCCTGGAGGTCGCCCACGCCGGTACGTACGGTCCGCTTCTGTTGCTTCCCGGATTGTCCTCCGATGAGAATGAAAGGTGGTGGATCTTGAAGGACCAGCGTTGGCGACATTTGTTGTTTCAAATTTGCCTTGCGGCCAGTTTGGCCTTTTGTGTGTATCTTGCGGCGAGAAGAGGGATAGGCGCGTGGTATTCAGGAAAGGGATCGCCAGAAGCAATTCAGACCGCCATGAAATGGGAGCCGGGTAACCCAAGGTATTACGACGCTTTGGGGACGCTCATGCACTTGTATGCTGAGCGCAGCCGTTCGAATGATATCGTACGGTTGTACGAAAGAGCGACACAGCTGAGCCCGCAGGATGCACAATTCTGGGCTGACCTTGGTGCGGCATATGATTGGGCGGGGCGCACCGACGATGCTCTTGGCGCTCTTCAACGCGCTCATCAACTCTTCCCGAATTCACCCGAGATCAACTGGAGGCTTGGCAATTTCTACGTTCGAACTCGCAGGATCCCCGAAGGATTGCGCACCTTAGGAAGCGTTCTTGCCGTGAACGGGATGGCCCCACGGAACGTCTTTGTACTGGCCACGACTGCAACGCGCGATAACAAGGCTATTTTGGATGAAATGCTTCCCCCCAGAGCTCCTATTCTTTTCGACTATCTTAACTTCCGAATTGCGACGGGCAATGTTGGCGCAGCCGAAGAGGTTTGGGCTCGGGTTCTCCAGCTCAATTTGCAATTCGATTTACGCGACGCTTTCCCATATCTCGATGCACTCATCCAAAACCGCGAATTGGGCCGATTGACCGAGGCATGGTCTGTCCTGGCCAAACGTTTCCCGTCGCAGATCGAACCGTTTATCTCCCGGTCCAATCTGGTCACAAATGGGAGTTTCGAGCACGAGATCCTGAATGGAGGAATGGATTGGCGCGTAATACCGATGGAAGGAGCCATGGTCAATGTGGACTCCGTTGATGCTTTCGAGGGCACCCGTGCGCTTCGAATCAAGTTCGATGGCTCGCGCAATCCCGACTACGTTCATGTGTTCCAGTACGTGGCGGTTCAACCAAACACGCGGTACCGATTTTCTGGTCATATGCGCGCGCAGGGCATCACTACCGACAGCGGGCCGAGATTTCAGGTTTGCGATGCTTACGCAATGAGCGATCTCCTCGTGTCGACCGAAAATCTGGTTGGCACGTCCTCCTGGTCGGAACAAAACGCGGAATTCAAAACCAAGACTGGTACGCGAATGTTGCTTATAAGGATAACCCGTCCTTTAAGTAGCAAGTTCGATAGCCAAATTGCCGGAACCGTATGGATCGATGGCATCAGTCTAAGCGCAGAGGAATAGCCATCCTGACGCAGCATCCTTAGGCGAGGCGAGACTGTCGCGTCCGGTGCGATCCCTAACCTACTCAGGGCTTTACCCGATTGAAGGCCCCCGTAGTTCGAAACTAGGCTTAACCACGGGACGTGTGTCTTATAACCTCGCCAGCGGGCCAAAAGCATGCTGTACACGCCACAACACGCCGAGAACGATCTGGGAGTTGCGGAACGTCGTGCCCGCAGACGACTACACCCCAATTCGCTGATTTTCATAAACATAAATGACGTAAACAAGGGGATCGTTTTCAACATCAGTGAAGACGGATTGGCCCTGTCGGCGGGGATGGTTTTGCCTGACGGTCACCTCCCCGCCATGCAAATTCAATTCCCGGGATCTGCCGATTGGGCAGTTGTCAGTGGCCAAGTCGTATGGAAGAGCAAATCCAAGAAGGAGGCGGGCATACAATTTGTCGGTCTGAAGGAAGAGGCGCGCCAGGAGATTAAAAAATGGATGGCCTCGGAAGCGACAACCGGCGAAATAGGCCTAGAGCCAAGGGCACCCATCGGGGATCCGAAACAGGAAACGAGCCGGGGAAGGAAGGGTTGGATTTTCTCGGGAGCATCGCTCGGTCCATCCCTTCCGGACCCCTGCGAGCCATCTATTGGCAGTACAAAGGATGGCCAGCAGCGAATCGAGAGTTGGATTCAGGAAACAAAGACACCGCAGGAAGAGTATCGCGCTTTGAGCGCGACAGCGAATGACGCTGGGAAAAGCTCGACGCCCGAGCGTCTCTATAGCGGCACATTTGCGGAAGAGCCGTTAGAAAGCATAAGCGCCGCCAGACCATCCAACTCTTCCCTCGAGGAGTCAGAGAAGGTCGTTAGGAAACGCGCCAAGCAAGAAATGCAGGTCATGCCAGGGAATCGGCATCGTCATGAACTCTCCGCACATGTTACTGATCGCCGCGCTCACAAACGAACGCGAATCGTCCCGCTCGGCTACCTGCAGTTAGGAGAGAGCAACGGAGGTATCGCTCTCAACGTCAGCGAAGGCGGGCTAGCGATAACGGCCGCTGTTGTTCTTGTCCACAACGACCTTCCAAAGATACGGCTTCAGTTTCCGGATTGCAGCGACAGCATTGAAGCAAGCGGACAAATTGTATGGAGAAGCGAATCGAAAAGGGAGGCCGGAGTACGATTTGTTGGTCTCTCGGAACAATCCCGGCAGCAAATCACGGATTGGATTTCCTCGCAAGCGGGAGGCGAACCTTATCGAGAAAGCGCCTCACCCCGCATACTCTTAGACCCACAACAGGCATTAGGCGAAGTCAACGTCCACACTCCACAAATTTTGATCCCAGAAACTGCAAGTCCCGGCGCAGCCGTGGAACCGCTGGTCCAGATCATGAATACGTCTGCAGCATCTCAGACGCCTCTGGATTTGATTCCGGACGCAATAGCATCGAACAAGAGAGTTCTCGTTCCCAAGATCAGAGTGAGAGCGAAAGAGTGGCGAGCGAATCTCGGGGGCCGGAGCCGAAACGTGAGGAGGATTGCGGCTGCGGCTGGTCTGATCGGTCTGATTACGTTCTCGGTCGAACGAATTGCATCGGAACGCAATGTCGGAAACAATTTGATCGCGGCTATCGCGCGGAAAACGGGAGTGACGAGTGGAACAGTTCAGGGCGAATCAGGTCCTCTTCGGAGCGGGAGTACCGGCGCCACGAAGTCCGGCCTGGAGAAAATGCGCCCGCAAACACGAAGAGCAGAGCTTGTTGCCGCGGAGAAGCGTCATAGCATTCCTGGACCCTCTCCGAGAATTTCGATTCGACAAGCTGGTGTCGCAGAGCGTCCTGCTGCAAGTAGCATTCACGATCGTCCGAATCATCCTCTCGAAAATGCCACCGCAGCTAGCCAAAAGCCAAAAGAACCATTAGTCACAGCTCCTAGCCTGATGAGTCACCCAGTGCGTCCAACCCAGCCGCGAGGCGTTGGAAACGTGCCCGCGACGCCACCACAACTCGAGACGAATCTAACGTCGCCGCTGAATTCAGACTCGGGGCTCTCAGGGAGCGTTTTACCGGTTGGCCTGAAGAAAAATGAAAGCTCACCACCGCCACCAAAGGCGGAGAGGCCGGTGAACACGACGGGATTGGTTGCGATCCGTACTGACCCTTATCCTTCTATTCGAGTACCGGCTAAGCGTGGTTCAAAGAAGGGAGTGCAAGGGACAAGTCTGCAGCTTGGTCATCTGATCTCACGCGTTGAGCCCATGTATCCAGAGGTGGCAAAACAACAAGGCATCGAAGGCATTGTTAAGATACACGCCATTATCAGCCGCAATGGGTCAGTCGAGACCCTGATGTCTATCGATGGTCCTGCTTTGCTGGTGCCAGTGGCCATGGCCGCTGTCAGGCAGTGGCGTTTTACGGAAACGTTGCTTGGCGGGCAACCTGTTGAAACCGAAGAAGACGTCGCGGTCACGTTCCGACTTTCGAAGGAAGGGACGTCCAAAAAATAATCAGATACCCTCCGATGTGCGCAGAATTCGAATAAGAAGGATTGCTCAAAAGCGTTCTATAAGCTGACGAATCTTGCGAGCTGCCCGTAGATCTAGCATCGCGAATGGCTCCGTTAGGGTACCGAGGGACTCACGGACTGCTTTCCTCCACCGTGAGCCAGTTCAGCTGCTGCGGCGGCGGCTCCCGCGCCCGCTAAACCGAGAAGCAGCCAGCCCGAATGGAGATTGGTTCCTGACTTTGCTGTCTGAGCTGATCCGAGTGGTCCAGAGGACCTCCGACTTCCGATGGTGTATACCGGTGACAACTCGCCTCTCGAGGAGATTGTTAGAGCTTGACCGGTTTGGATAAACTGACCAGCCTTTGCGTCCAGAGTGAGTACCCCCACGCCGCCGTCCAAAGAGGACACCGTGAAAGAGCCGTCTGGGGCCCGGTCAACCTTTACTGTCGCCGACTGTTCTCGAATCGCGGGGACCAGAACATAGTTTCCAATTCGGAGGGTCATCCCATAAGGCCCGCTAAGAGAACTCAAAACGACCGTTCCCGCCTCCAATTCAGCGGTGAACTGGTAGTTGCCAGAGAACATGACCTGACTGTGAGCAGAAATCTTTAGGGTTCCCTTTCCGCTCATGTTGAATGTGGCATTGCCTGAGTCCCCCGAGCGAAGTTTGTCCCCGGAGAAAATCGTGGACTCGGCTGGCGCGAGCGAGTCGTTCACATATACCTCTCCGACGCTTGTCAACGAGCCAAGGGGTTGCCTCTGCTGCTCTTGAGAACCAGAACGCGCATAAATAGGTTGGGAAAACAGACACAAACCGAGTACCACAGAAAATAATTGGACGAGGCCAGCAGAAGTTGTTGAAAACCCTCGCCGCCCTTTCCCCGCAGAAAGGAACCTAGCTAGTTTTGCAAACACCTTAACTCCAAACGAAGAATGCGAGAAAGGCTCGGCAGACTCTGTTTACCATAAGTCTCGAACTAAGCTCTAGGGTCTTTACCTGCATTTCAATTCGAGACCACACCTTATCGACTAATCCGCCTGAAGCCTCTATTTTTCGATTGCCTGCTCCATGTTCCAGAGTGGCTCTTTGCTCGATACGGTTTGGTACCAGGCGTCGTTGGCACCGCGCTTTCTTGTAGCGCACTTCGAATGGGAGCTCTTATGTGGGGCAAAGCCCTGGGTCTTGCGCGACAAGCCTCTCATCGAGAGGCAATCGCAGGATTGGATCACACGGGGCGCTCGCAGCGTATATCCAAAAACCTGCTCATCGACCAAACCTCCCAACCGTCTATCCATGCGAGCCTCCTCTACAAGCATCCGACCGTTATCGCGGCGTCGCTATTTCTGTTGATACTCTCCGGCCCGCCGAAGTTCCGCGTTCGCGACCCCGCGGCCTCGCTTCGAGGTGACACGGATTGGGTAGTCATCCTCCATGTGGTTGTATGGGGACTGGCTGGTCTCTGGGTCCTGCTGCAAATTTGCAAACGATTTCAAGCAAAGCGTCCGCTTTTGAGATTGCGCCTGCCGCAGATTTTAGGTTTGGCGTTGATCGTTGGGTTAGCAGCATCCGCGTGGGTGTCGGATGCCCCTGCTCTCACTACCTTCAAGGTCTATCAGATGCTTGTGTCACTTCTTTTCACTCAGATCTTCGTAGAGCGATTTGGTCCAAGAACCACCTTGAAGGCAATCTTTTGGGGAAACTTCCTGTTGTGCATTGCGATTGCCATTTGCGCTTTGCTGGCTCCCGATTTGGTTTGGGGGCCGTCTGACTTTAGCTGGGACCCGTCTCGCTTACGCGGCGATCTCATTGCGCCAACTGGAGTGGTATCCACAACGGTCATCATCCTACTGCTTGCTAGTGTTCGAAAGGTATGGAGAGCTCTTCCTCTCTTGCTGGTTTGTTTCCTTCTGGGATTGCTTGCCCTCTCGCTGATGCGCACAGCCTACGCTGTGATATTGGTCTTTTTCATTCTTGTTTTCTTAAGGCATCCAAATCCAAAACCTTTGCGACACTTCGCCTATCTCCTCTGTACAACAGTGGCGGCGCTCTATGCCTACCATTGGATTCCAAGTCTAAGCAAATATCGAGACCCGGAGACAATTTTCAATCTGAGCGACCGGATAGGCTTATGGAATTATCTCAGCAATGTAACTCTGAATCATTCTCCTTGGTTAGGACTGGGATACTACTCCGCTTCGCGGATCTATGGTCTCGAATACAACGCTGGTCTTGGAACCGCCCACTCTATTCTTTTTGAGGTGCTTTTGGGTGGTGGTATCCCCAGCTTTGTGTCGCTACTGGTCCTTTGCCTCACTCTCTTCATATACGTATGTCGACTTCTTTGGGTTAGGAGAGATCGGTTCTCCTTTGCAGTTTCATCATTGTTTGTTGCTTGCGTTCTTTTCGGCTGCATGGGTGAAGAAATTGATTCTGGCCCGACTGCCATCAACTTTTGGTATTCGGTTGCAGTTCTTCCATGTCTCTACGAGAGGTTTGTCAAACGGACATCCCTGCGCGCTGAAGCTCGCAAGAGGATACCGATGAGTACCAATCCAGTGATTAATCAGGATATACTATGAAACTCCTTATCGTCCACAATCGATACCGTTACTCGGGCGGGGAAGATCAAGTCGTTCGACGTGAAAGTGAACTGTTGCGGTCTGCTGGTCACTCTGTCTTGGAATACACTCGACGCAACGACGAAATCTTGGAAGACGGAATACTGAACAAAGCCAAACTGGGGATGCAAACGCTCTGGGCCTGGGACACCCAACAGGAATTGCAAACCATTTTGCGAAGAGAAAGGCCACAGGTCGTTCACTTTCATAACACTTTCCCGCTGATCTCTCCCGCTGCCTACTACACCTGCCAGGCAGCGGGAGTCCCGGTCGTGC
The DNA here is from genome assembly GCA_036495665.1 of Candidatus Acidiferrum sp. GTDB lineage: Bacteria > Acidobacteriota > Terriglobia > Acidiferrales > UBA7541 > Acidiferrum. The sequence goes on along the minus strand of DASXMM010000387.1, from coordinate 11,315 downwards.
AATCCCTTCATAACCCTCGTCTTATGTGCCCCACGGCAACCTTCTATCGCGAAGGCAAAGTTTGTCAGGACTGCTTGGGGAAAGCCGTTCCTTGGCCCGGAGTTGTCCATTCTTGCTATCACAACTCGGCTCTTCATACGCTGACCGTGGCAGGGATGCTCTCACTTCACCGACTGCTGGGCACTTGGAACCAGAGAGTCGACGCCTATGTTGTTTTCACGGAGTTGTTCCGCCAGAAGTTCATCGCTGCCGGACTGCCGCCTGAAAAGATCTTCCTAAAACCTCATTTTCTCCTCAGCGATCCGGGAGTGAAGCAACAGCAAGGCGAATATGCGCTTTATGCCGGTCGGCTTGCTCCTGAGAAGGGGATCCGCACGCTCCTCGAGGCCTGGAAACTCCTCGGCAACCATGTTCCCCTGCGCATCGCAGGTGATGGGCCCAACCGCGAGGTACTTGAGGCGGTGAAGGAGCAGGCGCGCCTCTCGAACGCTTCCTTTGACGGGTGGTTGGCTCCCGATCATTTGCATTCCGTCATGAAAAGGGCGGCCTTTCTCGTTTTCCCAAGCGAATTCCACGAAACTTTCGGGCTTACGATCATTGAGGCTTTTGCTTGCGGCGTTGCTGTAATCGCCTCGAGGCTAGGCGCCACAATGGAGATCGTCGAGAACGGAAAGACTGGATTACATTTCACTCCGGGCAATGCAATGGACCTGGCCTCCAAAGTGGAGTGGGCTTGGACCCATAAGACGGAAATGGAAGCGATGGGCAGAGCTGCACGGGCGGAGTACCAGGCCAAGTACACTGCAGAGCGAAACTACCAACTCTTGATAGAGCTCTATAGACGGGCCCGAAATACGACGACACGGAAGGCCGCATGAAGAATGGCAACATTAACCTTGGGAAGCGTCGTCTGCAAAAGGCGCGAGAGATGTGGCGCTTTCTGACGACGCAAGATGCTTTCCGGCGCGCTCCTGTGCTCACTCTGTTTCGAGCTGTCGCATGGTATTGCAGATGTTGGTTGAGAATGCCGACGGTCCTGGAATTGCCGCGATGGCAGGTGCGGATGTTTTTCCCCGCTCAACGAAAAGGCTTTGGCAAGTTCATATTCGCCTTTCGCGAATACTATGAGCCTGAATTGGCCTATTTGGAGAAAATCCTTTCGCCAGGGAAGCTTTTCGTCGACGTAGGCGCCAACTTTGGAATCTACACGCTCGTTGCCAGTAAGATCGTGGGTGAGACAGGTCGTGTACTTGCTTTTGAGCCGACAGCTCAGTCATTCGCCGTACTACGGCGGAATGTTGAGTTGAATCGTTTTACAAATGTGCGTGGCTTTCAAGCAGCGCTGGCCGAGACCAGAAGCAGGGCGTGGCTCAACTACGGATGGGACCCCGTAGGCAATTGGCTGGACAAGGATTCGATCTGCGGCAACCAAGGAGAAGAGGTCCAAACAGAATCACTCGACCAACTGCTTGAGGAGAACGGTATCGACCGCGTAGACGCGATTAAAATAGACGTTGAGGGTGCAGAAGAACTGGTTCTGCGCGGAGCGACGAGATGCCTTACAACGCAACGCCCAGTAGTTATTTTTGAATTCAATCCCGGCTGCGCCGCCCGCCTCGGCCTCTTGCCGTGGGGCGCCAGGGATTTGCTGGAGAGCCTGGGCTATGAGTTCGTTCTACTCGGCGACTGCGCAAGGTCGGCCAATCCGCATTCACAACCCACCTACTTCAATATCGTGGCGATTCCCAAGCAGTCGTCTGCAGAATTCTCTCCTTCGTTTTATTCCGTTGGAGACCGCAAGTTCCGAGAACTAAAGAATTCTGAGACTCCATTCGCGTGCACTGGATCCTTATGAGCGGGACAACGAACGTATCTGGTTACATTAAGGAGCTCAGTCTCCTCAAGCCGATTGCGCTGGCACCATTGCCGGATAGTCCTCTGATTTCCGTTCTTATATCGAATTACAACTATGGGCGCTATTTGGACAACGCGATCGAAAGCGCGCTCTGCCAAACCTACGGCAACTTAGAATTGATAATCTGTGACGATGGTTCAACCGACGCCTCTAGCAAAATATTGGAGCGGTATCGTTCACTGGACCCTAGAGTTAAACTGATTTACCAAGCAAACGGGGGGCAATCCCTAGCCCTAAACGCAGCCTTCCGTAAGAGCGCCGGACAGATCATCTGTTTGCTGGATGCCGACGACGTTTTCTTGCCCGACAAGCTCGATCGTGTCGTCAATGCGCTTGCTCAAGCACCCGACTCAGGACTCGCAGTAAACAGAATGTTGTTGGTGGACAAGGCTAGGAAATATCTGGCACAGATTCCCTCCCTCCACGACCTTCTTTCCGGCTGGCATGGTGAGTCTTTGAACCTCAGCGCCCCGCAGGTCTTACCGGGTCTGCCTCCCACGTCAGGAATATCCTTGCGCCGCTGTATTGCGAAGGCCATCTTTCCCCTTCCAGCCGGTCTCAGAGCATACTCAGACACCTTGATTCAGGTTCTCGCCCCACTAATGACGCCTGTCGTTGCGATCGAGATCCCGCTGAGCGAATATCGAATCCACGGTGCCAATGTTGGAGGAGTCAACAGATTCACAGAAGATCGGCTTCGGAATATAGTCTCGTATGAGAGAGAAATCTGGTGTGCTTGGCGCCGTTACCTTGCATCGGTTTGCATGGGAGTGTCTTCCGACTCTCCGCTCCCAGAAGAAATGCCGCCATCACTAATGCATTACGCGTACGCGCGCTTTCGTTCTGATCAGACTTTCAAAGCTACCTACCAGGCAATTCCCCCGCCCTATCTAAGGTCTTTGCCCAGACTCCTTCGATGGTATTGGCGAGCATCTGTAATGCTCCCCACCTGGCTCTTCAAGACGTCCTTCGACTTCGTCTACGGACAAACTCATGCGAAGATGATCGTGCGTAGGGCTCTCAACGCCTGCCGGAATAGTTCTTGGTTCGGCAAATGGTTTAGGGGACGCAAAGCAATTCGCAAGGAAACTATGCGGATTTCTTCTTCAGCCCTGCTGCCGGCCAGATCTCGAACAAGCTTTGGCGGAGGTAAGATCGCCCTAACCGCCCAGTCTCGGTCGACTTGGATATCTGAAGACACTTCCTGCTTCCAAGTTCTGGGGGTGCGGGTAAACGCCGTGCAGATCGATGGTGCAATCACGCAAATGCAGGAATGGATTAACGGCAAGGAAAGCTGCCACACCGTTGCGGCGACCAGTATGCATGGCATCGTTGAAGCTCAACATGATCCCGCTTTCAAACAGATTCTGAACACGACCGACCTGGTCGTCCCGGACGGAATGCCGCTGGTTTGGATGGGGCGTCGTCGCAAACACGATTTGCCCCGGCGTGTGTACGGCCCGGAATTGATGATTGCCTTTTGTGAAAAGACCGCCGGGAAAAGCTACCGGCACTTCTTTTACGGAGGCGAACCTGGCGTCGCGGAGCAGCTTGCGGAAACGCTCAAGAAGCGGTTCCCAGGCACGCAGATTGCCGGGACCTATTCCCCTCCCTTCCGGACCTTGACAGAGAAAGAAGACGCTGAAGTCGTACGCCTAATTTCCCGCGCGGCTGCGGATATTGTCTGGGTGGGCTTGGGCGCGCCGAAGCAGGAGCGATGGATGCATGAACACCGTAACAAAGTGTGTGCTCCCCTGCTCGTCTCTGTCGGAGCTGCCTTTAATATTCTTTCAGGCAGGCGCAGGCAAGCGCCCCGATGGATGCGCGAAAATGGACTGGAATGGCTATTCCGCCTCTTGCAGGAACCCCACCGTCTGTGGCGGCGGTATTTAATTTACGGTACGCAATTCGTCGCCTACATAGCTCTCGACGGTTTGCGGCTGGCGAATTTTGGACCGTATAGACAATCTGGCAGACCCTTCATTAAGGGAATATCTCGAAGAACCGACTCAGAAATTCCAGCCAAATAAAACGCGAGCATCCTATCCACGGATATCCCGATCAACTCGCCGACTTGTTCGTCTGGTTCGACTAAAGTCTTTAGAACCGCGGTGCTGTCCCCCTGGTCGAGCATAAGTAATACAAGCCGTCCGCAAGTCCAAGGAGACTAGAGGCCTGGTATATCCAGCGCCTGATCACTCCATGCTGCGGATAGCGCAACTTGGGCTTCCATTCCGCTACTTGGGAAAATCCCGCGCGGGCTAAGATGCGCCCAAGCGATATTCGGTCGACGTAATAGAAATGCGTCGGATTCCGATAATGGAGCCATCGCGACCGCTCGATTCGAGAGCGTAAGCATTTCGCGTTCATAGTCCCTATAAGAAGCTTGCCGCCTGGACGGAGGAGAGCGCGCAAGCCCTGGAGGTCCAACCAAGGTTGGCGCAAGTGCTCAATTACATTCCAAAGGATGATTAGGTCAAATTGTAGAGTCGAGACCTCCGAACGCAACTCATCGAGATTTGTGTACACAACTATTCCGAGTCTCGCAGCAGCATCTTTTCGCGCCACAGGATCAGGCTCAATCCCATTGGGGGCGAGGCCGAATTCAAGGGCGACGGCGGAGAACGGCCCGCGGCCGCAACCGTAATCGAGCAACCGCAAACCCCTCAATTTCCCCGGAGAGGATTCGAGTTGTGAAAGGACCTGCTTCACCACAAGATCTGGAGTGTCCTCGTACCTGGCTGAATCGCCGTCGTTTGCCGCGGGATAGTAGTACGTCGCATAGGCTCGCGCGAGTTCCTGGCTGCTCAACTGCGGAGAAGCAAACCGTAAACGGCAACTATCTGCGTGGCATTCCCAAACCACAGTGTGAGGCACTTGCAATTTCCGAGCGGCTTGAGTGCCGCAAAGTGGACATACTGTCATGGTAGTCCGGCGGCCCCGGCGATGCGCCGCGAGGGCAGCGGCTCCAAGATCCCAGTCAACTCCACGAGCAAGTACTCTAAGCGGAAGCTCGCCCGTTCATGCATATCCATCACCACGCACAGTAATAGTTTTCCCGCGCAAGCGTCCACTACGAACGTGAAAATGGCATCAATGGCCCGATATCACCATTGTGCGCGGAGCACAGAGCGTTTAGATATGCTGCGCGGGCGATCTGGCTACGACGATATTTTTGCAGCCCCCGGAGAACGTGTCTCCTCCCGGAGTAGTTACTAAAGGCCATCATCCGTGCGTGCCGGCCATTTCCATTTGGAAAGGCATGAATCACCCACAATTCATGATGAAGCAGCAAGGCAACCTGATCGATTCCGTATGTTTTATGATCAGGCCAGCGGTCAAGCCAATAGTTGACGTTTCCCAGTAGTGCCCCGAGCGTGTCCCTGACTATCTCCCTGATCGAATGGTGGTCCTTTCCACTAGGGTATGCACCTGAATTCTAATTGAGGGATGTGCCCCATCGACTAGCCCTTCGCCAGTCTCTACGCTTCTACCGCCCGGTCAGTGACTTGAAGTGGTACTTACGTCGACGGAGAGAAATGTACAGTGCCCCTATCTCTGGTTCAGAGAGTGCTTGCTACTCTTCAATTCGTCGTTAGTTGCCTGCCTCGGATGGCAAGTGCAATGCGTGGCACTTTGAGCCGGACACTTCTCCCTCGATCGCTACAGTATTCCTGTGCCATCCTTGCAGTCTGTGGGTTGGCGCCCGGTTTCCCGGAACGCCTCCTAAACGCGGCGACTACGGCCAGTTTTGCTGAGAACAAACAAGAAACTTCTGCCGCGCCACAATCGACCGCCAACGAACCGGTCAAGTCGTCTCAAAACCTAGAAACCAGCGAGGATTGGAATCGCCGTCTGATGGAATTGCTAAACTCGAATCCATCCGCGCCAACAGCAAGCCCAGAGGAATATCGCATCGGCCCGGAGGATGTAATCGACGTCAACGTGTTTCAAGCTCAGGAGTTAAATCGCGAAGTCCGAGTCGCCTCGAGCGGCGAAATTTCTCTTCCTCTGATCGGGGCCGTGCGAGCAGCCGGATTGACGCCGCGAGGATTGGAATTCGTAATTCAAGAATTGCTCCGACGCAATTACATGAAGGATCCCCACGTTAGCATTTTTGTCCGTGAGATGCAGAGCCACCCTGTCTCGGTGATGGGTGCAGTCAAGAGGCCAGGCGTTTTTCAGCTTCGCGGAAGTAAAACTCTGCTCGAGGTTCTGTCGCTTGCAGAGGGTCTGGCCGATGACGCCGGAGATACGGTCATCATTTTGCGGGATGCCACCTCGAACGGATCAACAGAATCCGCCGCGAACCGCCCAGCGACGATCGCTTCACCTGCCTCTGCGGCGGCAAATGCGAGTGACGAAAGCGCAGCCGCTTCGCCTTCCAGCAATGCCAACTTGTCCCCCGAAAACGCGATCAAAGTGGACTTAAAGGATCTCCTGGATTCGGCCGACCCTCGGCACAACCCTCTGGTCTACCCCGGCGACATCGTCAAGGTCACTCGCGCTGGGATCGTATACGTGGTCGGCGAAGTCCGAAAACCTGGTGGATTCACTTTGAAATCAAATGAGAAGATTTCAGTGATGCAGGCTATTGCCTTGAGCGAAGGACTCACGCCCACGGCCGCCAAGTCTGGCGCCCGCATAATCCACAACGATCAGCAAAGCGGCGAACGAAAGGAAACAGCAATTGACCTGGGCAAGATCATGAAGGGCAAGGCGCAGGATCCATTCCTGGAGCCGAGGGACATCGTGTTCGTGCCAGATAGTGCCGCCAAGACCACATTTTCGCGAGGAGCCGAAGCGGCTGTGCAAACACTGACCGGGCTCTTGATTTTCCACTGGTGAAAACGTGGGTGAACAGAAACAAATCGAACCCTACAATCGAGAACACCGGCTTGCCCGGACTGGACGAAGTGCTCGTGAAGCACGAGTTGTCGACATGCCGGATTTGTATGATCTCCTGGAACCCGAACAGACCATTGATCTTCGTTTCTACGGCCGCATCCTTCGCAAGCGTTTATCCACGATCCTGATTGTTTTCTCCATCTTGTTTGCTCTGATCACTATCCGAACGTTCAAGCAGAAGCCCGTCTATGGCGCTCAGGTTGTGCTGGAGATTCAGAAAGAGAATCCGGACATCCCAACGATTAAGGAACTGTACGAGCTGGAAGCCGTATCCGATGCATATCTGAGGACGCAGTACGGCATCTTGGCCAGCGAAAGCCTGGCACGCAGTGTCATTGGCCAATTGCACCTCGACACTCTCTCCGAGTTCAAGGAGCGCAAATGGTGGTCCTGGCACCCAGAGGCCTCCCGGAAGCCAACCTCCGCGTTCCTAGCTGCCCCGCCGGATCGCGATCGAGATGCTTATCAGAATGCGCTCGAACACTTTCAGGAGCGCTTGACCATCGACCCTGTCAATCACAGCCGGCTGGTGGCGGTGCGGTTTGATTCACAAGATCCGGATCTCGCCGCCCGCGTGGTCAATACTCTGGCGGACAACTATATTAATCAAAGTCTGGAAGCACGGTGGTCGGCAACACAAAAGGCTGCCGACTGGCTCTCGCACCAATTGCTGGGCGTGAAGGCCAAGCTGGAGAAATCGGAAGACGACCTTCAAGCCTACGCGCGCCGCAACGGCTTGATCTTTCTTGAAACCGACAAGGGGGCCGGCCAAAATGTTGCGAACCAAAGACTACAGCAAATAGAGGAAGAGTTGACCAAGGCGCAAGCCGAGCGCTATTCAAGAGAAGCTCTCTACCGGTTGGTTCAAGCAGGCGATTACGGATCTCTGCCCGGCGTGTTCGGAAACAAATTACTTCAAGACTTGACCTTGCGCCTTGCCGAACTCAAACGCGAGCGTGCCGAACTCTCCACAACTTTCAGTGCAGATTATCCCCGCGTCAAGGAGATTCAGAGCCAAATCAATGACATTGAAGGTTCGCTCCAGGAGGAACGGAAACGCGCTGCCGATCAAATTGCCAACGAGTATATCGCTGCGGCCAGCCGGGAGAGCCTGGTTCAGCAAGCTCTCGTTGAACAACAAAAACAGATCAACCTGATCGACGAGAAGTCCGTTCAATACAACATTCTGAAGCGCGAAGTCGAAACCAACAAACAATTGTACGAGGGCCTTTTGCAGAAGTTGAAGGAAGCTGGAATCTCGGCGAGTTTGAAGGCCAGCAACATCCGTATCGTTGATTCTGCAGAACCTCCCACGAAGCCGATCAAACCGAGAATTCCCCTGAGCCTGGCCGTCGGTGCCCTCCTGGCGCTAGGACTTGGTGTTTCCGCCGCCTTCCTCCAAGAACGCCTCGACGATACGCTTAAAGGCGCCGACGACGTGGAACGCTTGTTCGGTCTTACGGCCCTGGCGCTAATCCCCGTGGTGCAACCATCAAATGGCCATCACCCTGGAAATCGCAAACTGCTCGAACAAGTGAAAATTCCGAGCCACGCTGAAAATGGCGCAGGCCGGAAGTCCAGCCCGCAGTGGTATCGAATTGATATGGAGGGATCAGAGCACCCCGCTTTGGTTGAGGCATTTCGCAGTTTACGCGCTTCGATCTTGCTCTCGGCCGCCGACAGTCCTCCCAGTTCCCTGCTCGTTACCAGCACCCAGCCGGGAGAGGGCAAGACCACCATCGCCAGCAATTTGGCGATGGCGCTGGCGCAACTCGGCCGGCGCGTCCTGCTCGTCGATGCGGATTTGCGTTTTCCCTCACTGCACCGGTTGTTCCGAGTCCACGAAACCCAGGGCTTGGTGAGCTACCTTGCGGGACACCAGGATTGGCGCTCCGTGGTGCGTCCTTCCGGATCATTTGGTCTCGATGTCATTTTCTGTGGCCCCGTGCCTCCTAACCCTTCTGAGCTTCTATCTTCCCAGAGCATGGAAGCCTTGATCCGAAATGCCAAGGCGGATTATGAGTTTCTAGTTTTCGATTCTGCACCCTTGCTGGCCGTAGCTGATAGCCGCATCCTCGCCCCCAGGGTGAGTGGGGTTGTCTTGGTTGTAAAAAGTGCGATCACGCGTTCTAACCAAATCCTTCACGCAGAATCCAGCATCCGCAGTGTCGGTGCAAGCCTTGCCGGAGTAGTCCTAAACTGCGTAGATCTCCGGACCAATGGCTATTACCAGTACGGCGATTATGGTTCCAACGGCAACCACGTACTGGAGGAGAACTCCGAGGTGAAAAACTCTGAGAATAAAGTACTGCAGCAAAAAGCAGGCGACTGATACGGCGCGAGGTCAGACGTGCTGCGAATCGTTGAAGTTGGTCTCACGCTCGCATTGAGCTTCGCCGTTCTGGCCTTCGGGGGTACCGCGCCTCCATTTTTCGCCGTTACCCAAATTGTTGTGCTGTCACTCGGAATCCTCTTCCTGCTGGCCAGTCCGCGCTCCCGGCTTGCCTCCATCCACGTGCCGGTCCTTGCTCCACTGCTCCTGATTATTCTGGTCCTGCTGCAAATCCTTCCGCTACCCGCATCCTTGCAGCCTCTGTTGGGCGCTGCGCACAACGGTCTTCCCGGCCGCCCATACTTTACCGTCAGCATCGCGCCATATGAGACGGCGTCGCAACTTCTGCTGCTGGTCACTTATTTGACCGCCTTCTACTTGATTCTGCCGCTATGTCAGGACCGCAACGCGAAGAAGCGCTTTGTGTTTGCTCTCGTGGCCGTTGGAATGTTCGAGGCCTCCTATGGCCTGCTTCAATATCTAACTGGCTGGCAGCAGATTTTTGGTTACGTCAAGAAGTATTACGTGGATGATGCCACCGGCACCTATATCAATCGCAATCACTTTGCAGGTCTGCTAGAAATGATCCTGCCATTCGTCGTGGTCCTCGCTCTGCGGCAGGCGCGGGTGCTGCGCCGTGTAATGTTGGGCGGCGTTGCGTCAATCCGGCGAGTGCTGTCAGGGATGGAGTTGGTGCTCTTGATGCTATGGCTCTTTCTGGCCACCACTCTTTTCGCCGCACTCATGTTCTCTCGTTCACGTATGGGTATCATCTCCGCCATCGTTTCGCTCATCGTCGTTCTTGTACTAGCCGGAACTTCTTCGTTTCCGGCACGGTCGAGGGCTATCGTAGCCGCCCTCTTTTTTCTTGGCGTTCTCGGGCTCGTCGTTTGGATCGGAAGCGACCCCGTAATCATTCGATTTGAATCTCTTGGGCAGGAATACGTCCAGTCGGGTCAGAATCGTATTTCCATTTGGCGTGACACCTTAAAGCTGATTCACCAGAATCCTTTGTTCGGTACCGGATTGGGAAGTTTCCCGGTAGCTTATCCTTCTGTTCAGACCTCTTTTCTCACTCTTTTTGTCGACCACGCCCACTGCGACTATCTGGAAGTTGTCAGCGATCTTGGCTTCACTGGCGGCATTCTGCTGTTTGGTTCCATCTTCTGGATTCTCGCCCGAGCTATTTCACGCCACAACGAAGTCGAGGAACGATTCGACAAAGACGTCCTCCTTGCATGTGCTGGAAGCATCGCCGCGATTCTTCTGCACAGCATGGTCGACTTTAATCTGCACATACCTGCCAATGCGCTGGTGTTCTCGGTAATACTGGCGCTGGCCTGCTCCAGCGCCCGCCAAGTAAAAATGTCGCCGAAGGGATCGAACATCTGACCGGCCATCTTGTCCGTGAACGTTCTGCGCTCGCCTTCATGACTTTCTTGCTAGCACGCCTGATCGAATTCGACGCCTGGCTGACTTTGGCCACGGTTCCTCGTTGGGTCCAACTTTGGGTCCAACTTGCCCGTTCTTTTGGAGGCAAAATAGGGGTTAAACGGTGTCGAATCAACGATAGAAGTGAAAGTTAACAGCCGAATGCTCTACCATTGAGCTACCGGGGAACCGCGCAGGCAGGAACGGTTCTTGCGAAGCAGTAGGCAGTCTAGCGAACCCTCCGCAAGAGTGTCAACGAACCAACTCGCCTCGTTCGCCCCATCCCAAATCTCGCTGCCGCTGCCATCGACCAAGCTCTTGACTTTTTTCTAGAGCAAGCTATCGTCGCCGTTCCGGTATTTGCATGCCACAATGCAAAGAGAGGCCGGCGGAGTCGCGGAAGCACTTGATGCACTGCAGGCGGCGTTTCGCCGGCGCTGAAGACGTAACGACAATTCCCAAACCCAGGAACCCCATGGCCGATCTTTCCAGCACTATCGCATCCGACTTTGCTAGCTACTACGAATACATTGCAGCGCACACGCACATGTGGGTCGATCCGTTGACGCCGGAGCAGTTCTGGCACAACCCATTCTCTTACGGCAACAGCGCCGGCCACTTGATCCTGCACATGACCGGCAACTTGAACTACTACATCGGCGCGCGCGTCGCCGAGACAGGCTACGTCCGCAATCGCGACCGGGAATTCACCGAAAACGAAAAGCCGCA
>DASXMM010000386.1:0-4562 GCA_036495665.1 Candidatus Acidiferrum sp. | reverse complement strand
CACCATCAAAACCGTCTTGCCGTGCTTTGCGACAAGCTCTTCAATCAGCGCCATGATTTCGTCGGCGCTTTTCCGGTCCAGGTCGCCCGTCGGCTCGTCGCAGAGCAAAAAGGTTGGATCGGAGACAATCGCTCGCGCAATTGTGACGCGCTGCTCTTGTCCGCCGGATAGCTGGCGCGGGTAGTGATCCGACCGGTTCGCCAGTCCGACAACGCTCAGCGCCGTTTCCACGTGCTTGCGTCGTTCGGCCTTCGAAAGCTTCGTCAGCAGCAGCGGCAGCTCCACGTTTTGAAACGCCGTCAGCACCGGAATCAGGTTGTACATCTGAAAAATGAAACCGACGTGCCGCGCGCGCCAGTGCGTCAGCTTGCTGCCCGACATGTGCGTAATCTCGTCCCCATCCACGGTGATGCTCCCGGCGGAAGGAACGTCGAGACCTCCGAGCAGGTTGAGCAAGGTCGTCTTTCCCGAACCGCTCGGGCCCATAAACGCCACAAAGTCGCCCTTGTCCACATCCAGGTTCAGTCGCTGCAGCACCTGAATCTCTTCGCCACCACGGCGGTAGTTCTTTGTCAGCCCGTGCACTTGAATCAGGCTTTTCCCGTTTCCTTGGCCGTCCACTCGAATCATTTTCTCGGCTCCTATTTCTTGATCTGCACAGCCTCTCCGTCTTGCATATTGGCAGGCCCTCTCACCACCACCCCGTCGCCAGCCACCAGCCCGGACATAATCTCCGTCTGCGATCCCCGCGTGTTCCCCACAGCCACAGCCCGCCGTTCCAGATGATCATTCTTCACCAGGAAAACAATCTTCTTGCCACTGTCATCGTGCACCGCTTCGTTCGGAAGCAGCGCCGCCACGACCGGCGCGCTCGCGCCGACTTTCTTCACCGGCTCGTCGCTCAAAAACGTCACCTTAATCCCCATGTCCGGCAAAATCCGCGGATCAAGTTTGTCGAACGAAATGCGCACCTTCACGGTAGCCTTCTGCCGGTCCGCCGTCGGTATCACCGTCCTCACATGGCTCGGAATCTCCCAATTCGGATACGCATCCAGAATCGCCGTCACCTTCTGCCGATCCTTCACTCGCGCGATGTAAGCCTCATTGACGTCCACTTCAATCTCATTCGAGTTCATATCGACAATCGTCGCGATACCGGTCCGCGTAAATCCTCCGCCCGCCGAAACCGGCGACACCATCTCGCCTACCTGCGCATCCTTTGACACCACGATCCCGTCATACGGCGCGTTGATCACGCAATTGTCCACAGCTTGTTGCGCCTCGCGGACCAGCATCTCCGAAGCCTGCACCTGCTGCTTCGCCAGATTGATTTTGGCCTTCAGACTGTCCACATTGGTGCTCGCCGTGTCCAACTGTTCTTGCGACTGCACCGCCGCCTTGCGCAACTCCTCGGCTCGACGCATTTCAATCTCCGCGAACCGCAGTTGCACCTGAAAGTCCGTGATGGCTGCCTGCGCCGAGTCCCGGTTCGCCTTCGCCGTTTCCAGTGCTTTCTTCACGTCGGAATCATCCAGCGTGGCTAGCAACTGCCCCGCGTGCACGTGCGTTCCCTCGTCAAAAAACACGCCCGTCACGCGCCCGGTAATCTTCGCTGCAATCGTCGCCCGCCTCCGTGGCGTCACATACCCGCTCGCATTCAAAATCGCCGATCGCCCTCCGACATCCGGTTTCTGCGCCGTAACGATTTCCACCGTCGGCGTCTGATTCCGGAACGCGAACGCGATTCCCGCAATGATCACAATCAAACCGAGCACCGCCGACGCATACCCCAGCCGCTTCCCCGTCTGCCCTCCCGACCGGTGCGTGTCATGAATCCGCAGCGAAGAAAGGTCCGCTTTTGGATGAATTTCCGTTGTCGCCATCAATGCCCTGTTCTCCGAGCCATAGGCCCTTCCACTAGCTCTAACGAAATTCCAATTCGAAAAGTTACGGGCCAGACCTGATTTTCTGCTCTTATTCTACCGCTCTTTGCCGCCACCCGTACCGTCGAGGCCTGCTACGTCGGATTTCTCCGTACGTTCTTGCTCTCGCGTCCAAACCTGCTGTCTCGTGTTTGTCCTGCCCCGGCTCTCGGGTATACTCTATTCTTTTGTTAATTATCTTAGTTTGTGAGATATTTAGCTGTCAAGATAAAATGACGCAGATCACAAAGCCCGCCGGCCCTTCCACCAAACGCAAAGCCTTGATCCAGAGAGTCGGTATGGAGCTCGGACGAGAACTCAGCACCACTTCCGTCTTTCTGCACCAGGCCATCGCGAGCAAGATCGGCCTCAATGTTACTGATACCAGATGCTTCGAGCTGATGTCCCGTTATTCCCAACCGCCGCTTACCGCAGGCGACCTTGCCCGTGCCACCGGACTGACCACTGGCGCCGTCACCGGCATCCTCGACCGCCTCGAAAAAGCCAGCCTCGTCGAGCGCTTCCGCGTCCCCAGCGACCGTCGCAAAGTCTTCGTCCGGCCCCGCCCGGAAGCCCTCCAACGAATCGGCCGCCTCTACGAAGGCCTTGCCGCTGCATCCCTAAAACTGGCATCCAGCTATTCCACCAAGGAACTGCAGTTGATCAGCGATTATCTCGAGGGCAGCCTCCAAATTCTTCGCGATCAAACTCGTAAGTTCACGAAACAATAGGGGCTGTTCACTACCGAGACTGGGAATCCCATTATCGAACGCCTAAGCGCCGACAGGAGGCTTTAAACTCCCTCAAGGCGTCGCCATATTAGTGCGGCCCCACAGTGAGCTTAACCCCTTTAGATGCAACAGTTAACCAGCCACTCGCCAAGTGTTGCATCCAAAGGACTTATCCAAAAGCTAAGTCCTTTATCACCAACACTTACAAAAACATAGGAGGGGGCTATTCTTCATTTGCCTATTCGTGAAAAAGTTAAGGACTTGCAGGCGCAGGTATCGAACGTGCCCACAATGTGCAAGACCGCAGAATGGAGTCCACACCCTCATGCTTAATTTCTGGAAAGACGTCCAGTACGCCTTCCGCACGCTAACCAAGAATCCCGGTTTCGCCATCGTCGGCATCGTCACACTTGCTCTCGGCATGGCCGTTAACACGACCCTTTTCAGCGTCGTAAATGGCTTCCTCCTTCGCCCTCTCCCCGTCCCGCACCCAGAGCAAATCACCGTCCTCGGCCTTCACCAAGCTGCCGTTCCCGGGAATCACCACTTCTCCTATCCTGATTACCAGGATCTCCGCGATCAAACTGACTCCTTCAGCGACCTGTTCGCTTTCCGCGTATCTCTCGTCTCCGTCGCCTCCGATAAAAAAGCGGACCACTGCCTTATCAGCCGCGTCTCCAGCAACTACTTCTCCGCCCTAGGCATAACTCCCGCCTACGGACGCCTTATTCTTCCAACGGAAGGGCGCACGCCCGGCGCCGATCCCATCATAGTTTTGGGCTATTCCTACTGGCGCAAGCGCTTTGCCAGCGATCCCGATGTCGTCGGAAAGAAAGTCGACCTCAACGAACATCCTTTTACGGTTGTTGGAGTTGCCCCGCCCGAGTTCCACGGCACCTACTCCGTCCTCGACATGGACGCCTACATTCCCTTCAGCGCCGAAACACGCGAAGATGTCGACAATCCCATTCAAAACGTCTGGGAAAGCCGCATCGACCGCGGCCTGACCCTCATGGGACGTCTCAAGCCAGGCGTGAGCCTCAAGCAGGCTCAAGCCTCTCTCAACGTAGTCACCGAACGCATCGCCCAACAACACCCCGACACCGAAAAAGGCATAACCGTCCAGCTCTACCCGGAAAAGCTCGCTCGCCCGGAGCCCGACCCGGAGAATCCCGTTCCAGCCGCCGCTTTCGCCTTCATGGCGATGGCCGCTCTGGTCCTTCTCGTAGCCTGCTTCAATATCGCCAACGTACTTCTCGTGCGCGCTACTGTTCGTCAGCGCGAAATGGCCATCCGCGCCGCCCTTGGCGCTGGCCAAAGCCGTCTGGTCCGTCAATATCTCACCGAGAGCATCCTCCTATCTGCTCTCGGCGGAGGCGCGGGACTCGTCTTGGGCAGTTGGGCTGCCGGACTCCTCGGCTCCATCCACCTTGGTGCAGAGTTGCCCATCCAGTTTGACTTTCACCCGGACGCGCGCGTCTATCTCTTCTCTCTCGGCACCGTTTTGTTCACCGGCCTGGTCGTGGGAATCATGCCTGCCCTGCGGGCTGCGCGGACTAACGTCATCGCCGTCCTGCATGAAGGCGGTCGCGGCTCGTCCTCTGGCCCGAAGCGCCAACTGGCGCGTAATGCTCTCGTCGTCGCTCAAGTTGCCGGCTCGCTGGTACTGCTGATCGTCGCCGGCCTTTTCATCCGCAGTCTCGATAAAGCCCAGAAGATCAGCCTCGGCTTCAATCCCGATCACGTTCTCGATCTCTCTGTCGACGTTGGCCAGATCGGCTACAAGGAAGCACGCGGCCGCGAAGTCTATCGCGAAATCGAGACCCGCATCGCCGCGCTTCCCGGCGTCGATTCCGTGGCTCAATCTTTCATCGTTCCTATGAGCGTTATAAGCGCCGGGGATCGCGTC
>DASXMM010000385.1:0-12933 GCA_036495665.1 Candidatus Acidiferrum sp. | reverse complement strand
GTGAACGCCGGCCACAATCCCCCGCTAGTCGTCCGCCCGCGCGATGGCTCCTGCGAGATGTTCTCCTTGCAGTCCGAAGCCATGCCGGTAGGAATTTCAGCCGACGCTGAATTCGCAAGCACCACTTTTCGGCTCGAGACGAATGACGTCCTGGTGGCTTATACCGATGGAATCACGGAGGCGGAAAACCGCCAGGGTGAATTCTGGGGAGAGGAACGCCTCCAGAATCTCCTTCGTTCGTGCTGCCGCGAAACACCAGAGCAAATCATCCGATGCATTCTGGAAGAAGTCTCCGAGTTCGCCGATGGCCAGCGCCAACGCGACGACGTAACCCTCGTAGTCCTGACCGTACAAGACGGCTGCGACGTATAACTCCTACGGTCTGCCCACTCGGCTGGGCAGACCGTACCTCCAAAACACAGCCAAATAGCGGGTTGCGCATCACGGTCCGCCGCAACCCCTCTCAACTTGTCTGAAGTTGGGAAATTTGCCAGCTCGACCCAAACGTGGCTTGACACGTTTCCATAGTTCTGCAATAGTCGAAATATGAGCAAGGCTACCACGGATCAAGTCGTCCGCTACGCCGACATGTTTTCCGCCATGGGCACGGAGCCGCGCCTCCGCATCATGCAGGCGTTGCTTTCCGCGCATCCCGAAGGCCTCGTCGTCGGCGACATTCAGGAAGAACTCGAGATCCCCAATTCCACCCTTTCCCACCATCTCGAAAAATTAAAAAGCGAGGGCCTCGTAAACGTTCAGCGCGAGAGCACCTTCCTTCGCTACACCGCCAACACCGAAGCTCTTCAGGGACTGCTGCGTTTTCTCTACGCCGAGTGCTGCACTCGAAACAAGGCGCTGAAGCCGCAGGAAATCATCCAGGTCTGCAAATAGGAGAAACCACCATGAGCGAAACAAATATCAAGGAAACAGTCAAAGAGAAATACGGCCAAGCTGCCCTTCGTGTGAAGTCGGGCGGGAGTTCATGTTGCGGCGCCTCCGCGTCTTCCGACTGCTGCGACCCGATCACCTCGAATCTCTACGACGCCAATCAGGCGAATCAAATCCCCGAAGAGGCGATGCTCGCTTCGCTCGGCTGCGGCAATCCCACCGCATTGGCGAAATTGAGTCCCGGCGAAACCGTTCTCGACCTCGGCTCCGGCGGAGGCATCGACGTCCTGCTTTCCGCCAAGCGAGTCGGCCCCACGGGCAAGGCGTACGGCCTGGACATGACTGACGAAATGCTCGCGCTCGCCAACGAAAACAAACGAAAAGCCGGCGCACAAAACGTCGAGTTCCTCAAAGGCGAAATCGAGCACATTCCTCTTCCCGACAATTCCGTCGACGTGATCATCTCAAATTGCGTCATCAATCTTTCCGCCGACAAAGCTCAGGTCCTGCGCGAAGCCTTCCGCGTTCTCAAGCCGGGCGGCCGCTTCGCCGTTTCCGATGTAGTGACTCGCGGCGAAATCCGACCGGAAATCCGCCAGAACGTCCTTCTCTGGGTCGGCTGCGTCGCCGGAGCGCTCGACGAAACCGACTACCGCAACAAATTACGGTCAGCCGGATTCGAGCAAGTCGATCTAGAGCCAACGCGCATCTATCGCGCCGCCGATGCCCGCGAATTTCTCGCCACCGAAGGAATCGATGCCGACGCCATTGCGCCGGAAGTCGACGGCAAATTCATGAGCGCGTTTGTTCGCGCAGTAAAACCGGCCGCGAAAGAATGCTGCGGCCCAACCTGCTGCAACTAACCTTGTGGAACCAGCGAACATGCCCGAACACTACAACGCGCTATTCCTCTGCACCGGAAACTCCGCCCGCTCGATCATGGCAGAAGCCATTCTCAACGCGAAAGGAAAACCCAATTTCACGGCGTACAGCGCGGGAAGCCATCCGACTGGCCAAGTCCGTCGCGAGGCACTTAAACAAATCGAAAACGCGAGACTGCCAACCGCTGGCTTGCGCAGCAAAGACTGGGCCGAGTTCGCCCAGCCAGACGCGCCGAAAATGGATTTCGTCTTCACCGTCTGCGACAACGCCGCCAAAGAAACCTGCCCGGTCTGGCCCGGCCAACCAATCACGGCTCACTGGGGCATCGCCGATCCCGCTCACGTCTCGGGCACAGCAGAACAAATCGAGCGCGCGTTCCGCGACGCGTACGTTACTCTCGACCGCAGAATAAGCCTCTTGCTGGCCCTACCGCTCTCCACGCTCGACACTCTCGCTATCAGCAAGGAAGTCGAGCGGATCGGCCAACATCAGTGAAACCGAATCTGACGGCGCGAATCGTCGCCGAGTTTCTCGGCACCGCCTTTCTGGTCGCTGCGGTTGTTGGCTCGGGCATCATGGCTGAACGCTTGTCCGGCGGGAATATCGCCCTGGCACTTCTTGCCAACGCCATCGCGACCGGTGCGGCGCTGGTCGCATTGATCCTCACCTTTGGTCCGATTTCAGGCGCTCACTTCAATCCGGTCGTAACGCTCGCGGATTCCATCGAAGGAGGGCTCCCGCGTTCCGAAATTCTTCCGTATATGGCTGCTCAAATCGCCGGCGGAATTCTGGGAACGATCGCGGCGAACGCTATGTTCGTTCTGCCTCTGGTATCTCTCTCGCATCATGTCCGGAGCGGCCCTTCCCAACTTTTGAGCGAATTCATCGCGACCTTCGGGCTTATGTGCGTGATCTGGGGATGCTCGCGCACGCGTTCCAATATCGTCGCTTTCGCCGTAGCCGCCTACATCACCGCGGCGTATTGGTTCACGGCTTCCACTTCCTTTGCCAATCCTGCCGTAACGATTGCTCGTACCCTGAGCGACACGTTTGCCGGAATTCAGTTCCGCGACGCTCCTCTGTTTGTTGTCGCGCAATTCGCCGGTGGCATCGCAGCGACCCTGCTTTTTCGCCTGTTGATCCCAAGCCTGCCCTCAAGCGCCAGCAACGTCGTCCTCTCCCGCGACAGCGGGGTTTAGCGCCTCCCGACGCTTGGTGAGTGAAGGCGACCTCCTCCTTCTTTTGTAAGTGCGGATTCTAGAGAGGTTATAAGTCTATTGTTTCCCGCACTTGCGGTGGGGGCGTGTAAGTGCTGATTGTAAAGGGCTTGCGGGAGAATGGCCGTGCGTGCAAGTCGTTTAGAATCCGCAGTTGCGAGGCCACTTTGGAAGTGTTGATTCCAAGGAGTTTGGCGATGGGGAGTTCTGCGGCTAGGAATGAGCGAGACGGTTCGTGGAGAGGCTCGTTCGGGATGGCAGCAAGAAACCATGTACACTTATAACATTAGTTTACCTAGTGGTCAAGACAAATCGTAAATATAATCAGATGAAGTGAACACGGGAAAGCTCTTCGACGACCAAGAGATAGTCAGAGGGATGCTGGATTATCGGAATACGCCCCGTCTGTCCACGTCTGTCCTGTCCCGGTCTGTCCCGTCTGTCCACCTTCCTGTCCCCGTCGTCCGGCTTGACGTCAAAGGTTCGACGACTCAAGGAAATATCTGCAACTTCGCCATCTGACAAATCATCCCAGTTCAAGTAGTAGCTCAGAGTGCGCCGTGGAGGCACTCGCGGTTGCAAATCGCGAAGGCACAGCGACGAGCGGAAAGTCGTGGACGAGATTGAGAAAGTCCAAGCACAGGTTGTCGTGCTCGACGCTGGAATGGTGCAAAGATGTCACTTAAAACAAATACCCTAGTGACTGTACTTCTCGTGGTCGCCGCGAGCACGATTCCAGGATGGGTCGATGCGCAAACGAGTTCTGGCCCAAGTGCTGGCGCGACCGGTACAGCACCCAACCCAGGCACTCCGGATGCACCAAGCTGGTTGTTTCCCGTTGCCAAGCTCGACGAGTCGCTCCCGAGTTGGCTCCGCTTTGGCGGTGAATATCGGATTCGTCCCGAGGGCCCGATAGGAATCGGATTCGCCGGGACAAACGACGTTTACGTCTTTGACCGCTTACGCGTGTGGATGGCCATTCAGCCCACGGACTGGCTGCTCTTTAAGGGGGAGCTACAGGATTCTCGTATCTTTTTCAATCACCACATTCCCAACGCCAATCCGAATGAGGATACCTTTACGCTGTGGGAGGGCTACGCGCAGGTTGGCAGTTCCACAGAGGGTTGGGTGGACGTCGTAGGGGGTCGGCAAGTCCTGCGATTTGGCGACGAACGCGTGATCGGCCCGTCTGAGTGGCTCAATGTCGGCCGCACTTTTAATGTCGCTCGGGTAGACCTGCACCACCCTGGGTATTTCGTGAGCGTATTTGCCTCAGCGGTCGTACCTGGCGACAACGCCTTTTTACATAACGCAGTCCCGGGTAACGACCTCTTCGGTGTCTACGGGAGCTTCCAGAACATCGTGCCGAAAGCCACCTTCGAACCCTATGTGCTCTACCACGTTGCACCCTCGAACCCCGGCCTACCGGAGACGCTTGGACTGGGACAGCTCAGCGAAGTCACCATCGGTCTCCACTGGAAGGGTGACCTCCCCAAGAACTTCGACTATGACACGGAATTTGACGGACAGACCGGCTCGCTTGGTGTGCGGTCGATAAGCGCATGGGCAGGCTATGTAGGTGTGGGAAAAACGTTTCGGAGCGTGGCCGCTTCGCCGCGGGTTTTTGCCGAAGGAAACTACGCCTCCGGGACGAAAAATCCGGCAGGACACGACTGGAACACCTTTGACCAACTTTATCCTTCGAACCACGACAAGTATGGCTTTGACGATCTGATCGGTCGTCGGAATCTTGTTCACTACCGAGTCGGGGTGGAAGAAGCACCCACCAAAAGATGGAAACTCAAACAGCAATTCGAGAGCTTCTGGCTGGCCACCACGCATGACAATTTGTACGCCAGCAGTGGAGCTATCGAGGTCGCCGCTCATCCCGGCGCGAGTTCGCACGTCGGCGACGAACTCGATGTCGTGTCTGAATACAGCTTGACCGAAGGACTGAATTTTGGTGTTGGCTACGGGATCTTCTTCACAGGGCAATTCCTCCAGACCACCACGCACGGGCACGACTACAGCTACCCCTACGCATACGTCGAATACGACTTTTCCAAGTCCGGCTTTCATTTCCCAATCACTCCAAACAAGCCAAACTAGCCTGGAAAGATCATAAGGAGGTGTACAACATGAACGACAAACAAACGGAGAACCAAACCTACAGGGACAAAAGCAACGATAGCGAGATTTCCCGTCGTGGATTTCTCGGTATAGGCTCGGCTGCGCTGGCCACGGTAGCAGGCACATTGGCAGTGAACGGCGCGATGGCGCAGGATCACCCGCAGAGTGCCGGTGGTCAGAGTGATCGGAGCAAAAGCGATCCCGGTCCCGCGAACAGGCCGTTGGACGCACAGAATCCGGACTCCGAGTGGCCCCCGGACACGGACTCCAAGAGCTTGGTTCGAAACTTCAAATATCCGTTCTCTTTCGCCAACAAGCGGACTTACGAAGGTGGTTGGTCGCGCGAGGTCACCGTGCGCGAACTGCCGGTCTCAAAAACCATGGCGGGCGTAAATATGAGGCTTACCGCGGGAGGGGTTCGTGAACTGCATTGGCACACAGCGGACGAGTGGGCGATCCTGCTGACTGGGAACGCGAGAATCACAGCGATCGACCGCGACGGAAAGAGTTTTGTCGCCGACACGAAGAAATACGATCTGTGGTATTTCCCCAGTGGGATTCCGCATTCGATTCAGGGCCTCGATCCGGACGGAACGGAATTTATGTTGGTATTCGACGACGGGAGTTTTTCGGAATCGGAGACCGTCCTGCTGAGCGACTCGATGGCTCACGTGCCGCGCGAGGTCCTATCAAAGAACTTTGGGATCGCAGAACCGGCCTGGAAAAATCTGCACCGGAATGAGCTATTCATTTTCCAGACGGCAGTTCCCGGACCACTGGAGGCCGACCAGAAAGCAGCCGCAGGAACACTCGGGAAGTCGCCCCAGGATTTCGCTTTTCGCACTATGGAGATGCCGCCCACGGTGCGCACGAGAGGCGGAGAGGTGCGGATCGTCGATTCCAGCATTTTCAAAGCCTCCACCAATATTGCGATGGCCATGGTCACCGTCCATCCGGGAGGCATGCGCGAACTGCACTGGCACCCCAACTCCGACGAGTGGCAGTACTACATCGGCGGTAAAGGAAGAATGACCGTGATCTCAACAGGTAACCTCGCTCGCACGATCGACTTTCAGGCGGGAGACGTCGGGTATGTCCAGCAATCCTTGCTGCATTACATCGAGAACACAGGGGATACAGATCTGGTGTTTCTCGAAATGTTCAAGAGCAGCTTCTATCAGGATCTGTCATTGTCTGAGTGGCTGGCACACACACCTCCCGAACTGGTGATGGCAAACCTGAACATCGACAAGGCGACATACGATGCGATCCCGAAAGCGAAGATGGTTGTCGTGCCACTTTAGAAAATCAGGGACAGTGTCCCCGACTGCCAGCACCAAAGACCCACCCTCAAAAACCGGGGACACCTGGTGCCGGCGACACGTCTTAGGGAACTTCTGTTCTTGCGCGGTGTCAAATCGAGGGTGCTGTTCGACCGCTTTGCAGATGTCTACCCGAAATGCGGCTAAATCCCTCTCACACTTCGCTTTGCGCGCTTCTGTTCGCAGCCATGATTTGCGGTGCATGTTCGGCCAAAAGGCCGATCACTTCAAACGGTCCCTCGTTCCATCTCGCGTCTTTCAACAATGATTCCCTCCTGCTGCCGCCCCTGATCCCTGAAGACCACCCCATCGACACGGCGATTACCTTGACGTTCGAGGGCCGCGTCCACCCAGCGCCAAACTCAGACTGCTCCGCGGAAAGAGGCCCATTCCGCCTGGAACGGTCCAAGAACGATCCCTCATCGATCAATATTTCACTGCCCGCACCGGATCGATGGCTCAACGACCTGGAAGGGCGAACGGAGCCGGATAGCCACGCCGAAGTGGAAGCTCTGGACGCATTTCTATTGGACCTTGACCGCTTGGAGCAAACCGGATGCTTCACCGATACGAGTCTCTCGATTCGAGATGCGGTCCTGCAAAGCATGCCCATGAGGCCGCAGGACAGCTATTACAACGCCTACGGCTACCGTTTAGGCCGCGGGGTGGACTTGAAGCCCGGTATCCGCCTGAAGGTCGAGCGTGCCTATTTTCGGCCTGCCATGGCTGAAGAAGAGGATCGTAGCCCGCAAACTTTTCTGGGTTTGAGTACACTGTTTTTTGACGCGCAATTAAGCGGCGAGCGCGATACGTGGCTCCGTCAACTCGGCGATATCGTTTACTCGCCCGCGTCGCTTGGGAGCACCATCACGGAAGGGTCTCGAGATTTGGGTCTGGCCAGCCTTCCGCCGGAACCGCGCTACCGCCTCTATTTCTATACTGACCTCGTCGCCGAGAAACACACGCGGTCAGCCGCGGTCATTGGCGCGGCCAGCGTCGGCCAACTGGATGAGCTCGACCAGAAGCTTCGTGCAAATCGGAATGAGGACTGCAGGACAGCCGAAACGCCTGGCGCGGCCACCTGTTTCGCATTCGAGGGATTCGTCACCGTGAGTTCCCAAATCAGCGTGGAGTTGAACGGCAAAACCACGTTCATCGAATGGGCACTCGAGTCCGCGACGTCCTACCGAAAAACTCAGAGTCGCGAATCCTCCGCTCACTGAGTCTTCAGCGCCGCTTCGGCCCTGCTAAATATTATGATGTGCGTTTTAAACCGGGCGATTCAAACGTACTTTCCATCTGGCTTGTGGGCGGTGACCGATTAACCTGGTCGAAACGACGCTCCGCTGCAGGCGCGCACTGAGCTTCAGCACTTAGCGCCAACTCCGCGCTCGGAGCAAATCGATCCATCCTCGCGCCACCGAGCCAAGCTTTCCTTGCAACTTCCCCTTGCTTACCGAGGGGAGCTGGTGTAGCGTACTCTCGGTAACCGAGGAGAGCGCGTGAGCAAACCTTCCGACCTGGTTCAAGGCACTTTGGATCTTCTTCTGCTGAAAATCCTCGCGCTGCAGCCTATGAACGGCTGGGCCATCAGCCTGCGCCTCAAACAAATCTCCGGCGACGTGCTGCAGGTGAGCGACGGCTCGCTCTACCCTGCTCTGCACAAGCTGGAACAAGAAGGCTGGATTACCGCGGAGTGGAAGCCCAGCGAAAACAATCGCCGCGCAAAGTTCTACTCGCTCACAAAGCTTGGCCGCAAGCACCTGGAACGAGAGGCCGCCAACTGGAACCGCCTCTCGGCCGCAATCTCCCACGTCGTCAGACTCGAGGAGGCCTGAGCGCATCGCCCGCTATTCCGTTGCCCGTTAGCAAGGAGAACTTATGCGCCCGCAACACTGGCTGTACACCATTCCTCTCCGGCTGCGCTCCCTCTTTCGCCGCAGTCACGTCGAGCAGGAACTGAGCGAAGAACTCCAGTTTCACGTCGAGAAGAAAACCCAGGAATACGTAAACGCAGGCTTGAGCGCCGTGGAGGCGCGCCGCAGAGCCCTCCGCGAATTTGGGGGCATCGAGCAATCCAAAGAAAACAGCCGCGACGCACGACGCGTGAACCTCATCGAGGATTTCTTGCAGGATTTACGCTATGCCGGCCGTCTCTTGCACCGGAGTCCCGGCTTGGCGGTCGTAGCCGTGCTCACGCTGGCGCTCGGCATCGGAGCCAACACTGCGATCTTTGGTATGGTGAATGCCGTCCTGCTAGGCCCGCTTCCCTATCAAGAGCCCGACCGGCTCATTTATTTCTATACTGGCGATCCAAAACGCGGTTTCGACGATCACATTTCCGTCGCTGACTTCCTTGATTGGAAGCGGCAAAACCATGTGTTTGAGAATCTGGCCGCTTATCAGGGCGCGTTCTTCACTCTAACTGGCGTTTCTGAACCTCAGCGATTCTTCGGCACCTTCATTACCGCGAATTGGCTGCCCACACTGGGCGTCAACATCGCTCTTGGGCGCAACTTCCTGCCAGAAGAACAGAATCCCGGTAGCGACGCTGTCGTCATCCTTTCCAACGGTTTCTGGACGCACCGTCTCTCTGCAGATCCAAACGTTCTCGGGAAAAAGCTGACTCTAAACGGACAGCCCTTCACAGTGGTTGGAATTCTTCCCGCCGCTTTGCGATTTTCAAACCCGCTCTACGCTAACGCTGACATTTTCGCTCCCTTCGTCCTTGCGAATAGCTCATCAGACCGAACCATCTTGAATCGCACACACGCGCTGGCTCGTCTGAAGCCGGGAGTGACCCTCCAACAAGCGCAAGCCGAGATGGAGGCGATCGCAGAAACTCTCCAGTCTGAGCATGCCGACACTAATAGGTACCGCGGAGTGATGATCAGGACGATGGCCGAAGAGGCTGCGGATGTACAGCCGACTCCACGCAGAATGCACCAGAGTTTGTGGGTAATGCTCGGAGCCGTGGGATTCGTGATGCTAATGGCGTGCGCCAATGTGGCTAGCCTGCTGCTGGCCCGCGGATCGACGCGACAAAGAGAATTTGTGATGCGCATCGCGATCGGTTCGTCGCGCTCGCGGATGATTCGCCAATTGCTTACGGAATGCGTCACGCTTTTTCTTTGCGGCGGAGCCGGGGGGCTTGCGATTGCCGAATGGTCAAAGGTTTTGATCGCCAAAACAATGAATGCTTACCTGGAAGACAGGACTCTCACCCTTGATTCCCGGGTTTTTCTCTTTTGCCTTGGCGTTTCTCTTTTGACCGGGCTGCTTTTCGGTCTCGCGCCGGCGATTCAAACCGTCAAAGTCAATCTCCAGGACGCCATGCGGGAATCGGGAGGAACATCTTCGGGGGGCTGGCGGAGAAACCGTGTCCGAAGCACTCTAGTTGTTTTGGAGCTGTCCCTCGCGACGATCTTACTTATTGGATTTGGGTTGGTCACGCGCAGTTTCTTGCACGTTTTGGACTCTTCCCCGGGCTTCGATCCCACGAATGTTCTGACGATGTATGGAAATCTCGACCAGCAGAAATATGGCTCTCCTCCTCAAAGGGTCGCGTTCATCCACAAGACTCTTGATGAAGTCCGGCAACTCCCAGGCGTGCAGTCCGCGGGGATTGCCGACAGCATTCCGTTGATGGGAGCCGACGTCACGCGATTTTCCATTGAAGATGAGCAATCGCTGATTCCGCGCGAGCATGGTACTGAGGTCCGAATCGTTACGGTAACGCCAGGATTTTTCCAAACGCTCGGCATCGCTCTCCGGTATGGCCGCGGTTTTGATGAACACGACTCAGAAACAGCGCCAGGTCTGGCCATCGTGAACGAAACATTCGCGCGCCGCTACTTTCCCGGTCAGACGCCTTTGGGTAAGCGCCTCAAGTTGGAGGATTCTCCGAACGGATGGAGCGAAATTGTCGGCGTGATTTCTGACGTGCGCCAGCGCAACATGGATGAGGACATCGTCCCTATCGTTTACCGCTCCTGGTATCAGCTGGCGCGGAGTTCGGATCTGACCGTCGCGGTTCGCGTCACTGCTTCGGCGGACCTGAAAAACATTGGCGACCGCCTTCGCTCCAAACTCCGCACCCTGGACAAAGACCAGGTCTGGGGACCGGTTATGACCATGCAGCAGGTGATTGACGAATCCGAATCCGTCTCGATGCGCCGCCCGGTTGTCGTGCTCTTAGGAATGTTCGGTGCACTCGCCTTGGTTCTTGCCGTCGTGGGGATTTACGGCGTGCTTTCTTACTCGGTAGCAGAGCGCACCAAAGAGATAGGCATCCGCGCGGCGCTCGGCGCACAAGCTTCAACAATTCTGAAAATGGTCCTGCGAGAAACTCTCGCACTGATTGGTGTGGGTCTAAGCGCTGGAATCCTCGTTGCTCTCGCCTTGACCAGCTTTCTCCCTACTGGCCCGATTGGCTGGACCGGCGCAGCCATTCATCTCTACGGTATTTCTAGGATCGATGCCGTCACCTATTGCGGCGTTTCGCTGATTCTCACCAGTATCGCTCTGCTTGCCAGCTATCTTCCAGCTTATCGCGCGACAAAAGTCGATCCCCTGATTGCCTTGCACTATGAATGAGTTCGGCAAAGGAATGGCGCGAACTACATTCATTTCGCTAGGAGAGTCTTCCAACGCTCCCAGGCATCGGTGCGGGCTTTTTTGTTGGCGTCGTTGGCATCGGGCGCTTCGCCGGCGCGCATGAAGCCGTGGCCTGCGCCGTCGTAGGTTACAGGCTCGAAGGTTTTGCCTGCGGCTTTCATGTTGGCGATGGCGTCGGGAATCATGGCGCCGATGCGCGCGTCGTTACCTGCGAAGAAACCGTAGACCGGGGCGTTGATGTGCGCCATTGCATCCTTATCTGGCGGCGGGCCATAGAAGACGAACGCGGCGGAGAGGTCGCGGCGGTTTGTGGCGAAGAGGAACGTCTGGCCGCCGCCCCAACAGAATCCGGCGACAAACAATTTGCCGTTCGTAGCGGGGATTTTCTTTCCGTAGTCGGCTGCGGCGTTCAAGTCGGCGGTGACCTGGTCTGGAGGGAGTTTGCTGACGGCTTCGGTCACTTTGTCGGCGGTAATGGAGGAGCTGCGGCCGCCGTTTGTCCCCATGCCTGAAAGCAGGTCGGGCGCGACGGCGATGTATCCGGCAGCGGCGACCTGGTCGGCCAAGTCCTCGACCCAATCGGACATGCCGAAGATTTCATGGATGATCAAAACTACCGGGCGCTTGTCTTTCGATTCCGGGTAGACGACGAACGTTTCGACGGAGCGGCCATCGTGCTTCACGGACACCCACTCACTGTGGCGCGGCGACTTCGCCAGCGTTGCCTTCGCCCAGTCCTGTGCAGTCGCAACCTGCGCCAATCCAAGAATCATCAGAGCCAGCAAAATACGCTTCATGTTTTCCCTCGCATTTAGGATGTCGAGTCCAAATCCGCTTCTGAAAGCTCCCGTTCTCTTCGGAAATTCGGCAGTGACGCTGGGCGGGAGCATCATATACGCTTGGGCTTGCCACTATCAACGTGAGACCGGTCGGGGTAGTACCTCCGTTTCGGCAAGCCGATTCTGGCGGGATGACGGCGAACGCAGGGAAACAAAAGGTGGGGTTTCTTCGTTCTTACAGGTGACAGGCCGGCTGCGTGGCATACTCTTGCCTGGAGTGGCCTACTTGACGAGGGGGAACCTTATGGATTCACTCTGGCAGGATCTGAAATACTCCGCTCGCGGGCTACGCAGGAGCCCCGGATTCAGCGCCACGGTGATTCTAACGCTGGCGCTCGGCATCGGGGCGACGACAGCGATTTTCAGCGTGGTCTACGGCGTGCTTTTGCGGCCGCTGCCATATCCCAAGCCGGATCGCCTGGTGGCGATATCGGAAGTGAATCACCGCGGCACTTTTTCCCGCCTCGCCGATCCAAACTTCGACGACTTCCGCGGCCAGAATCATACTTTCGAGGCGATGGCGAAGTACACCACCGGAGGGGTTGCAAGCGTGGTGGGCCCCGCCGGGCCAACGCGCACCGATGTCAACTCCGTCACGCGGGATTTTTGCAAGGTGTTGGACGTCCACCCGGTGATCGGACGTAGCTTTGCACCTGATGACGCTCATCCCGGCGCCGCCCCGGTTTTGCTCGCGAGTTATCGCTATTGGAAGGAATATCTGGCATCGGCACAGGACCTCTCGCCGTTCAAGCTTCGCATTCAGGACAGAATCTATTCTGTAGCGGGAGTCTTGCCGGAGCAGTTCGAATTTCCTGAAAAAACGGACCTATGGCTGCCCGTCGAGCTAAATCCCGAAAACACTAGCCGTACTTCTCATAATTATCTCGGCATCGGACGGCTGCGAAACGGCAGCAGCGTTGCTCAGGCGAATACCGATCTCGGCATCATCGCTCAGCGCATCGTGCAGCAGTCCACGGAACAGGGCGATTATTTGATGCGAAGTGCTGCTGCGG
Source organism: Candidatus Acidiferrum sp. (assembly GCA_036495665.1). GTDB lineage: Bacteria > Acidobacteriota > Terriglobia > Acidiferrales > UBA7541 > Acidiferrum. Next base: position 25 of record DASXMM010000385.1, on the reverse strand, counting down.
TTCCCTTGCAGGCTTCGCTGACGGG
>DASXMM010000384.1:0-7887 GCA_036495665.1 Candidatus Acidiferrum sp. | reverse complement strand
CTGCTGGTCCTCGAAAGAAACTGGGTTTTGTCGATCCCGCTGAATTCACGCCTCAATTCACGTGGAAGAAAAGCCTGCGCGATCCGGAAATGGAGCACGTGTTCTGCGAAGGCGTTGACCTCGTTGGCGCGGCTGCTTCGTTTGGAACTCCTACTTATCTTTACAGCCGTTCAGCGATTACGAATGCGTATGCGGAATTCGAGAGCGGTTTGCGCGGAGTTCCGCATACGATTTGCTTCGCGGTGAAGTCGAATGGAAACCTTTCTGTCTTGAGCGAGCTTGCAGCGATGGGAAGCGGATTCGACATAGTTTCGGGCGGCGAACTGGAGCATCTCGGGCATCTGCGCGTGCGCGGCGACCGGATTGTGTTTTCCGGCGTGGGCAAAACGCGGCATGAGATTCGGGATGCGCTGCAGTACGCGGCTGGCGCAGGTGGGCGTCATCCCAAGCGGTCCAAGAGCGGAATCCTTTTGTTCAACGTGGAGTCCGAAGCGGAACTGGAAGTGCTGCTTGAGGAATCGGCGAACCACGTAAGGCTAGGCGGCAAGGCGCCGGCGGCGGCGATTCGTGTGAACCCGGATGTGGCGGCGGGCGGGCATCCACACATTGCCACCGGGAGCCACACGCACAAGTTCGGGCTCGACTGGCCGGAGGCGCGGCGGCTGTACCTGGCGCACAGGGATTCCAAGTATTTGCGCTGGAAAGGGATTAGCGCGCACATCGGGTCGCAGATTGTTTCGCTGGATCCGTTTCGTCGCGCGTTTGGGCGCATCGAAGGCTTCGTGCGAGAGCTGCGAAGCGCGGGGATTGCGCTGGAGTATCTGGACTTGGGCGGCGGGCTCGGCGTGCGGTATACGACGGAGAAGACGTCTTCGCGCTTGGCGTATGCGCAGATGGTCGCAGGGCTGGTGCGGCCGCTGGGTTTGCACCTCCTTTTGGAGCCGGGGCGATCGATCATCGCGGCGGCGGGGATTTTGCTGACGCGCGTGATTTACACGAAGCGGAATCGCGGCAAGACGTTCGTTGTCGTGGATGCGGCGATGAATGATTTGCTGCGTCCGGCGCTTTATGGGGCGATTCATCCCATTACGCGGATCTCGCGCGAGGTTGGTGCCGCCAAGGCGTCGGCGGAGCGGGTGGACATTGTCGGGCCCGTGTGCGAGACGGGAGATTGCCTCCTGCATGACTGGCCGCTGGGCGAAGTGAAGACCGGCGATGTGCTGGCGATCTGGATTGCTGGTGCTTATGGCATGAGCCAGGCTTCGAACTACAATGCGCGGACGCGGCCGAGCGAGGTTCTGGTCGACGGTACGCGAACGAAGCTGATACGACGGCGGGAAACGCAAGACGATTTGCTGCGGACGGATGTTTTGGCGCCGACGCGGCGGCCGCGGTTCAGCTAGCTAACACCCCCTTAAATTTTTGTAAGTGTTGCATATAAATGACTTAGTGTGCCGGTAAGTTCCTTGTACGCAACAGTTGCGGGATGGGTTTGTAAGTATTGATTCTAAAAGGCTTTTTCGGGGAAATGATAACGGTCGGCGTCGTAGCGGGTTTCGTAGGGGTCCTTGTGTGGCGACGGTGGACGTTGTGGGCGAGCGGGCGGTGCGGTTGGCGACGGATTGCTGGGAGGAGGTGGCTGGGTTGGGGTTTGAGTCACATTTGCTGGTGAGTCGATTGGGGATGGAGTGGGTTGCGGCGGGGGTGCGGGTGCGCACGGTGAGGCAGCTTGAGTTGGTGCGGGAGTCGGGCACGGAGTGGCGGCTAGGGCTCGTGGCTGGGCGGGCTCGGGTTTGCTTGGAGGCGGCGCCGGTTGTTCGGGCGCGCGTTCGGCTTGGGGTTCGGGTGGGAAGAGGCGGTCATGGTTGGAGGTGATGCCGCAGCGGACGGATTTGCGGAGGGCGTCTTGGCCGAAGGCGTCTTTGAATTCGGACTGGGCGAGGTGGATGGATTGGAGGAGGGTTTGAGCCAGGTAGGCTACGGTGCGGGGTTTGATGTCGCCGCGGACTACGGCGGGGATTAGGCGGGCAACGGCGGAGCTGACGTCGTTGGCGGAGACGTAGTGGCCGGAGAAGAAGGCGGCTAAGTCTTTGGCGAGTTTATCGGCGGTGGCGGCGCGGGATTCTTTTTGGGCGTGGTAGTGGCAGAAGTGCGAAGACCCATCCTCAGAAGACGACGGTGAGGCACCCGCGCGGGGAGTGCCTCTTGATTCTCGGGTAAACGGCAACGGCGGCCATCGGCGTAGGTGAAGATGCATAGGGACACGCGGTCCTTGGAACTGAGAGACGACATAGTTTTCTCCTATGAGTTGAGTTTTGGGATTTGGTGACAGCAAAAAAAGCACACAGGCTGAAGCCTGTGCCACTGAAAACAAAAACGCCGGCGGGATGCCCTTCGGGGACTCAGGGTAAACCAGCGCTACAAAGAGAGCCTAAAAACGAAACGCCTCGCGGGTGCGAGGCGCAATACTTTACAGAAACATTGTACCACAGGGGTAAAACGGATCAAAGTAAAAACTTCGAGCCAAAAAAGGAAAGGTAAACACCCGCACGATCACGCTAAGTGTTTACCGTTATCTCGGCGCGCAGGAAAACTCATAAATTCTTTATGAATCGCTGACGACTTTCTCGACGGGGAGCGCTACGCTTACTTCAGGGCGTGGGCTTCGATTCTTAGAATTAACCAGACCTGAAAAAAACCGACTGAAACCCCAGCGTCTTCCCAAAGTCGAAAGTGCTTGGTCCTAATGAACCACTCCTTGAAAGCCTGTGGGTGGAGAAGGCAGGCCTGTGGTAAGAGCGTTGATCAGGCCGGTGCCGTTCGGACTGCCCCAACCGGTGACCAAGTCGTAGCCGGGGACCGCGGAGAAGCTGCCTGATGTGCCGGAGGTGATGTCGTGGAAGTCCGTGCTGTAGAGGGACGTGAGGTTCTGGGAGTAAATGGCGGGATTGATGAAGCCAATCGGTTGGTGCTGGATGGAAACGAGTTGCTGGTTGACCAAGGCGATGTAGCCGGCCCACATGGGAGCAGCGAAGCTGGTGCCGCCATCTTCGTTGGCGGTGCAGGTGGTTTGGTTGGCGCAGACATAGAACGTAAAATTCGCGTTCGCCGATACGTCCGGGCGGTTGCGAAGGGTCGCCGAACCTTTGTTGCTGGAGTTGATTACGCCGGATAGCTGCTGCCAGGACGGGATGGCGATATTGTCCGGGGAGATGCCGCCACCGCTGTCTACCCAAGCGGTTTCAGATTTCCAGGGGCCACCGGGGCTGGAGGTGATCAAGTCCGTGCCACCGACGGAAACGACATTGGCATCGTCGGATGGCCAAACTTCGTTGGTGGCCGACCAGGTGGAGCTGTCGCCCGAAGCCGAAAAGAAGGTTTGGCCTTGCGCTGACATGCGCTCGAAGTAAGGGGCAAGCGTGTTTGGATCCGCCGGTGTCCAGCCCCAGGAACAACCAATCGTGGTTGGCAGCGGGGAGTGGGACGTCATGGCGCTGATAATTGCGGTGTCGGTGGTTCCAATGTACATCACCAGACTTGCCAGTCCCGGCGCCATGCCGACGGCCTGGGTCATGTCGAGGGTCTGCTCCGTGTCATCGCAGTTGTTTGAAGCGAAGCAGGTCGTACTGGTGCCGTCCGCGGAAAATAGGGCAATCGGAACACTGTTCGTTTGACCGACATTGTTGAAGTAGGTGGTCAAGTCAGACAGATCCGTGCCGACGAACTCGAAGAGTCCGAGGTTCTGGCCAGCGCCGGTCAGCGCCGTCCCACCGTAGTAAGCCGCGCGCATGTCGCTGCCGAGGAAGGAAGCCGAAGGACCGGAGCCGGTGGTGGCATAGGGGACAACGTCCTCGGGCCTCATGCCATGGGCCTTGGCGTAGTCGCTCTTCTTGACGAATAAGGGATGAGGAATGGAGTAGTTGTCCAAACCGGAGATGTGCCAGAGGGGGAATGGCAGGCTCGTGGTGGGCTCCTTGTCTGGACAGTAAAAAGTACGGTTCTCGGTGGGGTGCTGGTAGGTGCGCATGGTTATATGGAAAGCTTTCTGGATAGCTGAAACAGGACCCTTGACCTGCACATCCATGCCATCGGGAGTGCCCCCCGTGATGGTGAAGCCATTCTTTTTCGCGAAACTAACCACAGCGTCATAACTTTTCTGGGTTGGACCAAACCGTTGGGTGAACTGTTTCACGGTGAGGAAATGCCGGTAGGAAGGGCTGGCCGGATCGTAGAGTTGCTTCAGAAATGAAGCCAGCCCTGTCTGATCGCGCAAAGGCAGAACTATATTCAGCTGCAAAATCTGGCTTGCGGGAAGGTGTCCGAGAGACTTCGCTCGACCGTTGCGAGATACCTCGCGCACATGACGGGTCATCACGGACTGCGCTTGAGAATTGACGGTCGCGATCGACAGAATCGCGGCGATGGTCAGCAGAAACAGACCGATTCTTCGGACCATAGCATCTCCTTTGCGGGATTGTGTTCGGAGGTGTCCCATTCGTTTGGGAGAAGACGGGCACCGGCGGTGCCTCTTGGTTGGGAGCGTAGAGTACCACCGGCAAACGTGAACCGCGAGGGCAATTCAGTAATTTTTCCGACCGACATGCAAAAAGCGGACACTTCCACTGAGAGCTTAAGAAAACTTTCCGATGTTTTGCCGCAGCTGGCGCGTTTCAATCCCACGTGTGCCAAGTTGACGCCGTCAGCGGTAGAGTCTGTCCTCGCATGAAGATTGACGGCTTGCCGACCAATCAGGCGCTATGTCGATCCGGCCCAAACGATTATTCTGAAGGTGTGATTGAAAATCCAGGCCCACCCCCGAAGACCCCGCATCGGAGAGGCTCTCTCCGATCGTTCGTTCGATGGTTTCTCATCGGGGCGGCGCTTCTTTGGTCGCTTGCTGTGCTGATGCTTGTGGCTGCTCGATGGATCAATCCACCGACCACCGTGGTGCACATGGAGCGCGGCTTGCAGGCTTGGATTCACCACACGCCGTATCAAGAACGATACAAATTCGTTCCGCTGAGCCAAATCTCGCCCGATTTCCGACATGCTGTCATCGCTGCGGAAGATGCGCGCTTCTACGAGCATCATGGATTCGATTGGCAGGCAATCGAAATCGCCGCTGAAGACGACATGGAAGGCGGCCGCATCCGCGGAGGGTCGACCCTCACGCAGCAACTGGTAAAAAATCTATTCTTCGGAACCGGCCGCTCGATTCTTCGCAAGGGCGCCGAGTTCACGCTTGTCCCGGTGGCCGAATTGGTGCTCGGCAAGCGTCGCATTCTGGAACTCTACCTCAACGTCGTCGAATGGGGCCCTGGTGTGTATGGCGCGGAATCCGCGTGTCGTTACTACTACCGAATGTCGGCCCAGAATGTCGACCGAGAACAGGCGGCCCGACTCGCCGCAATTCTGCCGTTGCCCCTGAAGCGACGGCCCGATCACATGAATCAATATAGTGGGCTCATCCTAGAGCGGATGCGCCAAATGGGTTGGTAATCGCGCATCACATTGTTGAGAATCTTGGAAGATTCGTACCGAGAAACGGCATCAGCGGAGAAATGGGCAGCGGCAATCAGGACATCTGGGTACTGGGGCCAACTTCTCCGCGAAACCGCATTGACAGACAGAGTTCCGCAGGGCTTGGCCTACAACTATTGCAATTTCGCGATCGACTCAAGGAGTCCGGAGGCTGGTCCTCTTCCTCAGCAAGGCCAATCTCTGCTCGTGATCCATCGGCTCCCACGGGACAAGCTTTTCGGCAAGCACATCCATTCTGTGAAAGAGAGTTAGCTCCAGGAAAAGTCCCAGAAAATCCAAGTCCCGGAAGACTAACGAGCGGGACTCTCTCATCCGGTCACGAAGCCGCTCGAAGTGGACCGGCATCTCCGTCCAGTGAAGGCTCGAACGGTGGTGATGGCAGAGGTGGTATCCCTCATTCAAGAAATTCAACTCATCCATAACGGTCACGGTATTCGCGAAATAATCCTCAGGACGATCGGGATCGCAGAAAGCGTGCTGGACCCAGGCGGTGATGGCGTTGATGAAATTCATGCAAAGAACAGGAACGAGGACGAAGAAGATCCCAATTCTCCAGTCGTAAATAAAGACAGCCGAAAAGTAAGCATAGTAGCGCGCCATGCCCCATAACATGCGTTTTCGATTCTTTTCATCGCCTCGCGCTCTAAAGTAGGCGTAGGGAGCGATTCCCAGCACCGTCCACATGTTTTCCGAGAGATACCACAAGAAATCGAGCCGGCTCCTGCGATCGTAGCCCATGTTGGTGCGGGTGTCTTCGGGTCCGCTATTCTCTCGATGGTGAAGACATACATGAGCAGTCCGCCCCAGCTCCGGAGCGTTCCCATACAAATACCCCAGGAAAAATTCGAGGTAGCGGCCGAAGACCTTCTCGTATTTCTGCGAAAAGAAGCCGTGTGGCCGGTGCGCCTCCAAATGGCTGGCGCTGAACATTCTCACAAACCGCTGGAACTTCAGACCGTAAAGAGAAAGATAAAAAGCGATCACGAGCAGCAGTCGAGGTTTCCCTAAAACCAGCTGGATCGCGAAGATTGGCACGGCGGTAAGCGAAAGGGAAACCATCAGTCTTAACGCGGGTGTGTCTCGCGGGTCGCGCAGAACTTCCTGGCCGAGCCGTTCGAGGATCCGGTCGTACGCCCGGGAGAGGAATTCGTACGTGTCGCGTAGCGGGCGAATCTTGCCAAGCAACGCGGCTGCGACGTAGCATCCGAAGGAGAGCGCGGCTACGGGCAATGCGGCGGCCATGCTTGCCAACCCCATCAAGATTGCCAAGCATCGAAATGGGAATCGGAGCTTGGATTGGGATCCAAAACTCATCGCCATGGAGGCGGCGTTTGTCTCAGCGTTATCCATTTCCATTTCAGCACCGAGCGCCACGATTCGGTTTAGGTACCCGACCGGCCATGTTAGGCCGCATTCCGAAAGCAAGTCAACATCGTCCGGATGGATGGTTATCGAGGAGGTGCAAAATGCGGGCAGGTTGCGAGGACTCGTGTTAGCTGCTCGATATTTCGGAGAGTCTCGAACTGTTTTTGATGTATCCTCGCGTGCTGTCACGTTCCGGGTGGACTAGTCATGCGAGCAAAAAAACCATGAGCATCGCGCCATTCCGCCAGCAGCCGGCCAACCCACCGCGGCCCAACGACAAGCGAAAAATTATCGAGCATTATGATTTCGTCAGTCCCTACTACCAATCGCTTTGGGGCGAACATATCCATCACGGTTATTGGATTCGCGGCGACGAATCGAAAGAGCTGGCGCAAGTCCAACTCATCGAGCACCTCGCAGAGTCGGCCAATCTCCAGGCCGGCTCCGAGGTCCTCGATATCGGTTGTGGCTTCGGGGGCACGAGCCTTTACCTGGCACAAAAGTACAAAGCCCGCATGACCGGTATCACCATCTCCCCAGTGCAGGTGGAAATGGCCAGAAAGGCGGCTGCTGCTGCAAAGTTGGAAGCGCAGTTTCTTCTGATGGACGCCGAAGACTTAAATTTTCCGCAGCAGTTTGACCTTCTTTTGTCCATCGAGTCCATCTCCCACTATCACGATCGCCGGAATTTCTTCGCCAATGCAGCGCGGTTTCTGAAACCGGGTGGTGTCTTTGCGCTCACGGACTGGTTCAAGAGACCCGGCCTTTCCGCCGCGCAAACACGCAAATTTATTGAACCCATCGAGCGGGGCATGTTTGTCGATCTCGAAATTATGGACGACTACGAATCCCATCTTCTTGCCGGCGGCTTTCAAATCGTCCACAGGCAGGACTTGACACGTCAGTGCGCGAAATCCTGGGACTTCGGTTTGGATGTGATTCGAGACAAGTCCTTTTGGGCCATTGCCGCAAAACAAGGAA
>DASXMM010000383.1:0-8222 GCA_036495665.1 Candidatus Acidiferrum sp. | reverse complement strand
CGACACGCCGGATGGACCGCGGCAAACGATTCCGCGCAGCCAGTGGAGTTTTGCTCACACCGTGGACGCGAAAGTTACCGCCGATCCTCATTTCATTCACCTGGACGGCGGATTTCAGGCTGGCAAAATCTATGAACTCGTTTACGAAGCAAAAGATCCCGTCGTTGCAGGCCTCGGCCTCGCGGCGGTGCGCGATTTTCTTTCGTTTCTGAAATACGATCCGCAATCCACTGCGCCCGTTCATCGCGTATATGCCGTCGGCATTTCGCAAAGCGGCCGGTTCCTCCGCCATTTTCTTTACCAGGATTTCAACGCCGACGAACAAGACCGCCAGGTGATGGACGGCGTTATCGCGCACGTCGCCGGAGCCGGAAGAGGCAGCTTCAATCATCGTTTTGCGCAGCCTTCGCGCGACGCGCAGCCGCTCTCGAGCATTTTCTTTCCGACGGATTTGTTTCCCTTTACCGATCTCCCGGAAACCGATCCCGCCAGCGGCGAAACGGCCGGGCTCCTCGATGCTTCCAACAAATCACATAAGACGCCAAGACTGTTTTTGACCAACACCTCGTACGAATACTGGGGCCGCGCCGCGTCTCTGATTCACACCTCGCCGGACGGTACGAGCGACGCCAAGATTGACGACGATGTGCGCGTCTATTTGCTGGCCGGTCTGCAGCATTTCTCTGCGGCGTTTCCACCGGCAAAAAGCAATCCCGGTGCACCCGACTCGAACGCCCAGCAGCGCTACAATCCGAATCCGGTGCAGTGGTACTGGCGTGCGATGATCACGGATATGGATCAGTGGGTGAAAGACGGCACGGAGCCGCCGCCAAGCACCTACCCGAAAGTTGCCGACGCCACTTTGGTCCCCCTGGCGAAATGGGCCTTCCCGAGAATTCCCGGCGTCAACAAGCCGCATGAAGTGAGTCTCGCGTACCATCTCGATTTCGGCCCGCAATGGAGAGAAGGGATCGTCAGTTTTGAGCCGCCCAAAGTTGGAAAGCCGTTCGTGGTGCTCGTTCCGCAGTCGGACGCCAATGGCAACGATCTCGGCGGTGTGAGCTTGCCGGAGTTGCAAGTTCCGCTGGCGACGTACACAGGTTGGAATTTGCGCGATCCCAGCATCGGGCTTTCCGATTTGCGGCTCAGTTTTTATGGTTCGTTTATTCCTTTCGCGAAGACCGCTGCGGAACGCGAGAAAACCGGCGATCCGCGGCTTTCGGTTGCGGAGCGGTACGCTTCGCGCGATGAGTATCTGGGCAAATTCGCGGAAGCGGCCATGAAATTGGTCCACCAGCGCTTCTTGTTGCGCGAGGATGTGCCTTCGCTGCTGGAGCGAAGCAAACGCGAGTGGGACGAAGTTGTCGGACAGAAGTAACTTCGGGCCTTCGAGCTAATCGAAAAACAAGGGCGCGTTTTGCTCGGAAAAACTGCTTTTGTGTGCGGATTGTGCAGATGCCTGGAGGAAAAATGAATCGGAACCGGCGGGACATTTTGACGGGTGGAGGTCTTGCGCTGCTGGGTGGCGGGCTTTTCAAGCGAATGGACAAAATCGATGGGATGCAAACGCAAGGCGCGGGCGGTTCGCTGGCGGAAATGGTGAAGAGCCGCGCTCTTGGCACCAGCGAAAAGTTGCTGCTCGGTCCGACGCCCGCCGAAGAAGGTCCGCCGGAACCCGCGAAAGTGGACCGTTTGCCGCTGGAGTGGAACAAGCGAACGGTCGCGCGTTTCAAAGAGCAGCTCGCGCAAAAAGATATTCACGCATTCGCGGCGCGCGATCAGTTGAACATTATTTATTTGACGGGCTACTGGCACACGCACACGGAGCGGCCGCAAGTTCTTTTTATGAACGCAGGCGATGCCGATCCCTGGTATCTCTACCCGGCGCTGGACCGCGACATGGTGAAGGGTTGGTGGTTCGGCGGCGGCTGGGAATATTTCGATACGAAGCACGCCGAGGGAGGATTCCCGGAGCAAGGGAAAGTGGTGCAGGGAAAGACCGTGGACTTGTTCCAGATGCTGCTCGAAGGAATCAAAGCAAAGGGCGTGCAGGGAAACAAAATTGGGATCGACGGAAAACTCTACGCGGACGAATTGGCGACGGCCAAGAAAATTCTGCCGAAGGTAAAGTTTGTGGACGTCAGCGACGTGCTGCTGGATATGCGCGAAGTGAAAACGCCGGAAGAGCTTGCATTGACGCGGCGAGCGTACATCTACTTTGACCGCGCGCACGCCTACGCGCGGGACTACATCCTGACGTACGGAACCGACGTGACGGATTATGAGGTCGCGGTCGCGAGCACGTTTTGGATCAACAATATTTTGTATTCGGAGTTGGACCTGGCGAATGGATTGCCGCATCACGGCGTTGCAGCCAGTGTGGAGATTGATTGCCGCGTTGGGCGTCTGTGCGCGTACCCGCATCCGAATCAGCCGCGGTTTAACAAGATCGCGCGCAACATGCCGCTGCAAGTCGATGGCGACGCGTACATCGGCGGGCATGGCGGAGAAAACTATCGCATGTATATCCTTGCGGATGATGCGGGACAGTTTGATGCGCACATGCGGAAGCTTTGGGAAGTGAGCCAGCACACCTGCGACATGCAAGTGGAATTGCAGAAGGAAGGCGCGACGTGCTCGAGCGTCGCGTTCGAGATTCACAAGTACCAGGTGGCGCAGGGAGTGCAGGACTTCATTTACCACCGGCCGGCGCATGGCGAAGGATCGGAGGGGCACCAGCCGCCTTATTTGGCGCTGGGCGATCACACGGTGCTGAAGCGCGGGATGTGCTTTTCCGAGGAGCCGGGACTCTACGATCCGAGGGCCGGCGTTGGATTTAACTGGAGCGATCATGTAGTCACCGGCGTCAAGTCGGGGTACCGGATGAGCCGCGTGCCGTATTCGAAGGAGTGGAGTTGGATGAAGATCTGAAGAACGACGAGCACCTGGCGGCGCGTCCTTTGCTTGTTTGCGGGCATCCTACTTGAGGGGATGCCATGACGACGCAACCTGCTGAGGCTTACAAACTTAATCCCGGCATGGAGCCGCTTTGCTCGCGGGATAATAAAGTGATGCGGTATGAAGCGAGCGGACTTCCTTCGGGCACGGATAACCGGCCTTCGTATCATTGCGGCCACGAAGGGTGCGCGGTGCGATACGACCTGGCTCACGGATACCACACGTTGATCGGAATGCCGGATCGCGTGAATCCACTTGAGGAACCGGGGGTGAACACTTTGAAGTGCGAGCGGCATGGGACGTGGTTGTACCGGCGCAGAGATCGAGCGGGCGAATCCGGTGCGGCGTGGTGTTGCGGCGTCGAGGGATGTGATTCCTGCACGCAACTGGAGACGAAAGGGAGTTGGGTCAGGACGTAGGGTCGGCAATCGGGACGTACGCGATGTTTTGTTTTCTCTTCGACTAAATCAAACAAAGACATTTTCTAGGATGCCTGCTCGGGCGGCAGAGTGGTGTTTGACGGCGAGCACTGCGATCTGTGGCAGCGCGACAAAAGAGCACAAAACGGCAGGACTATGCGTCTGTTCACAGGTGGCGCGATAAGAGCACAGCCAAGAGTGGCTGTGCTACCTGAGTTAGACTCATCGGGCGGCGGGTTGCGGGTCTAAAACCCCGCCGCTACATGGGCGTGAGATAAATCGACTAGAGAGGGAAAGTGGCTGAGCCAAAGGCGGAGTACGAGAAGCGGCTGCAGAAATACCTGGGCGCAGTTGCGGAGAAGGATCGTTTGCACCTGCGCGTTGGCTACGCGAAGCTGCTCGTGATTGCGGCGGGGTTGGGGCTTTTGTGGCTGGTTTTGGCACGACAGGTGGTGACAGCTTATTGGTTGATCGCGCCGGCGGCGGCTTACTTTTTGCTGACGATTTTGCATGGGCGCGTCTTGCAGGCGAAGGAGCGTGCGAATACGGCGGCGGAGTTTTACCGGCGCGGGATTGCACGGATAGAGGATCGCTGGGCCGGGAGCGGGCAGACCGGGGAACGATTCAAGGATGCGAATCATGTTTATGCGGAGGATTTGGATCTTTTCGGGCGCGGGTGTTTGTTTGAATTGCTTTCTACTGCGCGATTGCCGATGGGTGAGAACCGGTTGGCGCTGTGGCTGCGCGAAGGATCGCAAGTCGGGGAGATTCGCGAGCGGCAGAAATTGATTGCGGAGCTGCGCGAGAAATTGGATTTGCGCGAGGATCTGGCCGTGGCTGGAGAAGAGTTGAGCGCGCGGATGAATCCGGAATCGTTGGTGGATTGGGCGGAGCAGAAATCGATTTTGCCGCGCGGAGTTTGGCGGGTTATCGCGGCGGTGCTGGCGATTATGGCGGGTGCGGGGATTCTCTATTGGTTTAAAACGGGGACGATTTCGCCGCTATTGGGCGTGATGGCGGTGGAGGCAGTGATTCTGGCGTGGCTACGGCGCAAGGCGCACGGCGTGATTGAGGGAGTGGATTGCAACGCCGAAGGTTTGCTGCTTTTTTCGGAGATTCTGGAGCGGGTGGAGCGAGAATCCTTCGCGGCACCGCGCTTGCAAGCGCTGGCCATGGAATTGAAGGACGGGAAGGAGCCGGCTTCGTTGGCGATTCGGAAGTTTGCGCGGATCGTCAATTGGATCGATGCGAGCGACAGTGCGATTGGAAAAATGTCTGAGCTGCCTTTTCTCTACAGCGTACAGGTGGGGATGGCGGCGGAAGCATGGCGGCGGACGTGGGGCGCGAAGATGCGGCGGTGGACGGAGTTGACGGGAGAGATGGAGGCGTTGCTTTCGCTGGCGACGTATTCGTATGAACATGCGGCGGATCCATTTCCGGAATTCGTGGACGCGGAAGAGGGCTTGGGATTCTTCGACGGCGAGGAACTAGGACATCCGCTGATCGCAGCGGAAAAATGCGTGCGGAACAGTGTGAAGCTCGATGCGCAGACTCGCGTTTTGCTCGTGAGCGGGTCGAACATGTCTGGGAAGAGCACGTTCTTGCGCGTCGTGGGTATCAACACGGTGCTCGCGATGACTGGGGCGCCGATTCGCGGCAAACGGCTGCGGCTGACGCCTCTCGGGATCGGAACGCGGATTCGCAGCACGGACTCTTTGCAGGAGGGGCGGTCGAGTTTTTATACGGAGATTTTGCATATCCGGAAAGTGTTTGACGCGGCCAATGGAGCGCTACCGATGGTGTTTTTGTTCGATGAGTTGCTGGAGGGAACCAATTCAAAAGATCGGCGGATTGGGGCGGAAGGCTTGATTCAGGGGCTTTTGAAGCGGCGGGCGATTGGGATTGTGACAACGCATGATCTGGCGTTGACGGAAATTGCGGCGGCGGTGGGGAATGTTTTGCGGAACATGCATTTCGAGGATCAGGTGGTGGACGGGAAGATGAAGTTTGATTACAAGCTGCGCGATGGAGTGGTGGAGAAGAGCAATGCGCTGGAACTGATGAGGTTGATCGGGCTGGAGACATAGGCTACGGGCAACACATTTTCGGGCGCCTTGACACAGGCGAAAGGAGATCCCGCGCTACACTGGGAATAACATTTTTTACAGACGGCTGTGTACAGGACGCGGTTATCAAATAGGGCATGTTGCGAGCCGTCTGTTACGGAGCGTTTCGGGAGCCAAGCGTTCACTTAAGAGGCGAGGCTGCGGAATTGATTTCGGCGGGCTGCGGGACACGGGCTTCCAGGGACAAGTTCGAGCGTATGAGCGATTCAACCTGGTTCCAGACGGCGGGGTCACACTCGATCTGGATGTGGGGTTTCATGAGAAGGCGGTCCCACCAGGGATATTGGCCGCAACTGAGAGGTTTGGATTTGTAATCAGAACGGAAATTGCCGAGGATTCGGGTGCGGGCGGGATCAGCGGCGCGAATCTGGGGCTGGCCGTGCAGCATGCCGTCGAGCTGGTAAAAATTGATCGCCTGCGCAACATTCGGCGGGATTAGAGCGTCATTTTCGCCCCGCTTCGAGACGCTATCGACCTGGATGGTCAGGATCACCGGGATGCCATCTTTTTCAAGCTGGCGGGCGAGTTCGACGGTTTCCGAAGCGCCCCAGCTATGGCCAAAAATAATGATGCGGGCGTTCTGCTTTTCCTCGGGAGAAAGCTTTCCCTTTCGGTTGGTATCCAACAGGCGAAGAACGACGTCGTGGGCCTCTTTGCCGCGGTGATTCTCGAACGTCTGGACGAAAGCAGCAGGTGCGTATTCTTCGCGAAGGCGTTCCACTAACTGGACTTCCGTGTGAACCCGATCGTCGTGACGAACAAAACCGCCGACAAATCCGATGACCAAGACGGGAGATGCGGAGGTTGCGCTTGCAGTAGTGGCGGGTGGCTTTGAACTCGCCTCGCCTGAGACAAGGGCCAAGGAACAAACCAACAAGAAGATCCGGAACGACGGACGCATACGCTGCACCGTGACGCGAAGCTATATCAGTAAAGATGAAAGAAGCAAGAATAAAGTCGCGCAAATAAAAAGGAAAAAACGGTAGGTGGAGAAAAAAAGATGGGAGGAATGCTTTAGTACTCACAGGACCAGGCTAATTCGGGCTCACATAATGCGCTTATTGAATGGGGTTGAACGAGACGGGCGTGGCGCGCGGGCTAATCAAATCTGGAGTGTCAGCCGCGGTCGAAGTGGAACTATTCAGGCGGGCTGATTGCAGAAGAGCCCAGTCGTTTTTGAAGTCGGGCATGATCTCGCGGCTGTGCTTGGGACTATTCAGGTAGTGATTGGCACGGGCCAGCGTAAGGGCATACGCCAACTGAGAATCGGTGCCGCCGGCGAAAAGATTGCTGCCGCTGAGGCCGACTTTCGAGGGTTTGCCGCCTTGCGCTATCTTGAGCCATAGCGCGCCATTGGCGTCAACGGAAAGCGTGCCGTCGCGATCGAGGCTCTTGAAAAGACGGTTGAGAGCTTCGCGGTTGGGAATAATCTCGCGGGTAATCGCTTCGTCCGCAAGAGGGCCAAAAGCTTCGCGATATTCCTTCCATTCCTTGGCGGTGCCTACGACCTGCGCACTTTGCCGGATGACGACAGCTTCCAGTTGTTCTTTACGAGCGACGTCGGTCTCCGCCTTGGCGTCCCGAATTTCTACCTTGATGTCGGCGGCTTCGACGGTGGGATGCTGCTCCAGTTCATGCTCGGGGTTAAAGCGGCCCGTCAGCAAATAGGAAGCAGCGATGAAGGGCAGTTCGTGATCCGCGAAAAGAATCATGGGAACGAGGAGCTTCTTCGAGTGGTAGAGCTGCTCGTCGGCGTTGCGGCACTCCGTGCTGCGCTTGATGGTGCCCGGGAGTTGCGCGAAATGTAGGACGCGAAGATGCGCTTCGGGATGCCGCTCGGCGTAGTGGTCGAAGGAGCGCGCGATGGCTTTCGGAGTGATCAGGCCGAAGTCGTTCAAGTAATCGGCCCTGGCCGCATGGGGATAGTAGGTATTGAGAACGCCACGCGAGAACTCGGCACAATTTCGCGTAATACCGTTAAAGCGGTTTTGATTCGGGCGGTTATTGAAATGGTCGATGAAGGCGCGGTCCTGCTCCTCCGAGGTTTCGACGACGAAGATATAGAGGCTGCGCTCAAGGGTGGCGCCGACCATTTCGCGCCACTCAGCTTTATCGCTCGTGCGGCAGGTTGCGCTATCGCAATAGCCGGACAAAAAGTTGACCCGATACCTTTCCTCAAGGGCGTGCTTGATTTTTTGCGAGCCAAAGAGCGGCCGGTTTTGCGGATCCTCGACACCGTATAAATAGACGGATAGCGGAACAACGTTCCATTCAAAGGGCTGGTCTTCACCTAGCGTCGTGTAATTGCTCATGACGGAGCCCTGCTCATCGGGACGGCAGAGGCGGAGCTTTATGGGTGTTTCGGCGCAGATGCGCGAGAAATAGACGGCACTATGGCCGGAACCGGAAATTCGGGCGAAACCTGTGTCGAGGGACTCGTTGAGGAGAACGCCGACGTCGGCGCAGGACGGAGCGGGTGACAGGCAAAAACCAAGCAGTACTAGGACCGCCACAAAGCGAACGTGTCTCAGAAGCCGTCCGGAACGGGACGGTTCGGGGGCGGAATACGGTCGGGTTGGGTTCACCTTTGGCACTGCTGTCGCTTCCTCTCTCCTGACAGGGGTCAGGATACAATTGTACCGTCCCGGGTCGAATCAGGGGAACGTTGTAGGGGCTGGGCTATTAGTGCTTTAGGCAAGCAAAAGCCAGCACGCATGGA
>DASXMM010000382.1:0-2679 GCA_036495665.1 Candidatus Acidiferrum sp. | reverse complement strand
GAGGAGGGTGGCTCCGGCGATGCGTGGTGCGGTGCGGCGATCGCGCAACCAAAAGCCGATGGCTACGCTGACGAGGAAGCTGGCGTAGACGATAGGAATCAGTTTGTGGAAGCCGATAAAAATGTCGCCCAGGAAAAGCGTGAGGATGGGGACGAAAAACGCGAGGCGGCGGTCTCGGATGATTGCGCCGGAGAATATGGCCATGGCGCCAACGGGCGTGAAGTTCCACGGATGCGGAGCTACACGAAGCGCGGCGCAAAAAGCGATCATGACGACGGCGAGCAGGGTGCGATAGAGCAGATTTTCGTTTTGAGAGAGTTGCGTATTCATTTTGTTGCCTTCTCCATTGTAGACAGTAAATCGCAAAATACAAAACCATCACGATTGACGATTTCTCCGGTGCGGACGTGGATCGGAGAGTGAAAAATGGGGCCGTCGAAGACGAAGGTGTGGAACTCACCATTTTCGCCACAAGGGTCGGCGTGGGGCGGGAGATCGCGGAAGAACGAATCGTCGAGTTCGCGGCCGGCGAAGCTGGGGGCGAGGATTTTGGGGTCGATACAGACGGCGATGGCGCGAAAGCGATTGGCGTGGAATTCGCGGACGAGTTCCCGAGTGTCGCGTTTCCAGATGGGAAAGAGGGCGGTCATGCCGACGCGCGCGAGATTTTTTTCGCGGTAGGCGCGGAGGTCTTCGAGAAAAATGTCGCCGAAGGCTACTTTGCGGACGCCTTGATCGAAGTGCGTGCGGAGTGCGGCTTCCATGCGCGCTTCGTAAGTGGGGTTGACGCATTGCGGCGGGATGCGGACTTCGTGAAGCGGCAAGCCGATGGAGTGAGCTTGCCGCTCGAGAAGTTCGCGGCGGACGCCGTGCATGCTGATGCGCTCGTAGCCTTCGGTAACGGTGGTGAGGAGCGCGGCGACGCGGAATTCATTTTCTTGGAGAAGTGTGTGGAGGGCCATGGCGCTGTCTTTGCCACCGCTCCAACAGAAGAGAATGGGTTCCACGCCGCTCATGGGTTAGTTGTGTCCATTGAAGGTGTAGCGCACGCCGGCGCGCATGTCGCGGCCTAGCGCAGGGTAGCCAAGAGCGTCTTGATATTGCTTGTCGAAGAGATTCGTGGCGCGGGCGTAGAATGTGACGCCGTGGCCGACGCGGTAGCTGCCGGACAAATCGAAACGGGCGTAGCCGGGGTTGTGCGTGAGGCCGAGGCCGAGAAAATCGCTGTCGGTGCGCACGCCGGTGAAATAGCCACCGAGCGTGACGTTGAGGCGGCGGAATGCGGCGTTTATCGTGAGCGAGCCGGAGTTCACGGGGCGGCGCAGAAGATGGTTGCCGGGCAGTTCGGTCTGGTCAAAGGCGTCAGCAGTTTTGATCACGCGGCTGTCGTCGTAGGTGTAGTTGCCAGCGAGGTTCAGCCAATGGGTGAAACGGGTTTCTCCGGTGAGATTGAATCCGCGGGCGCGAGCGATGTCGGTATTGAAAAAGTATCCGAAACCGCTGGGCACGACCGGAGTTGTAAGGTCACAGAAATTGTTGGAAGACTCGCAAAACGCAAACGTAACCATGTCATAGAAGCGGCTGGAAAAATATTCCACCGAGACGCGGACATGGTCGCTTAGCAGCTTTTGGTCGAGACCGACGGTCCAGGTTTTGCTGGCTTCGGGCTTCAGCGAGGGGTTGCCGAAGTCGCCGAAGTTGTCGCCGAAGATCTGGTCGAACCGCGGCTCCTTGATTCCCTCGCCGTAGAAAACGCGAAAAAGAGTGTCGCCGCGCATGCCCTTGCCGTAGAGAAGCACCAGCGATGCGCCGGCACGGGGAACGACGCGCGTGCCAAAATTGGCGTTGTCTTCGGCGCGGCCCCCGAAGTTCAGAGAAGCACGCGGATGCGGGCGGTAGCGGAAATCGAGAAAGCCCGCTTGATTGTTACGGCGCGCGTGGGGGACGTTGACGGAGGTGAGGAAGGCATTTTCGACCTCGTATTCGTAGCCGGCGGTCACTCCGAAATTCGAAAGTAGATAGCTCGTTTGCGCGGAAACGTTGGCGCGATTGTAGGCGAAGCGGCTGTTGCCAGGAAAATCACAAAATTCGGCGGTTGCCACGGCCGCGGGATTGGTCTGCGGGCAGAACGCGTTTGGATCGGTGGCGAAAAAACTTTGCAGTGGATTGTCGTTCACTTGCGAGGTGTAAGACTCGCCACCACTGATTTGGTGCCGCCAGTGCTTGCCGGTGGCGAAATCCCAGCGGGCGCTGGAGCTGAAGATATGCTGCGCGTATCGCTGATCGAGATTCGGCGGTTCAAAGATGGTTTGCCCGGGAATGCCGGCGATGCTGTCGTTGTTGCGAATAGTGAGGCGGAGTTGGTTGGTGTCGCTGATGGTGTAGCCGAAATTGCCGGACAGCGTGCGGTTGAGGAAATCGTCGTCGGGTCCTTGGCCGTCAGTTTGGAAATACGAAGCGGCGGCGGAGTAATCGAACGCGCCGAGCAGGCCGCTAATCTGCGCGCCACCTCGGCCCGAGCCGAAGCTGCCGCCTTCGCTGTAGACGCTGAACTCCGGGACGCGCGTTTCGCCGCGATGCGTGAAGAGTTGAATGACGCCGGAGACGGCGTCGGTGCCGTAGATGGCGCTTTCGGCGCCGCGCACGATTTCGACTTTGTCGATGTTGTCGAGCGTCAGG
>DASXMM010000381.1:0-5405 GCA_036495665.1 Candidatus Acidiferrum sp. | reverse complement strand
CCGCCGTCGGAAATATCATGGGCGGACTGGAGAGTGCCTTCATTGGCTAGGGCGACCAGGCAGTCGATTAGGTGTTTTTCGGCGGCTAGATTGATGGCGGGTCGTTCGCCCGAGACGATGTGGGCGATCGATTTTGAGTATTCGCTCGAGGAGAATTCTTGGGCGGCGGTGGACAAGGAAAAAGCAGGTTCCTCGCTTCGCTCGGAATGACCTTTTGTGGTTGCCGCGGGGACTTCATGGCTCACTTGACCGTCTAGGAGAACGATTACGTCGCCTGCACTGCGGAAGGCGATTTTCAGGACGCGATTGGCGTCCTCGAGGATGCCGAGGATGCCGATGACCGGGGTTGGATAGATGGATTTGCCGAGAGTTTCGTTGTAGAAGCTGACGTTGCCGCCGGTGATGGGCGTGCCCAGTTCGGTGCAGGCGACCGTCAGGCCGTCGATGGCTTCGCTGAATTGCCACATGACTTCGGGTTTTTCGGGGCTGCCGAAATTGAGGCAGTTTGTGGCAGCGATGGGGCGCGCGCCGGATGCAGCGACGTTGCGAGCGGCTTCGGCTACCGCGTGCATTGCGCCGACGCGCGGATTGAGTTGGCACCAGCGGCCGTTTCCGTCCGTGGCCAAGGCTAGGGCGCGTTTTACGATGCCGGTTTGAGGATCTTTGATGCGGACCACGGCGGCGTCACTTGCGCCGGGGCCTGCCAGCGTGTTGGTGCGGACGCTGGTGTCGTATTGCTCTGTAATCCAGCGTTTGGAGGCGATGGCTGGCGATGCGAGCAACTTCGTAAAATTTGCGGCGAGATTTGTGCCTTCGGAAGCGAAGTGAAACCAATCGGCGGGCGTTTCGCGGCGGAGCGGCGGCTGCGCGATCGGTCGACGGTAAACGGGGCCTTCTTCGGCTAGTGGATGCGCAGGAATTTCCGCGGCGACCTGGCCGTGATTCAAGACCTTTGCGATGCCACCGTCGGTGACCGTGCCCACGACGACTGCATCGAGTCCCCACTTTTTGAAAACGTCGAGGACTTCACGTTCGCGGCCTTTTTCCGCGACGAGGAGCATGCGCTCTTGGGATTCGCTGAGCATGATTTCGTAGGGGGTCATGCCGGTTTCGCGTTGGGGAACTTTGGCTAGATCGATTTCGATGCCGGTGCCGCCGCGGGAGGCCATCTCCATCGTGGAGCAGGTGAGGCCCGCGGCGCCCATGTCCTGGATGGCGACGACTGCGCCGGTGTGCATGGCTTCGATGCACGCTTCCAGCAGAAGCTTTTCCATGAACGGGTCGCCGACTTGAACGTTGGGGCGCTTTTGTTTGGACTCTTCGGTGAATTCGGCGGAAGCAAGCAAGGATGCGCCATGGATGCCATCGCGGCCGGTTTTCGCACCGACATAAATCACCGGATTGCCGAGACCTTTAGCTTTGGCGAGGAAGATTTCTTCTTTGCGCGCGATGCCGAGGGCCAGGGCGTTGACCAGCGGATTTTGCGAGTAGCACGGCTCGAAGTTCACTTCGCCGCCGATGGTGGGGACGCCGAAACAGTTGCCGTAGTGGCCGATGCCGCGGATTACGCCGTCGAGGATGCGGCGGTTGGCTGAGAGAGTTGCTGAATCAGATGGTTGGTTGCCGGGCTCGGGGGCAGCATGCTGCGCCCCTACAACGGAAGAGCGTGCGTCCACGTCACCTTCGGGCGTGATGGGTCCGAAGCGGAGTGAATCGAGGACGGCGATGGGGCGCGCGCCCATCGTGAAAATGTCGCGGAGGATGCCGCCGACGCCGGTCGTGGCGCCCTGGAAAGGTTCGACGTAGCTTGGGTGATTGTGCGATTCAATTTTGAACGCGGCGACCAGGCCATCGCCGATGTCTACTACGCCAGCGTTTTCGCCGGGGCCTTGCACAACCAGCTTGCCGCGCGTGGGCAAGCGCTTGAGATGGACTTTGCTGGATTTGTAGGAGCAGTGCTCGCTCCACATCACGCTGAAGATGCCGAGCTCAGTGATGTTGGGATCGCGGCCGAGGATTTGCTGGATCCGAGCATATTCATCGCGCGTGACGCCGTGTTCGGCGGCGATTTCGGGAGTGACTATGATTTCGGCGCTTGCAGTAGCCATTTGTACGATTCGTGGTCCTTCAGTCTATTTTTGTTTCGAGATAGCGATCGAAACCGGCCGGCCATTCGCTGGAAGGAATGCCCCGTTCTTCCGCGTCTCTCACTGGTTTGCGTAGTTCCACGGCGTTTGAGACGCCGAGAAAGGCGCGAAATTCGCCCCATACTGCGAGTCCGCAAACCGACCCGTCTGGCGCCCAGCCGATGTCGACTACGTCCTCGTCGACGAGAACATTCGCTCGATTGTAAATGAGCGCGGACTTCAAAATTGCGTGTTGCTTTGCTCCGTAGAGATAGAACCAGCCGGAGTCGCCGGAATCTTCAAATACAGCGAAGAAGCCTTCCGGTCCCGGCGAATACAGCATGAACTTGCCGCTGGTCTCAGTCTTGGCGACCGCGCCATTTTCCGGTTGAACCACAGCTTGCGGAGCAGCGTTCGCTTTTTGCTGCCAGTGTCGCTCGCGAGCCTGAACAAAGTCTTCGTAGCTCAGGTCGGAGAGTTCTTCCTTCTTCACGCGGTGGCCTTTGCAGCGCCGACGAGCGCTTCGACCATCGATTTGAAGATGACCAGGCCATCGGCGGAGTCGAGCGCGGATTCGACAGCGCGCTCGGGATGGGGCATGAGGCCGGCGACGTTGCGTTCGCGATTGCAGATGCCGGCGATGTTGTTCATCGAGCCGTTGGGATTGCCGGCGGCGTCATCGGTTCCGTCGGGAGTGGTGTAGCGGAAGACGACCTGGCGATTTTTCTCGAGGCCGGCGAGCGTTGCTTCATCGCAGGTGAAGTTGCCATCGTTGTGGGCGATGGGGACTTTCAGGATTTGGCCGCGCTGCGCGGTGCTGGTGAAGGGCGTGTCCGTTTGTTCGACGCGGATGTGGACGTGACGGCAGATGTAGCGGAGGCCGCTGTTGCGCATCATGGCGCCAGGAAGCAGACCGGCTTCGCACAGAATTTGGAAGCCATTGCAGATGCCGAGAACCATGCCGCCGGAATTAGCAAATTTTTCTACAGACTTCATCACGGGAGAGAAGCGCGCGATCGCGCCGGTGCGGAGATAGTCGCCATAAGCGAAGCCGCCGGGCAGGATGATGGCGTCGCAATTCGCGAGATCCTGCGATTGGTGCCAGATGAACTCGACGGGTTTGTGGAGAACGTTGGCGAGCGCGTAAAAGGCGTCGTGATCACAATTCGATCCGGGAAAGACGACGACTCCGAATTTCATTGCGTATTGGCTCCGTGTGGCATCCGGGGAACTTTTATTTTAGCACACGCTTGTGTTTCGTTTGCTTCTTGTTGGCCGCTAACCGCGGCTTCTTCTTTTGCGAGACAAGTTCAATGAACTCCGGCTCCAACCAGATCGAGTGTTCATACGCTGGCCTTCCCATGACTTGGCCAACTTCAAGTTCGACTCGATTCTCATCGAAATCATGAATGGCAAACGTTCCCCCGAGGCATCGTTCAAAAACAGTGCTTGTCTCTAGTTCCTCGTCGTCATGATAGTGTTGGACGTCGGGCGGAATCCCCCTCACACGTATCTTGTCGCCGATTTTGAGCGAACTACCGTTTCGGTCTACTCTTTTTTGTAGTGAGATTTTTCTTGGCACCCTTCCCTCCGACCCGTGCGGCACATCCAATCACCCTGGCAGAAACAACATTTGGCACTAAGAATTGACGATTAGTCATTTCAAGCGAACTGCTTGTGTTGGGTGTGCGGTTCTGCGATTTGCGTACCTCCGATTCGAGACCTAGCGTCGTTTTTTGGCGGGCCGCCGTGGCTTGGATTTTTTTCGGGGACGAGAAGGCTTTCTGTTGCCGGGCTTTTCCGCAGCGGCTGATTCGCGGCGCTTTTTTGACGCCCAGCCGAGCTTGTTTGCTTGACGCCCTCGCGCGATCGCCAAGGCGTCCGAAGGAACGTTGTCTGTGATGGTCGAGCCCGCCGCTACATAAGCGCCGTCGCCAATGCGGACCGGTGCGACGAGCGCGCTGTCGCTTCCGATGAACACCTTGTTACCGATCGACGTTGGGAACTTGTGAAAGCCGTCGTAGTTACAGGTAATCGTACCGGCGCCGATATTCGATTTTGCGCCTATTTTCGTATCGCCCAGGTACGTCAAGTGCATCGCCTTGGTGCCTTCGCCGATCGTGCTTTTTTTTAGCTCGACGAAATTGCCAATGCGGGAGCCGGCCTTCAGGTGATTGTCGGGCCGCAAACGCGCGAACGGTCCTATGATCACACCATCATCGAGGCGGCTTTGTGCGACGACGCAATGAGGCTCGACAGTCACTTCGTCGCCGAGAAGAGCGTCGGTAAGCACGCTTCCACTTCGAATGGTGCAGCGCGCGCCGATTTTGGTTTTGCCCAAAAGCTGCACGCCAGGCTCAATCACGGTATCTTCGCCAGCTGTTACTTCAGGATCGATCAGTACTGTTTCGGGCAATTGAATGGTGACGCCGGCATCCATCAATGCGGCGCGTTTGCGTTCGCGAAAAACGCGGTCCACTTCCGCCAAGTCCGCGCGCGTGTTGCAGCCTAGAATTTCGCGGGAATCGGGGGCGACTTCGGCAAGAACGGTCTCGCCTCCGGCAGTCATTGTGGCGATGGTGTCGGTGAGGTACAGCTCGCGATGCTTGTTGTTGGGTTTCACGCGAGCCAAAGCAGGCCAAAGCTTGTCCAGCGTGAAGCAATAAATCGCGGAGTTGATCTCGTTCAGCTCGCGCTGTTCCTCGGTGAGCTGCGATTCTTCGACAATGGCTCCAACGGCTGTTTCGGACTTTCGCAGAATGCGGCCGTAGCCGGACGGATCGGCAAGCACAGCAGTCAAAATGGTGGCTGCGGCGTTTCCCTTGCGATGCGCGGCGACGAGAGACTTAAGCGTCTCCGTGCGAATCAGCGGGGCGTCGCCCGGCAGAACAACAACAAGTTTCGCGCGGCCCAGCGCTCTGCGTGCGACTTGCATGGCATGCCCGGTTCCGTGCTGCGGCTGCTGCAAGACTGTCTCGGCTCCGAATGGCTCGACGGTGGCGGCAACTTGCTCGGCTTGGTGGCCCACGACGACGAGCGTTTGCTTGGCGCCCAGTGGCGCGCATGCCCGGACAACGTGCTCGATGAGCGTGCGTCCTCCAGCGCGGTGCAAAACCTTCGCAACGCTCGACTTCAGCCGCGTGCCTTTTCCTGCGGCAAGGATGACAATTGCCAAATCATGATTGGACATAAGGGTTCTATTCTCGCCTCTCTCGCGCGTGTTTGACAATTGCCGGAAACGCAACGGCGGCCAGATTGTGTTCTGGACGACATCCGGCA
>DASXMM010000380.1:0-14050 GCA_036495665.1 Candidatus Acidiferrum sp. | reverse complement strand
GAGACCACCCTGGAAGTCGTGGAAGGCATGCAGTTCGACCGCGGCTACCTCTCGCCCTACTTCATCACCGATCCGGAACGCATGGAGTGCATCCTCGAGGACGTTCGCATCCTCATCCACGAAAAGAAAATCAGCTCGATGAAGGATTTGCTCCCGTTGCTCGAGCAGACCGCCAAGATGGGCAAGCCCCTCTTGATCATCGCTGAAGACGTGGAAGTCGAAGCGCTCGCGACCCTCGTCGTGAACAAACTCCGTGGCACGCTGCAGTGCGCCGCCGTCAAGGCCCCTGGCTTTGGCGATCGCCGCAAAGCAATGCTCGAAGATATCGCCACCCTCACCGGCGGCAAGGCCATCACCGAAGACCTCGGCATCAAGCTCGAGAACGTGAAGCTTGAGGACCTCGGCCGCGCCAAGAAAGTCGTCATCGACAAGGACAACACCACGATCATCGAAGGCGCCGGCAAGTCTGCGGACATCGAAGGCCGTGTCAAGCAGATCCGCTCGCAGGTCGAAAACACCACCAGCGACTACGACAAGGAAAAGCTCCAAGAGCGCCTTGCCAAGCTCGTTGGCGGCGTTGCCGTCATTAAAGTCGGCGCGGCTACCGAGACCGAACTCAAGGAAAAGAAGGCTCGCGTCGAAGATGCTATGCACGCCACCCGCGCAGCTGTCGAGGAAGGTATCGTTCCCGGCGGCGGCACGGCACTGCTGCGCTGCATCTCGGCCATCGAGAAGCTCAAGCTCCATGATGACGAAGCTGTTGGCGTCGGCATCGTGAAGCGTGCTCTTGAAGAGCCCACTCGCCAGATTGCCCACAACGGCGGCTACGAAGGCGCTGTGGTGATCGGCAAGATCCGCGATTCTAAGGACGAAAACTACGGTTTCAACGCCGAAAGTGGCGAGTACGGCGACATGGTCAAGATGGGCGTCATCGACCCCGCCAAAGTCACCCGCCTTGCTCTTCAGAACGCAGCCTCGATCGCGGGCCTCATGCTCACGACCGAAGCCCTCGTCGCTGAAATCAAGGAAGAGAAGTCAGCTGCAGCAGCCGGCGGCGGAGCTCCCGGCGCAGGCGGCATGGGCGGCATGTACTAAACCCAAGCAGCACAGGCGCTCCTGCCGGTGCTCCGGGTTCGCTCTTAGCAGTTCGCCCCAAAACCTCAATCCAAAGGGCGTCGCGGCGAAAACCGCGACGCCCTTTTTTTGTCAGCGAGCTCAGAGTTGACGGGTGTTGCTCACACGCTTCGCGCAGGAGCGCGATGCTCTGCGCCAACCCCCAGGCGAATCAGCATCCTCGACCAGTCCGAAAAACTAGCCGATCGTTCTCTAAGAGCGGAGGCGTTCCAGTCGGGCAACAACCGAAACCGAATCGGCTTCGAGACCTCGCCCGCCATCGCCGTTCGCCAAATTCTGAATTCCGGCTGACTGGATGCGCTAATTTGCACATTACCAACCGTAGCCTCGAACGGGGGGCTTCCCCGATGGACTGTAGCTGGTGCTCTCGCTGGCATCGAACAAATCCGCGAAATAGAGTTGCATCTTCTACACGTATCGCTTTATTCTTTCGTGTACGCATCGATTGACAGTTTGGCCTCGCTTCTTCTTTGGCAGAAGTCAGAAACGAGTTTGCGCCTGCGGTGCCGCAGGCGCAGTCGGGGACGCGTGCCTTTAAGTGTGTGAATAGGCGGGAGACGCCGCAGCTGAACTGGAAGAGTGGAACAGGGAAAGTGGAACAGGGAAAGTGGAACAGAGAAAGTGGAACGGAAAAGTGGAACTGGGAGACTCGAAGCAGCAAGTGGAAACGAACAGCCAACGCGTTCAGCCAGTGAACTCACCGCAGCCGGGTTCTGTGCGGAGCCCACGCGGGCCGGCATGGTTCCACAGCGCCCTGCAAGACCTGCAGTTTGCATTGCGGACTCTGCGCAAGAGTCCGGGCTTCGCGGCCACCGCTGTTCTTACGCTCGCACTCGGCATTGGAGCGAACACTGCTATCTTTCAACTGCTTGATGCCGTCCGTTTGCGCAGTTTGCCGGTCGGCGATCCCTCGTCCTTGGTTAAAGTCCAGATCAAGGGCGGAATCCACGACATCGGGTGGAGAGATAACGACACGGCCGTCAGCACCGCTCTCTGGGAGCAAATCCGGACCCAGCGAGGCGCGTTCTCCGGAATTTTCGCCTGGCGCAGCGCCCCTTATGCGACCGGGCATGGCGAACGCGAGCGGCTCGTTGAGGGCCTTTGGGTATCCGGTGAGATGTTTCCCGTTCTGGGCGTTGTGCCAGTCAAGGGCCGGCTGTTTACGCCGGACGACGACAAGCCCGGCTGCGGGGCGTCGGGAGCCGTCATCAGCTACTCTTTTTGGCAAACCGAATTTGGCGGAAAAGACTCTGTCATCGGCAGCAGAATTTTCATCTACGATCATCCGACGCAAGTGATTGGCGTCACTCCGCCCGGTTTCTTCGGCCTCGATGTTGGAAAAGAATTCGAGGTTGCGCTTCCAACGTGCGCACTCTCCGCGTACGTCGCAGGCGATGGGACGCTGGTCCGGCGCGACGTTTTCTGGCTGCAAATTATGGGACGCTTGCGTCCGGGCGCGACCATCGCACAGGGGGCCACCCAATTGGGTGCGGCCAGCCCAGGTATCTTCGAAGCCACCGTCCCTGGCGGATATGCCGCTCCGGTGCTGGATGCCTACAAGAACTTCCAGCTCACAGCCTATCCCGGCCGGAACGGGATAAGTGCCCCGGGCGATGCATACGACACATCGCTCTGGCTGCTCCTCGGAACGACGGGATTGGTGCTACTCATTGCTTGCGCGAATCTGGCGAACCTTATGCTGGCGAGAGCCAGCGCGCGCGAAAAGGAGATGGCCGTCCGCCTGGCGCTCGGCGCCAGCAGCACACGGATAAGGCAGCAATTGCTGTTGGAGAGTCTGGTCCTGGCGGTAAGCGGTGCCATTCTCGGGACGGCGTTGGCCTCGTTCCTCAGCCGGACGGTCGTAAAGTTTCTCAGCACGGAACAGAACCCGATCTACCTTGTCACGAACATCGACTGGCGCGTCATGAGTCTCACCGCTTTCCTTACGATCTCGACCTGCCTGCTGTTCGGTCTGACCCCGGCCTTTCGCGCGTCGCACACCGAGCCGAACGCCGTGTTGAAAGTCGGTGGCCGCGGAATGACCGCCGGACGCCAAAGGTTTTCGTTCCAGCAGACTCTCGTCGTTTCGCAAATTGCGTTTTCGCTCGTGCTGCTGGTGGGTGCGCTGCTCTTTGTGCGCAGCTTCTGGAACTTGCAAGCGCTCAACCCGGGCTTCCGCGAAAGCGGCATTCTGCGCGTAGGCGCCAACTTCCGGCGACTCAATCTCCCGCCCGATCACTACGAAATTTTCAAGCACGACCTACTGGAACAGATTCGCGCGCTGCCGTTTGTCGAGTCCGCCGCCACTTCGACGCACGTTCTCCTGGACCGCAGCGCCTGGTCACTCGGCGTCCGCATCGGCAGTGTGCAAGGCAGTTCCAAGTTCGCCTGGATCAGTCCCGGCTATTTTCGGACGATGCAAATTCCGCTGATTGACGGGCGCGACTTCACCACACGCGACACGTCGCAATCTCCACCCGTCGCCATCGTCAACGAAACCTTTGTCCGCCAGTTTTTCGCGGGAGCCAATCCTCTCGGGAAAACCATTCGGACAGATCCCGAGCCCCATTACCCGGAAACCGAATACGAGATTGTCGGGGTCTCGAAAGATACAAAATACGGAGGCTTGCGCGACGAAACTCCGCCCGAAGCCTTTGTTCCGTCGCAGCAATATCCCGAAAGATCCTACATAACCAACGTGTTCATCCACTTTTCGTCTACTCCCGCGGTGGCCATCTCATCCACGCGGGATAGACTCAGCCAACTCTACCCCGACATGAAAGTCGAGTATCACCTCTTCCAGACCGACATCCAGAATGGGCTCGTCCGGGAACGCCTGATGGCCCTGCTGTCCGGATTTTTTGGAGCCTTGGCCGCGCTCCTCGCCATGATCGGCCTCTACGGAGTGATTTCCTACATCATCGCCATGCGCAAAAACGAAATCGGCATCCGCATGGCGCTCGGCGCCACTCGTCCCCAAGTTGTGAGAATTGTTCTCCGGCAAACACTGGCCTTGCTGGCGCTCGGCATTGGCATCGGTACCTTGCTCTCGATCGCTGCAACGAGCAGCGCGCGCAGTTTGCTTTACGGCCTGGACCCGGGCGATCCTCTCAGCATTCTCGGGGCCGCGGTCTTCCTCGCCGTCGTCGCGTTAGCCGCGAGTTTCTGGCCCGCTTATCGGGCCACACTCCACGACCCGATGAAAGCACTCCGGTACGAGTGAGGAGTTCGCTTCACTCGTAGCGCAAAGCCTCGACCGGATCGAGCCTCGCCGCCTTCACCGCCGGATACATCCCAAAAAACAGCCCTACGCTCATCGACACCGTCACCGCCACAACGATCGACCACAACGGCACTGCCGAAGGCAAACTCGGGACAAAAAGATGAATGAGCAAACTGATACCCAAGCCGAGCAGCACGCCAATCACTCCACCCGCCCCCGTCAGCACAACCGCTTCCGTCAAAAATTGCGAAATCACGTCGCGCCGCCGCGCCCCAATGGCTTTCCGGACTCCAATTTCCCGTGTGCGCTGCGTGACGGACATCAGCATGATGTTCATCACGCCGACTCCCCCAACAAGCAATCCAATGGAACTGACCACCGAGATCAGCAGCGCTACCGACGCGGTAATCTGCCGAAACTGATCCGCAATTTCCTTCGCGCTCGACACGCCAAAATTGTCCGGTTTGTTGTACGGAACATTTCGGCGACGCCGCAGCACGCCGCGAATCTCGTCCTCGGCTTCCGGCATGCGCCCCGGATAAGCAACCGCGCCAATCAAATTCTCATCGTCGCCCGGCCGATGTTTCTGATACGTCCGGTAAGGAACGAGGATCGCCTTATCGGCCGCCTGATCCTTCATCAATTGCCCTTTGCGTTTCGCCATCACGCCAATCACTTCGTACGACACGCCGTCGACCAGCACCGGCTTCCCCAGTGGATCTTCGTCCGTATACAAGGCTTTTGCTATATCGGGACCGATCAGCGCAACATCCCTTCGGTGCAAATTCTCCGCCTCACTGATAAACCTTCCGCGCTCCGCCTTCGAATTGAACACTACTTCATCCTCGGGCAAAATGCCGTGGTAATCGACTCCGGCCACCTCTTTATTTTTGTAGCGGGCGCTCATCAACGGCCGTCCGTTCGGCGAGCCCTCCACAACTCGCGGCAGGACCGCCGCGGAAACCGCCTTCACGTCCGGACAAAGCTCCCCGATAGCTTGCGCATCCTCCAGCGTTAGGGGCTTCCGCGTGCGTTCCTCCGGCGTCAGCCGTCCCGACGTATGGATCCCGGGATCGAATTTAAAAATGAACATCGTGTCCGACCCAAAATCGCTCAAAAACGCGTTCACATCGTTATAGACACCCATCAAAACCGCCACCACCGACAGCAGAGCTGTAATTCCGATCACAACGCCTAACACGGTCAGAAACGACCGCATTTTATTCTCATTCAGCGTTGTGAGAGCCATACGCGCGTTTTCGCCAAGCGTGATTCGCATTTTGCTTTACTCGCCTGCTACATCTCCGTCCGCAGCGCTTCGATCGGCTCCAACATCGCGGCCTTTCGCGCTGGATATACACCAAAGAAAACTCCCACCGCGGCTGAAATCAGCTCCGCAATGATCACCGCGGAGATCGGCACGTTCATCGGGATCGACGTCGTCGCCTTCGCAAGCAAGCAGACCGCGTAAGCCGCGATCACCCCGATGGCTCCGCCCATCAGCGACATCACGATCGCCTCCACCAGAAACTGAAGCAAGATGTCGCGGCGGCTCGCTCCAAGCGCCTTGCGAATCCCAATCTCCCGCGTCCGCTCCGTCACGGTCGCGAGCATCACGTTCATAATCACGACTCCGCCAATCACCAAAAAAACTGAAACGACTCCGACCATCGCCATCGCGATCACGCCCGTCAACTGATTCCACAGTTTCATCAGCGTCGCCGAGTCCAGAATTCCGAACGAGTCTGTCTCATTCGGCCCCAAATGCCGCCGCGCCCGCATCAATACCCGCGTCTCGTCCTGCGTCCTCTCCATCCACTCCGCCCCGCGCGCCTGCACGTTGATCCAGATTCCGTCGTACGCTCCGTAAATCTTGATATATGTCTCCACCGGAATGTACGCGAAGTTATCTCGCGACTGCCCGAGCACGCTCCCGATCGGCTTCGCGACTCCCACGACGATGAACGGCCGGGCATCCAACATTACTTCGCGTCCCACCGGGTCCAAACTTGGAAAGAGTTTCTCCGCCAGCTCCGACCCAATCATTGTCACCATTGCGTGGCTGTTTTCATCCGCTACGGTGATATACCGCCCGTCCGTCAGTTCCTGCGCATCAATGTCGGCCATGCTCGCCGACACGCCTCGAATGCTCGTGTCCTGAATCGTCAGCGAACCAACGCGCGACTTCCCGGAAGTCCACGCTTCCGCCCCAACGCGTGCCGGCAATTTCAGGTTGTCGCGCAGCGCTTCATAGTCGTCCCAGGTGACGAGCTTATTCCGCCGCATCGCCTTGACCATCTCTTCCATCTCTGTGAGCACCGGATATCGCATCACGGTAAATGCGTTCGAGCCCAGGTTCGCAACCTTGTTGGCAATGTATTGGTTGACGCCGGAAATCAAAGCCACCACCACGATGAGCGTGGCCACGGAAAGGATAATCCCTAGCAACATCAGAAACGAGCGCATCTTGTGCGCGCGCAAAGTTTCCAGCGCGACACCTACTGGTTCCCGCAGGTGCATACGCCGTTTCATCTACACTGCTCCTTACTTGTTGCTACGCCCCGGATACATGGAAAGTTTCAGTCGCTGCCAATGGTAGCCAGAACCTAGGACTCATCAACTGCCGAACGTTCGCAGGAAGCTGACTAGACTAATTGGCGGGGTGCGCCGCCGCAGCTCCGCTATTCTTATGATAATTCGGATAAGGCGGCTTCTTGTACTTCGGCAACGGATTCTTCTCCAAGTCCGTCAAGAGCAACTCAACAGTCCTCTCAAGCTGTGGATCGCGCCCTTCGCGCACCGCTTTGGGGTCCTGTTCCACCTCGACGTCCGGCGCAATCCCGTGGTTCTCCACTTCCCAATCGTTGTTCGGCGTCCAGAACCCGCGGCTCGGGGCCGTCACAACTCCTCCATCCATCAACTGCTCGCCCGGCCCAAAAAATCCCACGAGCCCGCCCCAGGTCCGCTTCCCCACCAGTGTGCCAACTTTTGCCTGCCGGAAGTGCCACGGCATCGCATCTCCGCCCGAACCGGCGTACTCATTGATGATCATCGCCTTCGGCCCTCGAATCAGGCTCACGGGCGTGGTCATGTCTTCGCCATCCCGAGTCGTGCGGTAGTTCATCAACGTGCGCCGCAGATAATCGAGGATGTAGTCCGTGTTCGTCCCGCCCCCATTGAAGCGTTCATCCACAACCGCGCCGTCCTTCCCCGCCTGCGAGAAAAAATACCGGTTGAAATAGGTATATCCGCCGCTGGCCGTGTCCGGCAAATAGATGTACGCGAGCTTCCCCTTACTAAGCTGGTCCACTTTGCGCCGGTTGCCTTCGACCCACGCCAGTTCGCGCAGTCCCTGTTCGTTCTCCACAGGAACGACGCTCACCTCGCGTGAGCCGCCGGTGCCATCGGCGTTTGGCCCGACGCGAAGCAACACCGACTTCCCTGCCGTCGCTTCGAAAAAGCTGTAGACATTGTCGCTGCCTCGCACTTCGTGCCCATTCACCGCCAACAGGTACTCGCCTTCTATTACATTCACGCCCGGCTGTGTCAAAGGCGCATGGAGCTGCGGATTCCAATTCTCTCCGTCGTACACTCGCGCAAACCGATACCTCCCGTTTTCAATTTTGTAATCCGCGCCAAGCAGCCCCACAGGAATACGCTTCACCTCAGGCCCATCACCGCCGCGCACAAAAAGATGCCCAACGGTGAGATCGCCCATCGTCTCTCTAAAGATGTAATTCAAGTCGTCGCGCGACCCGACTCCCGGTAAATACGCCGCAAATTTCTTCTCCGTCGCCGCCAAATCCAATCCATGGAATCCCGGGTCATAAAAGAAATCCCGCTCCAGCCTGAACGCCTCGTGGTACAACTCTTTCCACTCGACCATCGGCTCGATGCGCACATCCATCGCGGAAAGATTCAGCGTCTTCGCTCCAACCGGCGTTCCACTTCCGCCAGGGGAACCCGGCGCACCCGGCAAAGGCGCCGGCGGCAGCGGCGCAATCGCCCACACTTGCGCTGGCACCGATCCACCCTGCGACGGCCCGCCGGTGTGCCGGTACAGCAATTTTTCTCCGTCCGCCGAAACGTGGAACGCCAAAATGTTCTCCAGCAACTTGTCGGTCCGCCGCGTCTTCAATTCAAACCGGTGCGCCGTCAAAGTGCTCGGCCCATTCAACGGCTCAACCAGCGGCCCCTCCACGAGAAACAACACGCCTTCTTTCCCCGGAATCAATTCCGTATAGTTCCGCGCCGGAATCGGCATCGCCAAAATCCGCTGCCCGATTTTCTCGAAATCCACTTTCACTACTGCTGGCGGCTTTTCTTTCCCCTTTTCTGCCTCTCCCGTTTTTGCCGCATCCGTCTTCGCAGCGTCAGCCTTCGCCTCCCCTTCCTCATCGCTCAAAGGAGCCAGCGGCGACGTCAAATCCCTCCGCAGCACCACGATGTACACGCTGCTCGTCACCGGCCGGTCATAACTCAACATCGACGTATCCTTCGTTGGCCCCGCGTCGGTGCTCGCCAATAAATAAAGATACTTCCCGCCCTTATCGAACACCGGCGAAAACGAATCGCTCATCGCGTCCGTCACGCGTTCACTCTTCCCCGTTTCGAGCGAGTACAGCGCCACCGACCTCATGTGGCTCACTTCCTGCTGCGTGTACGCCAGCCACTCGCTGTCCGGCGACCACGCGGACCGGAAAATCTGCTCCGGCCCTGTAAACCGGTCATGAAACACTTTCACCGGCGTTTTCTTCTCGAGATCCACGTACCAAAGGTTCAATCGCTTGTCGGTGTAAGCGATTTTCTTGCTGTCCGGCGACCAAGTCGGGAAAAAGAAAAACGATCCCGGCGTTCCCAAATCAATCTTCTGCGCTTCCCCTTGCCCATTCTGATTCTTCACATAAAGCGCTTCCTCGCCCGACTCATCCGAAAAATACGCAATGCTCTTTCCGTCCGGCGACCATGCCGGATACCGCTCGTCCGCCCCCGGCGTGTTTGTTAAATTCCGAATGTCGCCCTTTTCCGCCGGAACCGTAAGTATTTCTCCGCGCGCTTCGAACACCGCCCGCAACCCGGTCGGCGAAATATCTGCATTGCGAATCCGGTTGGCCACATTCTCGTACCGCGTCCGCAACTGCGGCAGGTCCCCGGAAATATGAATCTCCACTTTGTGCGCGGTCCCGCTCTTCAAGTCAAAAAGCCAAATCGCGCCAAACTGCTCGATCGCAATCGCATCCGGCCCTGGGCTCGCATACTTGAAATCCAGCCCGTCATTCTTCAGTGCGATGCTGACATTCTTGGTCTTGGTGTCGTAGCTGAACAGCGACATCGGCCCATTCCGGTCGGAAAGAAAAAACACGCGCTGGTCCACCCACATCGGATTGAAGTCGTTCGTATTTTCTCGAGGGATTGGCTTCACGCTGGAATCCGCCAGCCGCGCAATCCATAAGGGAGAAGTTCGTCCCCCGCGATAGCGCTTCCAAATTTCAAACGCGTGGTCCAGCGGCACGTAAGCAATCTCCTGACCGTCAGGTGAATACGATCCCTCAGCGCCAATCGGCAAAGGCAGCTCCGTGGGAAAACCTCCATCGACCGAAACCGTAAAAAGTTTGCTGAAAAACGAGTAGCTGGTTCGTGCCGAAGCAAACAGCACGGCCTTTCCGTCCCGAGTCCAGCCCATCACCTCGTCCGGCGCCGGATGATATGTCAACCTTCGTGGCGTTCCTCCGCTAGCCGGCATCACATAAACATCCTCATTCCCATCGTAATCGCCCGAAAACGCGATCTCGCTCCCGTCGGGTGAAAACACCGGTCGCGACGCTGTTCCCGCCCCCGCCGTGAGCCGCTGTGCCACGCCGCCCGTGCGCGGCACGCTCCACAAATCCCCCGCGTAGACAAAAACAATCTGCGTGGCGCTAACCGTCGGGTGATGCAGCAGCAAAGGCGGATTCTCGTCCGCCAAGCAAACACTCGCCACTAACAACGCAAACACGCTCGCGGCCAATCGCAACATTTCGATTCCTCCCAACTCCCACGTTCAAATCGCGCACAATCTTACAGCCACATCGCCCCAGAACAAACCACCGCTATTTTTTGGAGTGCGGGAGCCTTGCTCCGTCTTTCTTGTGGCACGTTTTTGCATCCAGCGGGCGTCGGTTTTTCTAGCCAAAACTCAAGCCTGCAAGATACAATCGGTCCATCGCAGTTCCTGCTGATGCGTTAGTTCGGCGCAGCCACGGCAAACGCGCTTCAGCGCGTCCCCTTCTCGGCAAGATTTAAACCGCCCGATAGGAATCGAGATTGCCCATGAATGCCGCCACTCAAAAATCCTCCGCCCTCTGGACAATGATCCTCACGGACGTGCATTTCTGGGTGCCGGCAATCGTCCTGCTAGCCGGACTGGCAGTCCTTCTCTGGATCCAATGACTTCCCTAGCAGAATCCGTCGCCCCCAAAATGCTCCCACCCGCCATCGAATCCGCCCGTCTGCGCAGACTCCAACTCGTCGGCATCCTGTGCGGCTTCGGTGCCGGAGCCTGGCTAGGCGCAGCCGAAGCCCCCACAAAATTAGTAAAACTCGGTGTGTCCCCGCTCGTCGTCTCCCTGCTGATGGTCGTCGGTGTCTTCCTCGCCCGCTGGAGCCTCCCCGCCCTCATCCGCGGCACCGGCCAAATGCGCATCGACATCCGCCAAGCCCCTCACCTTATCGTCTGGGGCATCCTCGCCGGCTGCCTCTGGGCCGTCGCCAACACCCTCACGATCTTTGCCATTCGCGACATCGGCCTAAGCATCGCCTTCCCTCTCTGGAACATCAACAGCCTCCTCGGCATCTTCTGGGGCTGGCTTCTCTTCAACGAACTGCGCGACGCCGGCAAACTTCGCTGGCTCACCGTCCTCGGTGGCGCTTTACTCATGTTCGCAGGCGCGACGCTCTTAGCCATCGCCTCGTCCACACAAAGCCCCGCCGCGCACCCGCTGCGTGGAATCCTAGCCGCTCTCGCCGCTGGCGTTCTCTGGGGCACGATGTACGTCCCCTACCGCAAAGCCTATCTCACCGGCATGAGCCCCCTCTCGTTCATCGCCTTCTTCACTATCGGTGAACTCGGCATGATGCTCACCCTCGCCCTCTTCTACGGAGGCGGCCCCGCCGCCCTTATGCATCAACTCGACCTCGCCCGCCCCGTCCTCTTCTGGCTCATGCTCGGCGGTTTCGTCTGGGTCATCGGCGACCTGTTCCAGCAATACGCCGCGAAATACATCGGCATCAGCCGTGGCATCCCGCTCTCCAACACCAATCAACTCTGGGGCTTGCTCTGGGGCATCCTCGTTTTCGGCGAACTCCGCGGTCTCAGGTCATCGCTCTACGCGCAAGTCATCGGCGGCTCCCTGCTAATGGCTGCAGGCGCTGGTGCCATTGCCTTATCCAGCGTCACCAACAAAGAGCACGCCCGCTGGAGGCAAGCCGCCGACCGCGAAGGCCAGCGCTACAGAGTCGACGCCGCTTATGTCGACGCCGCCCTCTCCGGTAGCCAGGCTAACGCCGCAGCGAAGAGTGCTGCGGACAACCCGAGCACCCGAAGCTGGCTCGACTACATCCTCGTAGTCGCCGCCACCACGATCTTCATCGCGCTAGCCGTCCTGGCCCGCGCCCCCAACCTATCCCTGAACTGGCCCGCTCTAGTCGCCCTCACCACCGGCATGTTAATTTTCCTCTTCGCTTGCGGCGCAGCTCTCTGGCGCACCACCCGCTTCAACTGAGCAACACTTCCGCATTCCCGAATCCGCGCCCACCATGTAAACTGATCCAGCGCGTAGTGGCGGGTCTTTAGACCCGTTCTTTTTCCCGGGTTTTTCGCCCTTCGCCGCGCCAAATATCTTTCTGCTCCGGGTTAAACAAATGGCCGGCACCCTCCCTCTCCCTGCAACGCTCCAATCCCGCACCGCCGCCAGCGTCTCCGCCAAAACTCTCTCCATCCCCTGGTACATCTGGTGCAACGTCGTCGCCGTAGCCTGCAGCGTAGTCGGCGGCGTCTGGGACATTTCCTGGCACGAAAGCGTCGGCCGCGACACTTTCTGGACCCCCGCGCATCTCCTCATCCAACTCTGCGGCGTCCTCTCCGGCTTCGGCTGCGGCTACCTGATCCTCAACACAACTTTCCGCAAAGACTCCCCACTCCGCGCCAACTCCGTCTCTGTCTGGGGATTCCGCGGCCCGCTCGGCGCCTTCATCTGCGCTTGGGGCGCCGTCGGCATGATCACCTCAGCCCCCTTCGACAACTGGTGGCACAACGCTTACGGCCTCGACGTCAAAATCCTCAGCCCCCCGCACATCCTCCTCGCCCTCGGCATGACCGGCATCCGCTTCGGTACCCTCGTCATGGTCCTCGCCGAATTCAATCGCGCCGCTGGCGAATACCGCGCCCGCCTCGAGCGCATCCTCTTCTTCTGCTTTATGTTCCTTCTCGGCATGACCGTCGGCATCATGCAGGAAGACACTTTCCGCATGTACATGCACGGCGCAAAATTCTACGTCGTCGTCATGTTCGCAGCCCCAATCTGGTTTGCCGCCGCCTCGCGCGCCTCAGAAAACCGCTGGGCCGCCACCATCGTCACCAGCTTCTACACCGCCATGCATCTCTGCTTCATGTGGATCCTCCAACTAATCCCCGCTGAGTCCAAGCTCGGCCCCGTCTACCAGAAAATCACTCACCTCGTCCCACCCGATTTCCCGCTGCTAATGATCGTTCCCGCGATCGTCTTTGATTTAGTTCGCCGCTACCTTACGACGCAAAACTCTTCCGCTAATCAGTCGACGACCGCGCAGACCAGCTCTTCGACCGGTCATTCGACGAACCGCTGGTCAAACTCGTGGACGCAATCCACCATCCTCGGCGCCGCCACCCTCGCCAGCTTCCTAGCCGTTCAATGGCCCTTCGCCAATTTCCTGATGTCCCCCGCCTCCCGCAACTTCTTCTTCGCCACCAACAACGCCCCCTACTTCATACCTCCGGACTCCCATTGGGCCCGCTTCGCCTATCTCCCCACCGAATCCACCCCCACCCAATTCGCCCTCACCATGCTCGTCGCCCTGCTCGCTGCCATCCTCACAACCCGCCTGGGCCTGACCTGGGGCAACTGGATGCAACGCATCCGCCGTTAAAATCCACGCACAAAATAAATGTAGCGCAGGGCGAAGTCCGCGCAGCCCTGCGGCTTCCGCTTCGTTTTCGTCTCTTTCCTTAATTCACAAACACAAGATCGCCTCGAAGTGTGTCCTATATGTAGCTGACATCATATGGATGCGGTGTCATATTAATAGAGTGGGATGGACCGTCGAAATCGGCGACGAGTTTGGCCCGAGTTCTTCGATCTGCACGAAGACGTGCAAACAGAAATTCTGGCCCTGACCCGCCTCCTTCAGCAATTCGGACCGCAACTGGGCCGCCCCCGCGTGGACACACTAAACGGCTCACGCCACTCCAATATGAAGGAACTGCGTTTCAGCGCCGCGGACGGCGAATGGAGAGTGGCCTTTGCTTTCGATATCAAACGCAAGGCCATCCTGCTCGTCGCTGGCGATAAATCGGGCGGCAGCGAAAAACGTTTCTACCGCGAACTCATCCGCAAAGCCGATGATCGTTTCGACGCGCATCAGGCTAGATTGAAAAGGAGCGCTTAAGATGCCCACAAA
>DASXMM010000379.1:0-6239 GCA_036495665.1 Candidatus Acidiferrum sp. | reverse complement strand
CTCAGCGTTTCCCAGCTGATCGAGAGCTGCCTGGAGACGGCCCAGCGCCGTGCGGCCGAAAAAGAACTGCGAATTTCGGTGAATACGCCGCCGGACTTGCCAGACATTGCGGGTGATCGCCGTCGGCTTGCCGAAGTTTTGCAAAATCTTCTCGACAACGCCATCCAGTACACCCTGCCGGGTGGGCAAATCACTGTGAGCGCAAAAAAAGCCAAAGACGAGATTATTTTTACGGTGACGGACACCGGCATCGGCATTCCAAAAGCCGACCAGTCGCGAATCTTTGAGAGGTTTTACCGCGTCGATGTGGCGCGCTCGCGCGAAGCGGGAGGGACAGGCCTCGGTCTAGCCATCGCCAAACATCTCGTTGAGGTGCACGGTGGCCGGCTGTGGGTCGAAAGCGAAATCGGTCAGGGTTCGCAATTCCACTTTTCGGTGCCAATCTTCGATGCGGACGATTCGGCACTTGCTGTCGCGTAATCTTGTTCCAAGAGGGATGCCAGTTTTTGGGCGGCCAATAGTCTCACCCAGTTTGGGGACCGTTCATTATCGGCCCGGATTGCCCCCGATGTTCCCTGTAACCTACTGATTTACCGCATGTTCATCTGTTTGTGAACAGCGTGTAACGCTTTCTTTGCAAAAATGTGGACTACGAGCAGGGGTGTAACCTCGGCCCCCCAGTTCGGGAAGGGGAATCATGGCAAGCTCCGCTGGAACAACGGAAGCGGTCCTCTACGAAACGCTGGTCAATTATCTGGTCTCGATGGCGCGCACCGTCGAAGGCGCAATGAACCGCGCCTTGGATGCCATTAACGGCGTCAACGAATCGCGCACTTGGGCGCTCCCCGGCGAAGTGTTTCTCCTCGAGCCGCGCATCAACGAAATGGAAATTGTCATCGACGAGCACGCCATTCGCCTTCTCCGCCGCGGTTCCTTCTCGGACGACGAAGTCCGCCTCATTGTTGCTGCCCTCAAAATCACCAATGATCTCGAGCGCATCGGCGACTTGGCCGTCAACCTCGCCGAGTGCGTCATATCCCTTCGCGAAATGCCCGCCGCGCAATTGCCGGAAGAACTCGCTCCCATGACTTCTGCAGTCCGCGCCATGGTCAGCAAGAGCCTCGGTGCATTGATTTTTCGCAATGTGGAAATGGCTGGACAAGTCCTTCAAAGCGACGACGTGGTCGACCAATACCGCGACCGCATCTTCGACCAGCTCATGCAAAGCATGACGCAGCAAGCCGCCCTGGTCAGCCCGGGAATGCAGTTCATTCTCGCCACCAGACATCTGGAGCGTATTGCTGACCACGCCACAAATATCGCCGAGGACATTATCTTCTGGGTTCGAGGCCTTGATGTTAGACATGGCCGCGGCCTGAACCTCAACGCGGAAGGCACCGAACAGACTGTCCCGGATAGGGAAGAGATCATCAAGAATTCACAAGCCCTTCATTCGGAGGTGAACCCGGGCTGCGATACTCAGCGAGTTTAATCTTCGTTCCACGTCCTACCACGGGGATCGGCGCACCCCTGGCTCCGATCCCTTCTCCCCCCGTCTCCGGAAGCTTGGCACGCGATTCATGCATCCTCTTGACCGCAGCGCGCCATCCTACTATTGTCAAAGATAGAGATGAGCCGACAGACGATTCCTGCCTCGAAAGCGTGCGCCTTGCCCGGTTGGTTCCGGGTGGTGTGCCTCGCGCTGATTATTCTGCTCGCACACAATCCCTATTTAATCGCGGCCACGACGGCCGGCGGATTAACCATCGCTCATCCCCCCAGCTATCGCGCTACCGTGGCTGCCTCCGAACTTCAGCATTTCTCGCCGCCGGGCAATGAGACAGCTTTGCACGCAGTTCCCGTCCGCATATCGGTTGGCTTGGGCCTATTGCAGGCCGATGAGCGCCAGCCTCGCATCTATAGCTCTCAAGTGCTTTCCCCGCAGCCGCAATATTGGTCTGCGGGCCTCTGGTTTCGACCGCCCCCGGTTTCTTAGCCTTAGTCTCCTGTTGTAAATCGCGACTAATTTCTCGCAACCTTGTGGTGGCGAGGAGAGTCACAGTCATTTAGGGCCCATTTCGATTTCTGCGGGTGTTGTGGCACCAGACTGGACATTGGGTCCGACACCCCGCTCTGCATAAGCGTATGACAAAAACAAAACTGCTCATTGTTCTGTTCCTTGCTGTCGGAGTGGCTCTCCTGGCGTGGCACTGGATGGCGCGCACCGCAACGGAAGCCGATGATCGCAATCATTCGGCGGTGCCAACCGCGGCTGTGGCCATCGTGAAGCGCCGCGATTTGGGCGACACGCTCAGCGTGTCCGGCGCGTTCAAGCCGTTTCAAGACATCGACGTGCACGCCAAAGTGGCGGGCTATATCAAAGTGATTTACGTGGACGTGGGCTCCCACGTTACGGTGGGACAGACGTTGGCCATCCTGGAAGTCCCGGAACTGGCCGCCGAATTGGCGGGCACGGAAGCCGCGGTTCACGCCGCCCAAGAACAAATTCGCCGAGCTCAGGGCGACCTGGATCGCGCGCAGTCCACTTATTCTGCCGCCCATTCTGCTTACACTCGCCTAAAGCAAGCGGCCGACACGCAACCCGGTCTTGTGGCGCAACAGGAAGTCGACGATTCGCAGGCCAAGGACTTGGGAACCCAAGCTCAGGTTGCCAGCGCGGAGGCGGAACTCTCAGGGGCCAAACAGCAGCTCGAAGAGGCGGAAGACAAGAAGAAGCAGTACACCGCTCTCTCGGACTACACGCACATCACTGCGCCATTCGCGGGCGTGGTCACTGTCCGCTACGCCGATACGGGATCCTTGATTGCGGCGGGCACTTCCACCAGTACGCAATCGATGCCAGTGGTGCGCCTCGCGCAGGTTTCTGTATTGCGGTTGGTTTTGCAGATTCCTGAATCGGTAGCGCCGCAAATTCACGTCGGAGGTTCGATAAGAGTTCACGTGCAGGCTCTGGACCACGACTACGAAGGAAAAGTCGCGCGCTTCGCGGATTCTCTGGACCAGCAGACTCGCACGATGGAAACCGAAATCGATTTTCAGAATTCCGACGGAAAACTCATACCCGGCATGTTTTGCGAAGCGTACTTCGTCCACAACAAGAAAGCGAATGTACTCACCGTGCCTGTCGAAGCGATCAGCCGCACGACGGAAGGCGCCAAAGTGTTCGTTGTGGATTTGCAGGGCGCCGTGGAGCTTCGTTCCGTCAATTTGGGCCAGGAGGGCAGCACGCGCATCGAAGTGGTCTCGGGTTTGACCGAGGGCGAGCGCGTCATCGTCGGCAATCTCAGCGAATTCGCGCCCGGGCAAAAAGTCTCGCCCAAAATAGTGGACGCAGGGACAGCGAGTGAAGCGGGAACAAACTAATGCCTAAGTTTGCCCTCGCTTACCCCTATTTCATCATCATGCTGTGCCTGGTTGTTGCCGTGGTGGGTGTAACGACCGTTGTACGCATGCCCGTGGACCTCTTTCCTCAGATCGATATCCCGGTAGTCGTTGTGGCTACGTTTTATTCCGGAATGGCTCCTCAGCAGATCGAAGCGGATATCACCAACACCTTCGAGCGTTTCTTCACACTGGGCAGCAATATCGACCACATTGAGTCACGCTCTCTGACCGGCGTGAGTCTGATCAAGATTTATTTCAAGCCGGGCACGGATTCCAACTCCGCGCTGAGCAATATCGCTAATCTGGCGTTGGCGGACTTGCGGCGCCTTCCGCCAGGCACGTTGCCACCAGTAGTCCTGAAATTCGACGCTTCGAGCCTGCCTGTGTGCCTGGTTACGCTGAAGGGCGAAGGCCTCAACGAAACGCGGCTCAAGGACCTGGCCCAGTTTCAAGTGCGGAATCAGATTGCCAACGTTCAGGGCGCCTCAGTACCGCAGCCCTTCGGCGGCACGTATCGTCAAATTCAGGTCTTCGTTGACCCCGTGAAACTCGAAGCGCATCAGTTGAGCCTGATGGATGTGGTTAACGCCATAAACGACTCGAACCTGATTCTCCCCACCGGCGATGTACGCATCGGCAACCTCGATTACAACATCTACGCCAATAGCCAGGTCGCGGCCGCTTCCGAGCTGAATCGCTTTCCACTAAAAACCGTGGGGCTCGGCTCTGTGCTCGTGGCGGACATCGGCAAAGCTGAAGACGCCGGCGCGATTCAAACCAACGTCGTGCGGATTGACGGCCAGCATTCCGTTTACATTCCTATTCTCAAGCAGGGAGGAAACAGCAACACGATCGCGATCGTGAACGGTATTAAGGACGCTACCAAACACCTCGTGGACATTCCCGACGTGCTCAAGACCGCCGTGGTTTTCGACCAGTCGATTTTCGTTAAGGTCGCCATAAAGAATTTGCTGAAGGAAGGCGGAATTGGCCTGATCCTCACAGGAATCATGATTTTGCTTTTCTTGGGCAGCCCCCGGGCCACATTCGCGGTTCTACTTTCCATTCCGCTTTCTGCATTGATGTGTTTTTTGGTCATCAACGGTATGGGTGGCTCCATCAACACCATGCTTCTCGGCGGACTGGCGCTCGCGTTTTCCAGGCTGATTGACGATTCCGTCGTGGTGCTCGAAAACATTTTTCGATTTATGGAGCAAGGTGTCGCTCCTCATGAAGCCGCGGAGAAGGGCGGAATGGAAGTCGCCCTCGCGGTGCTGGCCGCAACCTCGACGACTTCCATCGTGTTTTTTCCCGTTACCTTTTTCTACGGAGTCAGCCGCTATCTGTTCATCGATCTCGCTTTAGGTGTCGTTCTCTCCATTTTTGCGTCCTACATCTTTGCCATGACCGTGGTGCCGCTCTACTGCGCGACCTTCATCCGCCTGGGCCACCACGAGCCACACGGCGAGAAGCCTAAGACGAGCGTCTTCACTCGCATCGTCCGAGGCTTCAACGATATTTTTGCGAAGCTTTTGCTTTTCTACGACAAATGGGTGCAGCGAGCGCTCCAGCATCCCAAACGTTCGGTGGCGTTTATTGTGATCGGCATCGTAGTTGTTCTGGCTGTGCTCTTTCCCTTTGTGGGCACTTCCTATTTTCCGCGCACCGATCCCGGCCAATTTGTGATTGACGTCAAAGCGCCCTCGGGCACGCGCCTGGAAGTGACCGACAACTACATCGCCAAGCTCGAGGCCGAAATCCGCCAGGTTGTCGGTCGCGACGATCTGCACATGATCGTTTCCAATATCGGGATTACTCCCGATCTCTCCGCTATCTATACGAGCAATTCCGCGATGCACACGGCTTTCGTGCAGGTGAGCTTGAAGGAGGAACACAAGATCGGCAGCTACGAGTACATGGACCGCCTGCGTCGAAAACTCGCAGCGGACATGCCGCAGCTGAGCCTCTATTTTCAGGCGGGAGGGCTGGTGGACTCCGTCGTGAACCAGGGCCTGCCCGCCCCGCTGGACATTCAAATCAGCGATAACGATATGGAAGAAGCGTACGGCATCGCGCGGAACATCGCGTCGCAGCTCAAGCATGCCAAGAACGTCAACGACATTTTGATTCCGCAGGACATCGATTATCCGAGCTTGGAGTTGAACATCGATCGGGAGCAGGCCAGCCAGCTGGGACTGTCGCCGCAAAACGTTGTGGACAATGTCATCACCGCGCTCACTTCCGATGGCATGATCGCCCCGAGTTATTGGATCGATCCCAAAACCGGCAACAACTACATGGTCACCGTACAATATTTCAATCAGAAAATCGATTCGATGACCATGTCCGACTTCAAGAATATTCCGCTGCGCGCCAACAATTCCAAGATGTACACCCCGCTGCAATCCGTCGCCAGGATTGAGCCGATCAGCACGCCCACCGAAGTCGATCACTATCAGATTCGCCGCATCATTGATGTTTATGTGATGCCCACGACCGAGGACCTGAGCGGGATCAATAAGGAAGTCAATCAGCTCGTGGCTGGACTCAAGACCAGGAAAAACGTGCGTATCACCGTCCGCGGTGCTGTCGTTGGAATGAATGAATCTTTTAAGCGTTTCGCGATCGGCCTGATCCTTTCCATTATCCTCGTCTACCTCATCTTGATGGCCCAGTTCCGGTCGTTCGTGAATCCCCTCATCATCCTCACCGCCATCCCCCCCGGACTGGCCGGTGTGGTTCTTACGCTCTTCATCACGCGTACCACGCTAAACATCATGTCTCTCATGGGAGTCATCATGATGACGGGCATCGTGGTGTCGAATAGCATTTTG
>DASXMM010000378.1:0-3209 GCA_036495665.1 Candidatus Acidiferrum sp. | reverse complement strand
TTTCGCGTGAGATTGGAGATGGGCAGCGCGGAGAAGTCCGCCAGCGGAATGGTTTTTGCGCCGGGGATGCGCGGAAGTCTTGCAATCGCGATGCGGTAGGGAAGAACTGTGACGTTGCGATACGTCACGGCGTGACGGACTGTAGCGAGCGGCGTCAGAGGAAGCGAGCCATTCCTCTCGGGCAACACGTTCGCGAGAAAAATGCGGAGTTCCGCCCTCGCATCGTTGCGAATCGCGACCGTTGGGAAATGCCACATGCGCGAAACGAGGGTGGCGATGTCATCGGCGGCGGGTTTGTTCTCCTTTTTGTTTCGAGGCGGCGGCAGCAGAAGCGTTTCGCCGCGTGGAGTAAAAAACACCGCGGCGGCAAGAGTGATCT
Source organism: Candidatus Acidiferrum sp. (assembly GCA_036495665.1). Taxonomy (GTDB): domain Bacteria; phylum Acidobacteriota; class Terriglobia; order Acidiferrales; family UBA7541; genus Acidiferrum. The sequence goes on along the minus strand of DASXMM010000378.1, from coordinate 2,830 downwards.
GCACGGGTTCGCGCTTTTTGCGTTTTTCCGGAAGCGCCTCTGGATCGCCTAGCTGGCGCGCCCGGCAGAACTCTGCCACCGGGCACAAGAGGCATCGCGGCGCGCGCGGCGTGCAAACCATTGCACCAAGCTCCATCATGGCTTGATTCCAATCGCTTGCAGCCTTCGGATCGAGCAGTTCCTGCGCAGTTTTTTGAAGCGATTGCCAGCGCCGCGATTCGCGTGGGTCGCCGCGAATCGCGCCGAGCCGTGTAAGTACGCGCGCGACGTTGCCATCCAGGACGGCATGCTTTGCCCCAAAAGCAATGCTGAGAATTGCCGCCCCGGTATAAGCGCCGATTCCGGCCAATGCGAGAGCGGCTGCATGATCTCGCGGAAATTCTCCGCCGTGGCGCGCCACGATTTGCTGCGCCGCCTTCTGCAGATTTCGCGCGCGGCTGTAATAGCCGAGACCCGACCACATCCGCAGCACGTCTTCTTGCGGCGCTTCCGCCAGCGCGCGCACGTCAGGGAAGCGCGCCAGAAATCGCTCGTAGTAAGGAATCACGGCAGCCACACGCGTCTGCTGCAGCATGATCTCCGAGACCCAGATGCGGTACGGATCGCGGGTGCGCCGCCACGGCAAATCCCGCTGAAACTGCCGAAACCAGCCAAGCAATTTTTTGCGCAGCGTTTTGGTCTCGATAGCCGTGAGCATGCAGCCAGAATTATCCCACAAAGCAGGGATAGACGTGCACCCGTCCCTCTCACAGAGAGTCTCGATCAGCCTGTCCGGCAACGGACAGTCAATCCCAAAACCGGACACGATTCGCCCCAGCCGGCTCGACCGCATGTTCTAAATTGCCGAAAACTGAGGTCTTTTCTGGATGTTGGTTGGGCGTCCCATTGCTGATAATCAAGTTTTACGCAGTTTTTTCCGCTGCACGTTTTGTCCTGGAGGGTCCATGGATGGCCTTAGACAAGACCTCGCTTACGCGATTCGAGTTCTGATCAAATCGTGGGGCGTAACGGTAATCGCGGTGGCCACTTTGGCGCTCGGTATCGGCGCAAACACGGCGATCTTCTCCGTCGTGAACAGCGTGCTCTTGCGCCCGCTACCTTTCCAGAGCTCCGAGCGCATCGCTTACATCGGTGAAAGGCTGCCGGGTTTCAATACGAATCTTCCGATGAACGCGACGGACTTCAACGCCTTCAGGGAGCGCCAACAGACCTTCGAGCAGATAGGAATTTACAGCAACAAGCATTTCGATCTTTCCGGTGCGGGAACTCCCGAACGCGTCACGGGAGCCCGCGCGTCCGCATCCCTTTTTCCTTTGCTGGGAGTAACTCCGATTTTGGGCCGCACCTACACGGACGAAGAAGATCAGTCTGCCCACGCGGTCGTTCTTCTGAGCTACGGACTGTGGCAGCGCGTTTACGGAGGCGATCCCAACATTCTTGGTCGGGCAATCCAGTTGAATCGCCAGCCGTACACCGTCGTGGGCGTGATGCCGAAAACTTTTGAATTTCCTCTCCGGGGAGAAGCCTGGAGCAATGAGCCGGCCGCTTTGTGGGTGCCGATGTCCTTTACGGCAGATGAGCGGCAAGCCTGGGGCAACATGTATAACCACAGCGTGATCGCCCGGCTGAAACCTGGAGTGAATTTTTCGCAGGCACAAAGTGATGCGACACGCACGATCGCCGCGGTCGAAACGTTGTATCCGGCGGATTATCTGGCGTTCTTCAAGGGAACGCACGTTGGCGCCGTCGTAACGCCGTATAGCCAGATAGTGACCGGTGATGTCCGGCTCCCTCTGCTGCTTCTCCTCGTCGCTGTGGGGTTCGTGCTTTTGATCGCGTGCGCCAACGTCGCGAATCTCTTGCTCGCGCGCTCCAGCGCGCGGCAAAAAGAAATTGCCGTGCGTGCGGCTTTGGGCGCTGACCGTTGGCGGCTTGCCCGCCAGATGATCACGGAGAGCACAGTGCTTGGCCTGCTGTCGGGTGTCGCTGCCATCGTACTTGGTGGCTGGGGAATGGAACTTATTCTGTCGCTCGCGCCGAGCGACCTCCCGCGCATGCAGGAAGTTCATATTGACTGGCGTGTCTTTCTTTTCGCTCTCGGCCTCTCGCTGACGACGGCGATTCTTATTGGCATTACACCGGCGATAGAAGCGACGCGCATCGATCCCCTCGAATCGCTCAAGGAAGGTGGACGAGGCGGAAGCTCCTCGCGCGGGCGCCGCAAATTGCAAAGTCTCTTGATTGTTTCGCAAACCGCGCTAGCCGTGATGCTGCTTATCGGAGCTGGCCTGCTAACGCGAAGCTTCGATATCCTTCTCAAAACCGATCCCGGCTTCCATCCTCAACACGTCGTAACCGGTACGATAGCTTTGCCGCTGCGCGCGTACTCCAAGGCATCCGCGATCCGAGATTTCTGGAAGGAATTGCTGATCCGGTCGGAAAATTTGCCGGCGGTTAGCGCAGTCGGTTTCTCAACGGATTTACCGTTCGCCGCAAGCGAGCGGGACGGCGTGACGATTGAAGGTTACGAAGGATCACGCAATGACCTGCCCAACATCACGCAAAGTTGGATTATGGGCGACTATTTCGGCGCCATGGGTATCACGCAGAAAAGCGGCCGGTATTTTACGCCCGCGGAAATTGTGGGCTCACCCGATGTAGTGATCATCAGCGAAGCCGCCGCGCGGACGTACTGGCCGGGTCGGAATCCCATCGGCAAGCGCATGAAGTATGCCGGCGATTCCTGGCGCAGCGTGATCGGCGTGGTCAGCGATGTGAAAGACGCCTCGATGCAAGCTCCGGCGGCTCCGCACGCGTATACGCCGTACTT
>DASXMM010000377.1:0-4076 GCA_036495665.1 Candidatus Acidiferrum sp. | reverse complement strand
GCGGCGTTGAAATCCGGCTTGGAAGCGTTCGGGGCGCCGTAAATCGCGTTCAGCGCGTTGATGACTTGAGTCTTGCTGGCGTCGCCGGCTTCGTCGCCTTGGTTCTTCTGCTCGACGAAGATGAGTACTTCGTTCGAGTTGGGACTGGCGATGTCGCTCACAGACTGGATCTCACTGTTGGGGAGGCCTTGCGCGGTTAAACCCTTGCGAATCTGATCGATGTTCGGAGCATGGGCGAAGCGCACATCTACGTTCGTGCCACCCTTGAAGTCGATGCTGTATCGGAGCCCGCCATGCAGAAAGATGGAAGTCCAGCCGGCGATGAGCAGAATACCGCTAAGAGCATAGAAATACTTGGCCTTACCCATCCAATCGATGTTGGGTTCTTTGAATAGCTCGATCACGGCTTTTTTACTTCCCTTCCTTAGACTCCAACGTCCTTAGAATTGTTCCCGCCTCCCGTCCCGTTACACTAGGGGGAAGCTGTAGGAACATCTATCCCTCGGTCGTTTGGTTCTGCCAAATCCTTGGCCCTATGCGTTCTAGTACCGCATACACCCGCAGCGCTAAATACTGAGCTCGGCCTGACGGTCCATCTTGGACAAGTGATAATGGAAAATCGTTTTCGATACGTAAATGGCCGTGAACACGTTGGCGATCAAACCGATCGTCAGAGTAATCGCGAAACCCTTAATGGGCCCTGTACCGAACAGGAACAGAAAGAAGGCCGATACCACGGTCGTAACGTGGGTATCGATAATGGTGAGAAACGCTTTGTCGAAGCCCGCTTCGACGGCGGAAGCTGCCGACTTGCCGTTGCGCAACTCTTCGCGGATGCGCTCAAAGACCAGGACGTTGGAGTCCACGCCCATGCCGATGGTCAAAATCACACCCGCAATGCCCGGCAAGGTAAGCACGGCCCCGAAGAAGGCCAATGCTGCCAGCAGGATAACCAGGTTCAGGATGAGCGCGAGAACCGCGTTTCCGCCCGAAACCCGGTAGTAAAAAAGCATAAAAATCATCACGACTAGCAGGCTCAAAACAGAGGCTTGCACGCCGTGGCGGATGGAGTCCGCTCCAAGCGACGGTCCAACCGTGCGTTCTTCGAGATATTTGATCGAAGCCGGGAGCGCTCCTGCGCGCAGCACCAGCGCCAAATCATGCGCAGTGTCCTGGCTGAAATTGCCTTCGATCATGCCGGAATCGTCGATGCGCCCGTTGATGGTCGGAGCGGAGTACACGCGATGATCCAACACGATAGGCATTTGACGGCCGAGATTCTGCTGCGTGAAGGGGCCAAAACGATGAGCGGCATCGGCGGAAAGCGTGAAGTCCACGACCCATTGGCCGGGATTATTAGTGTTGCGATTCTCGGTGGCGCTTCTAAGGTCGCGGCCGGTAACAATGCTCGAGCGGCTCACAATGTACCAGCCCTCACCTTCGGGCTGGGCACCCCCGGCGGTGCGGTTTTCCGCCCGGCCGGGCAGAAGTTCCGTGCCGGGAGGCAGAACGCCGCCATGCTTGCTCAAGGCGTCCGTCTCCGAACTATAGACAACCGGGTCTTCAAGGAGGCGCAGTTCCAACTGGCCGCCTTGACTGATTACCTGCTTGGCGCGAGTGGGATCGCCCTCACCCGGCAGTTGCACGAGAATTTCATTGCTGTTCTGTCCGCCGCGCAGTTGAATTGTCGGTTCGGTCAGACCCAGGGCATTGATGCGCCTATTGATCGTTTCGAGCGTCAGCGTCATCGTCGTTTCTTGAATCTGCGCGACGGCCGCGCCGCGGAGCGTCAGCGTGTAACCCGAAGGATCGCCGGCAGCGGGCGCCATATCCCAAAAATTGGCGAATTGCGCGTTGACGTAGTCGCGAAATTCGGAAAGCCGCGAGGGATCCACCCCGCGCACCAAGATGTGGGTATCATCTACACGCCGCACTTCATCGTAGTGAATATTTTTGCCGCGCAGCCACGTCGTGACGCGTTCGACCATCTGGTCGGTCTCTTGCGCGACGGCTTCCTGCGTCTGCACTTGCAGGACGAGGTGCGTGCCCCCCTGCAGATCAAGCCCAAGCTTGATCTGATGAGAGAAGTTGTCCTTCAACTGCGCCACGGACGTAGGAAACGTTGGCAGTCCAATGAGGCCGTAGATGCAGCCTAGAATGACGAGAGCGATGAATACGAATTTCCACTTCAGATTGGGGTTCATGGTCAGAGAGTTGAGCGCACGCTCTGGCTGCAGGCGGGTTTATTTCGCATCTTCCGATGCCTCCACCTGGGCAATCGCCGAGCGCGCGATGCGAATTTTTACCTGGTCGGCGATTTTCAGGATGACTGTATCGCCGTCAATGCCGTTGATCGTGCCGTAGATGCCGCTGTTAGTGACCACTTTGTCGCCGGCCTTGAGCGCCGCGATCATCGCCTGCACCTTTTTGCGCTGCCGCTGCTGCGGCAAAATGAGCATTACGTAGAAGATGGCCATCACCACGACCATCATTACAAGGGGATTGCCGAGGAGGCTCGCTGGTCCTGAAGCCTGGAAGAAAATCGCCGCCATGATCGTCAAGAGCTGCATCGTTCCTTTCGCGAATTTCGGGCCGGCCCAGCGTCTGTGGGGACGGATTCAGCCCGGCGGGTTCGTTTCCCCGCTCTCACTGCCCGCAGGATTCTCTGCTCGTGTTGCCGCGCAGGTCAGCCTCGGCTTGTGCCGGGCCGTACTGGAAGAATCTCGGACGCTATTCCGGTCCAACGTTCAGGCCGGGCCTACAGCATAGCGCGCGTGCATCTCAGATGAGAAATTCGCTAGGTTCCCAAACTCGATAGCCTCGCGGATTTGGCTCATTAAGTCAAGGTAAAAGTGGACATTGTGGTGGGTCGCCAGGATCGCCGCGGTCAGTTCTCCTGCGGCGAAAAGATGACGAAGATACGCGCGCGTGTAGCGGCCGCAGACGGAGCAGGAGCAGTTTGGATCGGGCGGACGCTGGTCCGCGGCGTAGCGGGCGTTCTTAATCAGGACGCGGCCTTCGCTTGTGTAAAGACACGCGTGGCGCGCCGCGCGTGTGGGCAGCACGCAATCCATCATGTCGATGCCCAGCGCCACGTAGTCGGCAATTTGCTCGGGCTTGCCGACGCCCATCAGGTAACGCGGGCGATCGCGCTGCAAAAGCGCGGTGACTTCCGCGGTCATTTCGCACGTTACCGTGTGCGGTTCGCCCACCGCAAGCCCGCCAACGGCGTATCCGGGAAAATCAATGTCGAGCAATTGCCGCGCGCTTTCGCGTCGCAAGTCCGCGAACGTCGCGCCCTGCACGATCCCGAATTGCCATTGCGCAAGCTCTCCGTTGCGGCTGGCTTGCTCCAGAAAATATTTTCGAGCTCGCGCCGCCCATTCGGCCGTGCGCTTAACGGCAGCCTCTGCGTTATCGCGCGGTGCAGGAGTCTCAATGCACTCATCCAGCACCATCGCAATGTCGGAACCAAGCGCCAACTGAATTTCCGCCGCTTTCTCCGGCGTGAGCATGTGCTCCGACCCATCGAGATGCGACCGAAACCGCACACCCTCATCGGTGACTTTGCGCAATTCGGAAAGACTGAACACCTGGAAACCGCCAGAATCGGTGAGAATCGCGTGCGGCCACGACATGAACCGATGCAGCCTGCCAAGTTTGCGCACAGCTTCGTGCCCCGGCCGCAAATACAAATGATACGTATTGGAGAGAATGATCGCCGCGCCCAACTCTTCCAGCGCTTCGTTGCGCAGACCCTTGACGGACGCCTGCGTGCCCACCGGCATAAAAAACGGCGTCTGCACCGCGCCATGCGGCGTGCTCAGCACACCGCGCCGCGCGCCGGTCGGATCCGTCTTCGTTACTTCAAACGAAAAACTCACTCAGCGAGTGTATCAGGAGAACGCGAACGCAAACCCAACGCGAACCACCACGTAAGCGGCCCACACGCCAAACGCGATCACGTAAGGCTTTGCGCCCTTCAGCTTTTTGGGGTTTGCCGCGGCAAACCCAATGGCAATCAGGATGAGCGTCCAGAACGTGAACATATCAAACGATTTGCAAAGCGCCACCAG
>DASXMM010000376.1:0-6408 GCA_036495665.1 Candidatus Acidiferrum sp. | reverse complement strand
AATCCGCCCCGAATCCGCCTTCATAAATCCCATGATGTGCTTCAGCGAAACCGACTTGCCAACGCCGCTGCGGCCCATGATCACACACGTCTCGCCGCGTTTCACGGTGAAGCTCACGTCCTTCAACACCGCATGGTCGTCGAACGATTTGCACACATCGCGAAACTCAAAAAAATTCTCCGCCTTCGGTTCCCGGCTGCCAATGGAGAACTTGGGGTCCAGCGCGTCGACCCCCTGTCGCGCTCCGCCCGTCTCCATCGCCGCAACTCCGCTACGAATGCTGTCCTTGTCCGCCATTTCCTGCTTTCTTCAACGCTCGCAACGCAAGCGAGCGCCCTTCATTTTCGTTCCGCTTCCACAATTCGCCGCGCCTCTTCATAATCCGCCGCCGTATTCATGTTCCAGAAGAGCCGCCCTGCGGTATCAAATCGTTTCCAATCCCGCTCGTCAAGGACTTCCGCGCCCAACAGTGCAATCCCTTGCGTCACCTTGCGAACGCCGCTTTCGAATGCTCCTCGCAGCGTCGTCACTGGATCCGTTCGCCAGCATGCGCACAAGGGCTCCGGTCCATTTTCGGAATGCGCCAAGACGACCTGCGCGTCGCTGGTAGTCGCGCGCTGTGCCAAGTATGCCAGCCAACCGTGCGTCAGAAACGGCATGTCGCAACTCACAATCAAATTCCACGTGCATCTCGGCGCGTTTTTCTGCGTGTGCAGCAACGCCGTAACAATTCCGCCCAGCGGTCCTTCCCCCGGCCACTGGTCCTGTACAATCTCGGTTTCAAACTCCGGATATTTTCCCGGCGCAGCAACGATTTTCACTTTTCGATCAACGCTTCCCATCAGCGCAATCATGCGCGCCAACATCGTCTCGCCGCCAAACTCAACAAGCGCCTTATCGCGCCCGAATCGCGTGCTCCCCCCGCCAGCCAAGACAAACCCAGCGACCTTTCTCTCGTTCCCCTTAGCCATCACTCGCGTTCTATCTTTCGCATCGGTCTTCTTTCTCCGTGAACTCTGTGCCCTCAGCGCCCTCTGTGTAAGATTTTTTATTCCTCTTCCGGCAATTCCCGCCCCGGCCGCCGAATCCCCAGTTCCCGCAACTTCTCCTGCAAACTCTGTCGGTGCAAGCCAATCGTCGCCGCCGTCCGCGAAACATTCCACCGATGCTCCGCCAGCTGCCGAGTCAAATACGCAACCTCAAACTTCCTCTTCGCCTCGCGAAAATCTTTCTCTCCAAACCCATTCTCGCTCGCGCCGCCTGAATTCTTGTGAGGCGAAGCCTCGCCGCTCACCACTTCTTGCGGCAGGTCCGACACGCCAATCTCGTCCCCACGGCACAAAACCAGGCTCCTCTCCAAAGCATTCTTCAACTCGCGCACATTCCCAGGCCAATCATATTTCTCCAAAGCCGCCATCGCCTCGCGTGTAAGGTTCTTTGTAACGGCGGGGCTCGCCCCGCCCGCCGCGGCAATGCCACGCAGTCTCGCCCCGTGCATCCCCAAAAACGCCTACGCCAACACGGGAATATCCGCCTTGTGCGCCCGCAAAGCCGGCAACTCCACCGTCACCACCCGCAACCGGTAAAACAAATCCTCCCGAAACTTCCCCGCCCGAATCTCCGCGCCCAAATTTCGATGCGTCGCGCTAATCACCCGCACATCCACCGCAATCGGCTGCGACCCGCCCAACCTCTCAATCGTCCGATTCTCCAAAGCCCGCAAAACCTTCGCCTGCGTCACCGGATTCATATCCCCAATCTCATCCAAAAAAAGCGTCCCGCCCGACGCCAACTCAAACTTCCCTTTCCTCTGCTTCTCCGCCCCTGTAAACGCCCCGCGCTCGTACCCAAACAATTCCGACTCAATCAAAGTTTCCGGCAGGGCCGCGCAATTCACCGCCACATACGCCTTCCCCACCCGTGGTGACCGTGCATGGATCTCTTGCGCCATCAAATCCTTCCCCGTCCCGCTCTCGCCCAAAATCAAAACGGTCGAATCCGTCCGCGCCACGCGATCCGCCATTTCAAATGCCCGCCGCATCTCCGCAGTCCGGCCAATCATCTGCCCGAACTGCCCCTCGCCAGCCATCCACTGCCGCAAAGAATCATTCTCTTTTTCCAAGGTCGCCAACTTCAAAAGATTCGCCACCCGCTGCCGCAACTCTTCCAACTCAAATCCCTTCACCAAATAATCCGCTGCGCCAAGTTGCAGCGCCTCCACGGCAGTCTTCGCCGTATCCAGCGCGGAAACCATCAGCACCGGCACCTCGTTCCCTTCCTCGCGGATCGACCGCAAAAAATCCAGCCCACTCAACCCGGGCAACACCACATCCAAAAGCACTAAATCCGGCGCCTCAACCCCAACCGCGGCAAGCACCCCCCGCGCAGCTTCCGCCGAATCCGCCTCTACCACGCGATACTTCGCCTCCAACGCCCGCCGCAACCCATACCGCGCCGCCGGTTCATCATCCACAATCAATATCGTCTTCATATCAGATCCATCTCCGTTCTCTCCGCGTCCTCACTCCGTGCCCTCTGCGTTTAAATCCACCTCAACCAGCCGCAACCAAAGTCACCGTAAATCGCGTCCCGCGCTCACCGCTCAGCGGACTCTCCCAATCCAGCTTCCCTCCAAACTCCGCCACCCGCCGCGCCACAATTGCCAAACCCAACCCCGTCCCCTGCGTCTTCGTACTAAAAAATGGCTGCAAAATCCTTTCCCGCGCCGACTCCACGATCCCCGGCCCATCATCTTCTACGCAGAACAAAAATCCGTCGCCGTTCATGCCGGCGCTCACTTTCACGTGTCCGCCCCTTGCCGTAGCCTCCAGCGCATTGACCACGAGGTTCGACAAAATCTCACTCACCGCCTCCGCGCTGGCCACCACTCTTTTTCCATCGGCACCAACCTCAACCGCCAGCAGAACCCCCCGCCTCTCCGCCTCGTGCCGCAAAACCCCAGTCACCTCCTCCAACACCGCCCGAGCATCGCAACTCACAGCCGCGCCACCACCCCGCACCGCAGGCCTGCTAAATTGCAGTAACTGATTCAATTTCGACGACAACCTCCCGATCTCCTCCAACACCATCTTCGTTTCCCCGCGAATCGACTCCGGCAACTCCGGACTCTCCATCTGCACCTGCAAAATCGTCTTGATCGACCCCAGAGGATTCTTCAAATTGTGCGAAATGCTAGCCGCCATCTGACCCACCAACGCCAGCCTCTCCCGCTCCGCCAATTCCCTCTCCAACTGCAATTTCTCTTCGATCAACCGGCACAAATCCAAGGCTCCCGGCAACTGCTCGCACAAAAATTCCAGCGCCGCCGCCGTCTCCCCCGATAGCATCGCCCCATGCGGCCTGACTCGCAGCGTCCCAACCCGCCGGCCTGATTGCCACATGGCAAACACTTCGTCGGAACCCTTCACATCGCCCGCGATGCGCCCTCGCTGCCCGTCAACTAGTCTCACTTCAGCCAGTTGCAGTTGATCCGCGACCCACTTTTCGACAAACTCCCGCAACCTCTGCAAATTGCCAATTCTCGCGCACTCCTGGATCGGCCCCATCATCCTGTGAACTCGATCCATCTCTGTCTGCGCCGCCCTCCTCAGCACTCGTCCCACAAGCCTTTGCAGTGGCTCAAAAAACACGACGGGCAGGAAAAGCAGAATGGCAGCAGAAGCTTCTGGTGGAAAATACGGTTCCATCCACAGGCTGGCCCTTCGTATAAAGCTGAGATACAGCAGTGCCAGGAATGCGGAAAAGACCGCATACATCAAGTTCCGTTGGCGGCCGATTTGCAGAAAATTGAATTTCTGAACGTTGCGAACGAGATTGATCAGCGGCGCCATTGCGAACAGCGCCAAAAGAGCCCCGTAAGAAGCAGCGGCATTCTCGCCTCCTGGCCACCGCCACAAGATCGCATGCCCAACGAGAATCCACAGCGCCAATGCAACGAAATAACCAAGCAAATGCCGGTGGAAGGTTTCTTGCTCTTTGTCCGGCGCGGCTTTGACAAACCGCCTTTGCCAATTCGTACAAATCAAAATCGCGGCCAAAAGCCAGATCTGGAAAGCGATTCCGAGAGAATTGCTTGGTAACTCGAAATCACTGCTCAACGAAGATTTCAGCGCCACGTAAAGGTAGGGAGCCAGCAAAACCGCCGGTAGGTATGCCGCCACCAACCACACTTTCTTCGTCCTGCCCGAGCCAAGCGTGGCTCGAACGTCGGCATATTCAATATGAAGGTGGACCAGCAGCGAGGGAAGAAACCACAGACCGATGCACAGAACGGACCAGGCAAACGTCGCGAGCTTGGGTGGAACGGTCCCGTAATAAAGTTGAGCGTTGAGCGCAAGTAGCGACGCGCCAAAGAAGGAAATCAACGCGAGACATACGAAGAAAAAAATTCGCTCAAAGTTCCGTTGCCGCCGATGTCCGAGAATCACTACGATCCAGAAAAAAGGGAGGAGCGTCCCAGCCGTCAGCACCACAAGCCGCAGATAAACGGAATAGCCCAAATACAAGCGTGCCTCACACGGATTCTATGCCCCTTCAAGCAGCACGGCAATCGCCAAGTGTCGTCTTTTTCTTGCACCAGCTATGTATCTGTAAACAATACGGTTACTGGCCTGCGAACGCCGGGCGATCCACCTGGAAATCCACAGAGCTGTCCGACAAATGCTTGACATGCATTCCTTTTCTGCTATATTAGCAGTCGACTGCGAGGAGTGCTAATTCCCTTCTAAACTCCCCAGCCTCTTTCAAACCGTAAGATCAACATGGAGGATCTTCCAAGATGGCAGTGAATCTGACTCCGCTCCACGACCGCGTGATCGTGAAGCGCATTGAAGAAAAGGAAACCGTCAAGGGTGGCATCATCATCCCTGACTCCGCCAAAGAAAAGCCCATGGAGGGCGAAATCATCGCTGTCGGCGCTGGCAAGCGCGAAAAGGGCGAACTCATCCCCCTCGACGTCAAAGCCGGTGACCGCGTTCTGTTCGGCAAATACAGCGGAACGGAAATCAAGCTCGACGACGAAGAGTTCCTCATCCTTCGCGAAGAGGAAATCCTCGCCAAAATCAGCGGCGCAGCCAAAGCCGCCAAAAAGTAGTTGTAGTGGCCGATCTTTAGATCGGCGCTTTTGTTTTTCCGATGTAGGGGCGGGCTTCAGCCCGTCCCGTCGATGAAACAAGGTAAGTGCTCAAAATTTCGCATCAGCAAGAAAGAAATCAGGAGGAAATACCAGTATGGCGAAGCAGATTGTAACAGGTGAAGCGTCCCGCCAGTCGATTCTACGTGGCGTGAACGCTCTCGCCGACGCAGTAAAGATCACCCTCGGCCCCAAGGGCCGCAACGCAGTGATCGAAAAGAAGTTCGGCGCGCCGATCATCACCAAGGACGGCGTGACGGTAGCAAAGGAAATCGAACTCCAGGACCCCCTAGAGAATATGGGCGCCCAAATGGTTCGTGAAGTCGCCTCCAAGACGTCTGATGTCGCCGGCGACGGCACCACCACCGCCACAGTTCTCGCGCAAGCTATCTTCCGCGAAGGCGTCAAGACTGTCGCCGCAGGCGCCAGCCCCACCGCTCTCAAGCGCGGCATCGAGCGCGCCGTCGAAGTGGCCGTCGAGGAGATCAAGAAGCTCCACAAGGACGTCAAGGGCGAAATGATCGCTCAGGTTGGCACCATTTCCGCCAACAACGACAAGCAAATCGGCGGCATCATCGCCGAAGCCATGAAGAAGGTCGGCAAGGATGGCGTCATCACCGTCGAGGAATCCCGCACGATGGAAACCACCCTGGAAGTCGTCGAAGGTATGCAGTTTGACCGCGGCTACCTCTCGCCCTACTTCATCACCGACCCCGAGCGCATGGAATGCATCCTCGAGGACGTTCGCATCCTCATCCACGAGAAGAAAATCTCTTCAATGAAGGATCTACTCCCGTTGCTCGAGCAGACCGCCAAGATGGGCAAGCCCCTCATGATCATCGCTGAGGACATCGAAGGCGAAGCGCTGGCGACCCTGGTCGTCAACAAACTCCGCGGCACGCTGCAGTGCGCTGCCGTCAAGGCCCCTGGCTTTGGCGACCGCCGCAAAGCGATGCTCGAAGACATCGCCACCCTCACCGGCGGCAAGGCCATCACCGAAGACCTCGGCATCAAGCTCGAGAACGTGAAGCTTGAGGACCTCGGCCGCGCCAAGAAAGTCGTCATCGACAAGGACAACACTACGATCATCGAAGGCGCCGGCAAGTCCGCGGACATCGAAGGCCGCGTCAAGCAGATCCGCTCGCAGGTCGAAAACACCACCAGCGACTACGACAAGGAAAAGCTCCAAGAGCGCCTTGCCAAGCTCGTTGGCGGCGTTGCCGTCATTAAAGTCGGCGCGGCTACCGAGACCGAAC
>DASXMM010000375.1:0-14276 GCA_036495665.1 Candidatus Acidiferrum sp. | reverse complement strand
CGCTTTCGAGTTCCTTCTTTTTCTTTTTGTCGACGTCGGGGAAGCAGAGATCGAGTTCCTCGAGCGTGGCGATGATGGCGGAGGCGACGATCAGCTGCGTGTACCACTTGTTGTCCGCGGGAACCACATACCACGGCGAATGCTTCGTCGCTGTATTCTGGATCATCTCTTCGTAGGCTCCCTGGTAATCCTTCCAATAGCCGCGCTCGCTGACGTCCGCCATGGAAAACTTCCAATTCTTTTTTGAGTCATCGAGGCGTTCGAGAAATCGTTTCTTCTGCTCCTTCTTGGAAAGATGCAGGAAGAACTTCCGAACGACCACGCCGTTGTGGGTCAAATAATGTTCGAAGGCGTTGATATCTTCATAGCGCTGACCCCAGATGTGCTTGGTGATCAGCGGGTCCGGCAGCTTTTGCGCCTGTAAGATCGTGGGGTGAACACGAACAACCAAAACTTCTTCGTAGTAGGAGCGATTGAAGATGCCAATCATCCCGCGCTCTGGAACACGGCTGTGCGCTCGCCACAAGTAATCGTGGTTGAGTTCTTCAGTGCTCGGTGTTTTGAAGGAGTGGACATCGCATCCTTGCGGATTTATGCCCGACATAACGTGTTTGACGACGCCGTCTTTGCCTGCCGCGTCCATTCCTTGCAGGACGATTAAGACCGCCCAGCGATCCTGCGCGTAGAGCTTCTCCTGCAAGTTGCTGAGGAGCCCCGTACGTTGATCGATGATTTTCTGACTCTCCTCTTTGCTCTTCAGGTCGCCGGTTTCGGCGGGATCGTGATCTTTCAGGCGGAATTTTTCGCCCTTCGTGATGCAATGTCGCTCGGATAGGCGCTCGGATTCCTTGATTTGCTTGCGGAATTTCATAGTGCTGCGAGTTTAGTACAGGGAGGCAGCTCAGAACAGCGTTCCGAGCGCCCAGCCGAGAGAGAACAAGCGGTTGTGTGCGTGGAACAGCGAGCCATCCGGTAACGGCAGAAAGCGATTTAGTCGCAGTACGTTTACGGCGAAGTAGGCGCGAACCGGCACTTGAATCTCGGGCACCGTCCATCGCAGCTCGATTCCGACCGAGCCGTGCAGAATTCCGTTTGTCGAATCGAGCAAAGTCGGACGCGCTGGACCCAGCCAGTTGGGAAGAAGCCAGCCCGACCCTAAATCAAAAAAGCCCACCAATTGCGTTCCCTTGCCAAGGGGGACCCGGTACTCCGCATTCGCAGCAGTGATTACATTCGCGCCGGCGGGAATCGCCGAGTAGGTTTGATTGCCGGAACTGGAAACCGTCGGGATCACGGCGTAGGGACCTAGCTCGCCCGACTGGAAGCCGCGAACTTGTGCGTCGCCAGAAAAAAGGAGAGCGCTGAAAGGCATGCTACCTTGATAGCTTCCCGCGCCGCTGAACGTCGTTCGAAATGCCCACGCATTCCGGTGGTTGAAGAATGGATCGGGGAAGATGCGCGAATACTCCTCGTTTGAGCGAATCACGTTTTCAGTTCCGCCGAGCCATCCGCCGGAAATGGAATTGGCGACGGAGAGCCGCTCGTTGCCGGTGTCGTGGGTCCAGCCTAGTCCAACGGCGCTGCTCGAGGTTTTCGGGCTAAGGTCGGTCGAGGGCAGACCTGCGAGCGAGGGCGGAAGAACGAACGAATAATCTGTGTTCGTTCGGGAAAGTCCGTAGTTCACGGAAAGAGAATCGTTTTGCGTTAGAGGGTAGCTCCATCCGCCGTTCAGCCCTTCGCTTTGCGATTTGTAGAACGGCCCCTTCACGCTGCTTGCGAAGCGCGGGCGCAGAACGTTGTCGAAAACGGAAATTGCCAGGGAGCTGCGCGAACCGAGGAAGCCTTCCATCACAAGACCGAGCACGATCTGCAAGCTTTCCGGCCCGCCATCCAGCTGCGCGGAAAGCAATTCCTCGCGCTGGAGCATATCGAACAGAGTGTAGGCGATTCCGAGAGTGCTGCCGAACTGTCCGAGGCCTCCGGAGAAAGAGGCGCGCTGCTGGCCTGCTTCCGAGACCCGGATCGCGACGTCGGCGGTGTGCGTGACGTCGTCGGTTTGCACGCGGATGTCTTCTTTTCGGATTTGGTGAAAGTAGCTGGTTCGAGCGAGGCGCGCGAGCCCGGCTTCGAGCGCATGCTCATCAAATGCGTGTCCTTCTTGGAGGCCGATGCGGCGGCGCAAGTACCGATCGCTGAATCGATGCTCGCCTTTGAACTCGATGCGACGTACGAGAAAGGGCGGTGAGTCACTGAATCCAATTCGCTCTTGCACCAGGTGCGTTTGCGGATCGAGCGTTCGCGACGATTCGACGTTGCGATCCGTGCCCGCTTTTTCCGATTCGCGCTTTGGTTGGACCGCCGCGACCCAGGCGTGCCGCAGGTCTTCGAGGGTTTTCGCCGAGTAGGCGGCTCCGGCCTGCGTATGCGAATACGACAGGATTTTCTTCCCGCGCTTACCGCTGGCTGTGCCAAGTTCAGGACTGGTGTGAATCGATTCGACGCGGTAGAAGGGACCGGCTTCGATCGGCACGGTGACTGCGAGGCGCTCCTCCGTTTTTCGCGGTTTCCACGGGATCCACCGGCGGGACATTTTTTCGTAGTCCGAGGTTTGAACCGCGCCGACGCGCGCCTCGGGGAAACCGTGGTTCTGGTAATAGATCAGGAGTTTCGATCGATCTTCTTCGAATCCTTCGCGTGTGTACGCGCCTTTCCCTCGCAACGAAGCGAAAAGCGCGCTCGGAGATGTGCGCCGCATTTCGCCCCGGAGAATCTTTGCGGAGACTGCTGTGTTTCCCGCAAAGTCGATCCGTCCCACAGGGATGTGGGGGCCGTCGTTGATTTGATAGCGCACTCGGACCGTACCGTTCGCGGAGTCTTCTCGAAGAATGCGCAGGTTTGCCTGCGGATGGCCCAGCTCGGCGAGAGCCGACCGGATTGTATTTGCGATGCACGCCAGCTTCGCCGGATCGGCCGGCTCGCCCAATCGCGGATTCATCTCCTTCTCGTTAAGAATTTTGTCGATTTGTGAATGCGAAAGGAGCCGCGATCCGACGAATTCAATTTTTGAAAGGTTGGGAAGTTCGCTGACATGGAAAACGAGTCGGACTCGCCGCGTGTAAGCGGCGCCAGACGAGCCAACTTGCGCCGGCTGAGTTTCCACCGCAATCTGGTCAAACCAACCCAGCCGTCCGAGCGCTTTTACGTCGGACTCGACGCGCAATGCGTCGAGTGTTGCGCCTGCGCGCGACGAAATCTGCGCCTGCACCGCGCCTGCGGCAATGTAGCGCAGTCCTGCGAAAACAATTTCATCAATGATAGAAGCTTGGGCTTCAAGAAGTGCGGACGTCGAGTCGCCGTTCGACGAGCCAGTTTCGTTTCCGAAGGCCGCCCGCGATGCGCCACCGACGAGCCACACTCCTCCGAAGACAACCGCGATAAGACTACGCACGATTCTCCCTCCTTGCACCAGGAGGACGATGAGTTAAAAGATGAGCGCTAAGTTCGCGGGGTTGTCCGTGCCACGCGAGTTCCAAGCAAGTTTCACGCAAACGCGCGTTTCGTCAGCGACCCGGCGTTGTCTACTTCGCCGGAAGGGCAGAGCTTCCGCTGCGGACGGCACCCGAGATGGCGCGTTGACTCCGCTCATTTTCCAAGACTAAGATGCCCGCCGTGCCCAAACCCTCGCGTCAGAGCCTGCCTAAATCCCGCCGCCGGTATCGCTTGCCCCATCCCCAGCCGCTTGATGCCCTTAGCTACGCCCGGTTCACGGGCATTCCAACCTTCATGCGTCTTCCACACATCACGCAGCCCGAAGAACTGGAGGTCGCCCTCATCGGCGTCCCTTTCGACGGCGGCACAACCTATCGCCCTGGGCCTCGTTTTGGGCCCCGTAATGTCCGCGTGCAATCCGCGATTATTCGGCCGTGGAATCCTGTCCTGCATGTGAATCCGTTTGCAAAATATCGGATCGCCGACTTTGGTGACCTCCGCGTCAATCCGCTGTCCATCGAGGACACTTTTCTCCGCATCGAGCAGGGAATCACGCCGATTCTGAAGGCGGGTGTGCGTTGCGTTTGTGTTGGAGGCGATCATTCCATAAGCCTCCCGATTCTCCGCGCTGTTGCAAAAAAACACGGTCCCGTTTCGTTGATCCAATTCGACGCTCACAACGATTTGTGGGACGAATATTTCGGCAGCAAGTATTCTCATGGCACGCCGTTCCGTCGCGCGTTTGAAGAAGGTCTCTTGCTAGATGGCGGAGTCGTGCAGGTGGGGCTTCGCGGCCAGGTTTATGGCGAAGATGATTTCGATTTTGCCGACGCCCACAAAGTAAAGATGGTCACCGCCGAGGAGTTTCACAAAAAGGGCTTGGCGGTCGTTCAGCGCCACTTGCGCGCGTTCCGCGGCAAGCCTGTTTACGTCACTCTTGATATCGACGCGGTGGATCCCGCTTATGCTCCCGGCACGGGGACTCCGCAAGTTGGCGGCCTTACCAGCATCCAGATCCTCGAACTCGTTCGCGCGCTACGCGGACTCAACATCATCGGCTGCGATCTCGTCGAAGTCTCGCCTCCTTACGACACGGGCGAAATCACTTCGCTCCTCGCCGCCAATCTGCTTTACGAATTGCTGTGCGTCCTCTAATGCCCGCGCTCGCTCGTAAGCTTCGCTTGCACGATTATTTTGCGCTCGCTTTCGGTACGATGATCGGCACCGGTTGGCTCGTTGTGATGGACGACTGGCTCGGCCGCGGCGGTCCCGTTGGCGCGGCGCTCGGGTTTGCTATCGGCGGACTCATTCTGCTGCCCGTTGGCTACGTCTACGGCCAATGGGTCAAGCGCCTCCCCGACGCTGCGGGCGAAGCCGCCTACACCGCCCAAGTGTTCCCACCAATCGTCAGCTATTTTATCGGTTGGATGATGCTGCTCGCCTACTTCATCGTCTGCCCGTGGGAAGCGGTCGCGCTCGGAAAAATCGCCGCGTATATTTTTCCCTGGCTCGATTCTTTCGAACTCTATCGCGTCGCAGGCCAGCCCGTCTTTTTGCCGCGGCTTATTTTGGGTATCGCGCTGACATTGCTGCTCGCCACCATCAATTACCGCGGCGTCCGTCTCAGCGCCAATTTCCAGAAGGCTATGTCGTCCATGGTCTTGCTGATCTTTCTGGCGCTGCTATGCATCAGCGGCGCCCACGGTGCTCCCGCTAATTTTCATCCCGCGTTTCGCGGTACTCCATTTCTCTCGATTCTTCTCACGCTTCAGATCGTTCCGTATTTTCTCACGGGTTTCGAGTCGGCTCCGAAATACGCGGAAGAGTCCTATCCGGACTTTCGCGATAAGAGTTACACGCATGCGATTGGTCTCGCGCTCGGAGTCGGCGCGCTCTTCTATTCGCTCTCCATCGTTGCAGTCGCTTACATCGCGCCTTGGCAAACGCTCTTGGGCAAGCACTTCTCCACGGCCGTTGCCTTCGAGCATGGGATCGGCAAACACTGGCCGGTTCAACTCATTCTCGTCATGGCGCTGTTCGGACTCTTCCAGTGCTTCAACGGAAATTTCGCCGCATCCACGCGTCTGCTTTTTGCCTACGCCCGCCGCGGCACAGTGGCGCCGCGCTTTGCCACGATTCACGCAAAGTTTTCCACGCCGTCGGTCGCCGTCATTGGCATCACGGTCGGCGCTCTGATCGCCCTGTCACTCGGCGACGCGATCCTTGTCCCCGTCACCGAAGTTGGCTCGATGGCGTCCGCGCTCGGTTGGCTAGCCGCGTGTGTTTCGTTCTGGCTCGTCGAGCCACGGTTGCGCCTGCGCCTTGTCACTGGCCTCGGCATCTGCGTCTCCTTGCTTCTCCTGCTGATGAAGCTGATCCCCGCCTTCCCTGGCCACTTTACAACTCCCGAATGGATTGCCCTCGCTATCTGGCTAATCCTAGGCGCAGCTCTGCATCGCCGTTCGAATCCCTCCGTGCCGCATCTCGCCAAATAGTTCTTTCGCGCTGTCATGTATACTCTCGAAGGAGTCTGACTCTAATTCATCCATGATCCCTTTTCTCCATCTCGGGCCCTGGGGCATCCCCACGTTTGGGTTGATGGTCGCCACCGCCATGCTCGTCGCGGCCTATGTTTTACAGGCCGATTTCAATCGCCGCAGATCGCAACTTGCGAGCATTTCCGCGCGCGACGAAAAAGACGAAGGCTTTCTCATAATCGGAATCGCGGGTCTCGCCGGTTTGATCGGTGCGCGGCTTTACCACGTCCTCGAAAGTCCGCACGAATTTTTCGCGGACCCGTGGCCGCAGCTTTTCAGCCGCTATGGATTTGCCTGGTTTGGCGGTTTTCTCGGAGGCTTTCTTGCGCTGATCATTTTGGCGCGCTGGGCAAAAATTCCCGTTCTCGAATTTCTGGATATTTGTTCGCCCGCCGCCTGCGTGGGCTACGCCATTGGACGCATCGGCTGCTTGCTCTCGGGTGATGGCGACTACGGTATTCCGACGAAGCTCCCCTGGGGCATGAGTTTTCCCAAGGGGCTTGTCCCCACTACGGGTATTTGGGATCCCGAAGGCCATAGTGGAGTTTGTAATAAGTACGGATTGCCAGAGAACTGCACGGTTCACCCCACTCCGCTCTACGAATTTTTCATCTGGTTTGCCATCGCGGCATTTCTTTGGCACATGGGAACGAAATCGCTCAAAGGTCCCAAAGCCAAAGGGGAAATTTTCTGCAATTACCTGATTCTTACCGGCATTGCCCGCTTCGCCATCGAATTCATTCGCATCAATCCGCGCTCGTTTTTTGGCATGTCCAATGCCCAGGCCGCGAGCGTTGCGTCCATACTTCTCGGCGCGGTGTTACTTTGGCGTCTTAAAAGCCAATTTCGCCGCCGGAAAAAAGAGCATCGCATCGTAGAGCACATTGCTTCGACCGGCGACGTTTTGCAGCCGGAATATCACCGCCCCACGCCCGAATGCCCGCATCCCGAGCGCTGGCACATGTACGATTCGATGAGCGCCGAAGTTGAGGTGCTCGAGTTTCTGAAATCGATTGTCACTACCATCAAGCCAGAGCTGATCGTCGAGACTGGCACGTTTTCCGGACTGAGCACGCTGCGCCTCGCGGAAGGGCTGCAAGCCAACGGTTTCGGGCGCGTCATTACGTGTGAGTACGACGCGAAGGTCTTCGCCGCCGCGCAGCAGCGCTTCGCTTCTTCTGGTCTCGGCCAGTGGATTGAAGCACGCAACGAATCCAGCCTCGACATGAACGTCGAAGGCCGCATCGATCTTCTCTTCTGTGATAGCGACGCGCCACTGCGCGAGCAGGAAGTCCGCAAATTTCTCCCGCAGATGAATCCACACGGCCTCATCCTGATCCACGATGCAAGTTCGTTGATGAAAACCGTTCGCGAAGCCGCGTTGAAGCTTGAAGCCGAGGGGCTTCTTTCCGTTCTTCTATTGCCTACGCCGCGTGGATTGGTGGTTGCGCAAAAGCGCGAGGGACGAACGTAGAGGGGTGAATTCCCGCAGTCTTGGAAGGCTGAATAAAAACTCAGAGCATTTGCCGCAAAACGTATTGCAAGATGCCGCCGTGATGGTAGTAGGAGACTTCTTCCGGAGTATCGACGCGCGCGATCACGCTGAACGTTTTCGCCGAGCCGTCGCCGCCCTTGTCGCCGGAATGAGCGCGCACGGTGATCGCCTTCTTCGGCGCGAGCGATGCGACGCCTTCAATCTCGAAGACCTCTTGTCCCGTCAGTCCAAGCGTCTCGCGATTTTCGCCTGCCTTGAATTCAAGAGGCAGGACGCCCATACCAACTAAATTGCTGCGATGAATGCGCTCGTAGCTCTCCGCAATCACCGCGCGCACTCCAAGCAGCCGCGTCCCCTTAGCAGCCCAGTCGCGCGATGAACCGGACCCGTACTCTTTACCAGCGAGAACAACCAGCGGCACTCCGCCCTCTCGATATTTCACGGCCGCATCGTAGATAGTCATTTTCTCGTTGCCGGGGAGGAAATGCGTCCAACATCCTTCCGTCCCCGGAGCGAGTTGATTCTTCAGCCGGATATTCGCAAAAGTGCCACGCATCATCACTTCATGATTCCCACGCCGCGCTCCGTACGAATTGAATTCGTGCGGCTTCACGCCATTCGCAATCAAATATTTCCCCGCAGGCGAATCGACAGGGATCGTGCCCGCAGGCGAAATATGATCGGTCGTCACGCTGTCGCCAAGAATTGCCAGCACTCGCGCGCCACGAATATCCGCGAGCGCTGGAGGCGTCTTCGGCATGTTTTCAAAAAACGGCGGTTGCTTGATGTACGTGGACTTCGGATCCCACTTGTACAAGTCGCCTTCAGGGACGGGCATCGACTTCCAGTGCGCGTCGCCCTCAAATACGTTGGCGTATTCCTTGGCGTACATCTTGCTCGTAACGGAATCGCGCACTGTCGATTCAATTTCCTGCGGTGTCGGCCAAATCTCGCGCAGATAAACCGGCTTGCCGGCGGAATCTGTGCCCAGCGACTCGGTCGTCAGATCCATATCCATCCGTCCCGCCAGCGCATAGGCCACGACGAGCGGCGGAGACGCCAAATAATTTGCGCGCACCAGCGGATGAATGCGCCCCTCAAAGTTGCGGTTGCCGCTGAGCACGGCAACAGCCACGAGGTCGTTGTCCTTTATCGCCGCGCCAATCGCTTCAGGTAGCGGCCCGCTGTTGCCGATGCACGTCGTGCACCCATATCCAACGAGGTGAAAGTTCAGCTTGTCGAGATACTTCGTCAATCCTGAAGCATCGAGATAGTCCGTCACCACTTTCGAGCCCGGCGCGAGACTCGTCTTGACCCACGGCTTCACGCTCAACCCGCGCTCGACCGCCTTCTTCGCGAGCAGTCCTGCACCCAGCATCAGCGAAGGATTTGAAGTGTTTGTGCAGCTTGTGATGGCAGCAATCACGACTGCGCCGCTCGAAAGATCAAACGAGTCGCCGTTATTCTTAACCGCAACGTGTTTGTCCGGTGTTCCTTCCACAACTTTCGTGAACGAACTCTTCGCGTTGCGCAGTGACACACGATCCTGGGGTCGCTTCGGCCCTGCCACCGTCGGCTCGACCGCGGAGAGATCGAGTTCCAGCTTGTCGCTGAACTCCGGATCGGCCATGTCGTCCGTGCGGAACACCATCTGTTCCTTGCAGTACGCTTCGACAAGCGCGATTTGCTCCGCGCTCCGCGCCGTAAACTGCAAATACGCCAGCGTCTCTTCGTCTACGGGAAAAAATCCCATCGTCGCACCGTATTCCGGCGCCATATTCGCAATTGTCGCGCGGTCGGGCACGCTCAAGCTCGAAAGCCCCGTCCCGCAGAACTCCACGAATTTCCCGACGACACCTTTCTTCCGCAACATTTCCGTAACGGTGAGAACCAGGTCGGTTGCAGTAGCTCCTTCGCGAAGCTTGCCGTGCAACCGGAAACCAACAACATCCGGAATCAGCATCGACGACGGCTGACCGAGCATCGCCGCTTCCGCTTCAATCCCGCCCACGCCCCAACCAAAAACGCCGAGCGCATTAACCATCGTAGTGTGCGAGTCCGTCCCCACAACAGAATCCGGATACGCTTCCATCCGGCTTCCCGAAGGCATCGCGCAGACGACACGCGCGAGATATTCCAGATTCACTTGATGGCAGATGCCGGTATCTGGCGGCACCACTTTGAAGTTCTGGAAAGCCTTCTGTCCCCAACGCAAAAACGCATAGCGTTCAATATTCCGTTGAAATTCCAACTCGGCATTCAAACCAAACGCGTTCGCGCTTCCGAAGCTGTCGACTTGCACGGAATGGTCGATGACCAACTCGGCGGGGAACAACGGATTGATCAGCCTCGGGCTGCCGCCCATTCGCGTAATGGCTTCGCGCATGGTCGCCAGATCGACAACGGCTGGCACGCCGGTGAAATCCTGCAACAAAACGCGCGCCGGCATAAACGCGATCTCTTTTTCCGCAACTCCCGGCTTCCAGTTTGCCAGGAACCGAATATCTTCGGGATGAACAAACCGCCCATCCTCGCAGCGCAAAAGATTCTCGAGAAGGATACGCAGTGAAAACGGCAGCTTCGCCAAACTGCAAGAAATCTTTTTTTCCAGAAATTCAAGCCGGTGGATATCGAACGACTGTGCGCCTACGTTGAGTTTGTCTCGCGTTCCGAAGGAATTCCCTGCGGCGATGGCCATTCTCACGGTCCTTTCCGTCAAGCCAGCGAAACTCTATGATAACCGAAAACGATTCCTCGCGGCGCGCCGCCAGCTATACTGTTCATCGCATGAACATCGTTCTTATTTCGACCTACGAGTTGGGACGCCAGCCCTTCGGACTTGCTTCGCCCACGGCTTGGCTCCGCAAGCGCGGCCATAGTGTCGTTTGCTTCGACCTCTCGCGCCGGTCTCTCGATGAATCCGCGATTCGCAACGCCGGACTGATTTCCGTCTACCTGCCCATGCACACGGCCACGCGGCTCGCCGTAAAACTCATTCCAACGTTGCGCGAGCTGAATCCGTACGCCCATCTCTGTTGCTACGGCTTATACGCTCCAATGAACGCCGATTATTTGCGAACCCTCGGCGCCCAAACTATTCTCGGCGGCGAATTCGAACAAGCCCTCGCCAAACTCGCCGAGAGCGTGCAACAGAATGGCCAGCACACCGAATCGCCGGCGCAATCGCAACCCCTCATCTCGCTCGAACGCCTGGCGTTCGAAACTCCCGACCGCGCCGACATGCCGCCCATCGCCCAGTATGCTCATCTCATCATTCCCGGCGGCGGATTCCGCCTGGTCGGCTCAACCGAAGCCAGCCGCGGCTGCAAACATCTCTGCCGCCACTGCCCCATCGTCCCCGTCTACAAAGGGGTCTTTCGAATCGTCAGCCGCGATGTCGTGATGCAAGACATCCGTCAGCAAGTTGCCGCCGGAGCCCAGCACATTTCCTTCGGCGACCCCGATTTCTTCAACGGCATCCGCCACGCCATCCAACTGGTCGAAGAATTTCACCGCGAATTTCCCGGTATCACGTACGACGCCACCATAAAAATCGAGCATCTGCGCAAATACGAATCGCATCTCCCAAAGCTCAAAGAAACCGGCTGCCTCTTCGTTATTAGCGCCGTCGAATATCTCGACGACGCCGTTCTGCAGTCACTCGATAAAGGCCACACGCGCGAAGGTTTCCTCCACGTCGTACACACATTCCGGGCCCTTGGCATGACTCTTCATCCCACCTTCGTCCCGTTCACGCAGTGGACGACGCTCGAAAGTTATCTCGATTTGCTCCGCGTGCTCCACGCCGAATCCCTCATTGAAAATGTCACTCCCATCCAGCTAGGCATTCGCCTTCTCATCCCCGAAGGCTCGCGCCTCCTAGAATTAGAAGAAGTCCGCTGCGCCATCGGCCCCTTCGATCCCGAATCCCTTTTTTATCCGTGGAAACACGCCGACCCGCGCCTCGACGCACTCAGCGAAACGGTCCAAGCCATCGCCGCCGAAGGCGATCGCAAAAAAGAATCCCGCTCCGCAGTCTTCCAACGCATCTGGAAAGCTGCCCACGCCGCCGCCGGACTTGCCGCTCCGCCGCTTCAACAATCGCAAGATCCCCCGGCCACCGTCCCGTTTCTTAGCGAACCCTGGTACTGCTGCGCCGAGCCCACCCGCGAGCAATTCGTCTCGATCGGTCAAGTTCCGGCCTCGAAAAAACGAGAAGAACCAATCCCGGCCACCGGCACTTACGTATAGCCATAGCCGCAAGCCCGCGATTCCTTCAAAATAGAACAATGCCGCGCGTCCTACTCTTCACCGCCAAACTCGGCTACCAAACCCGCAGCTTCGACGAAGCCGCGCAAACACTAGCCATCGATCTCGTCTTCGTCACCGACCGCTGTCACCAACTCGATGATCCCTGGGGCGACCGCGCCATCCCCGTCCATTTCGAATCCCCGGAATCCGCCGCCGCTGCAGTCTTGCAATCCGTCCGCGGGCAAAACATCGACGGCATCCTCGCGCTAGGCGACCGCCCCGCCGTCGCCGCTGCCTACGTCGCGCGTGGCCTTGGCCTTCTGCACAACCATCCCGCATCGGTCGAAGCCTCCCGCAGCAAACTCCGCATGCGCGAAATTTTCCGCGAAGCCGGCCTCCGCGTCCCGTGGTTCCGCGCCATCCGCCTGAATCCCCAGCCCGAACCGTCTCTGCTCGGCATCACGTATCCCTGCGTAGCAAAACCGCTCTCGCTCTCCGCCAGTCAAGGCGTAATCCGCGCAAATTCTCGCGACGAATTTACAGCCGCCACCGCGCGCATCCGCCGCCTGCTCGAATCCCCGGAAATCCGCGCCACCCGCGAACCCAACCTCGATCAAATTTTGGTAGAAGGTTACATCCCTGGTGGCGAAGTAGCCGTCGAAGGCCTCCTCACCGACGGCAATCTCCGCATCCTAGCGATCTTCGACAAACCCGACCCCCTCGAAGGCCCGCACTTCGAAGAAACCATCTACGTCACGCCCTCGCGCCTCTCCGCCACCCAACAAAAAGAAATCGAACGCTGCGCCACCGACGCCGTCCGCGCCATCGGCCTCTCGCAAGGCCCAGTCCACGCCGAATTCCGGATAAACGAAGAAGGCGTCTGGCCGCTAGAAGTCGCCACGCGCCCGATCGGCGGCCTCTGCGCCCGCGCCCTAAGATTCGCGCCTAGCGCAGCCAGCCCCAACCCCAATCCGAGCCGCAGCGAATCGATTGGTCTCGAAGAATTATTACTGCGCCACATGCTCCGTCTCCAAGGCGCCGATTGGCCCCGCCAGCAAAACGCCAGCGGCGTAATGATGATCCCCGTCCCCAAAAGTGGCATCCTGGAAAAAATTCAAGGAGTCGACGCCGCTCGCAAAGTCCCCGGCATCACCGCCTTGGAAATCACCGCCCGTCTGCACGACTACATCGCCGCCTGGCCCGAAGGCTCCAGCTATCTAGGTTTTTTATTTGCCACAGGAAGCACTGCCGAAGAAGTGGAAAACTCTGTCCGCACAGCCCATTCAAATCTTCATTTCGAATTAGCGCCGCGTCTACCCGTCGAACACCCAGCAACAGGCCGCCTACCCGCGGCAGGGAACTAACCTCAAACCTTAGCCCTTGGCTTTAGGCGCCACGTAACCCTCAGGCAGCTTCGCCCCTTCGCCAAAGAAAAACTGCTCCAACTGTTCCCCCATAATCTTCTGCGAATTAGGATCAATGGGATTCAAGCGGTATTCGTTCATGATCATCTTCGAGTGCTCGATCCACAACTTCCACGCATCCTTCGACACATTCTCATAAACGCGCTTCCCCAACTCGCCGCTCCACGGCACGCGGTCCAATCCCGGCAATTCTTTGCCAAACTTCACGCACATCACCATCCGTGTCCCCGGCTTCGCCGGTTCGCTTGGCGCCGCTGCCGGAGTGGGATCGCAAGACTCATTCGCCATTCGCATCACCTCATCAGAATTGCCAATTCTCAACATACTGCAACTTCCCGCAATTGCCTAGTGTGACCCGCTTTTCGAAGGCCATCCTCACGTTATTCACCAAACATTCATGCCTCTGGCCGTAGAAAGGCTGTTTGCGGAGACGACGAACCAGTGTGACAATATAACCATGCGAAGACCACTCACTATGGCAGTTACAGCAATTTCGGCCGGGATCATGCTCCTCAGCTGTGCTCAGGCACAGCAAACTCCGCCGGCAAAGCCACAAACTCCGGCGACCACAGCTCCGAAGTCTTCCTCGACGACAACACCGAAGACCGGGACAACCACAACAAGAAAGCCCGCCGTGCCCCTGACGCTCAAAACGCAAAAAGACAAAGCGAGTTACGCCATCGGCATGAATATCGGCAAGAGCATGAAGAAGGACTCCGTCGACATCGACACGGCCATTCTCCTTCGCGGCCTGAAAGATGGCCTAGCCGGCTCCAAGCCGCTTCTCACCGACGACGAAGCCAGAGCAGCAATGACCGCCCTTCAAACCGAGTTGCGCGCTAAGCAAGAACAGAAAATGCAGGTCATGGGCCAAGCCAACAAAGACCAAGGCGAAGCTTTTCTCGCCGAGAACAAAACCAAAGAAGGCGTCGTCACTCTTCCCAGCGGCCTGCAATATAAAATCCTGAAAGAAGGAACCGGTCCTAAGCCGGCGCCTACCGACACCGTAGTCTGCAACTACAAAGGCACGTTGATCGACAACACCGAATTTGACAGCTCTTACAAGCGCGGCCAGCCCGC
>DASXMM010000374.1:0-12244 GCA_036495665.1 Candidatus Acidiferrum sp. | reverse complement strand
CTGGTTCGTCAGTCAGAATGAGTACGCTGGCACTTCTCACAGTAGATCTGCTCCCCGTTGATGGCCCGAGTTCAATGTGATCGCGATCAACCTGAAAACTTAAAGCTTTTCGGCCTCGTCCAGCGCCGTGAGCAATCTCTTCGTGCTGATGCCGAGATTCACGGCTGCTTCCGTGTCCTTCGCCTGTTTGGCGATGTCCACGCGTTCCTGAAGACGCGAAACTTCAATTCGCGCAATCGACAGCGCTTTGTCCATTGACGTCGCGTTGCCGGTTTCCTTGGCGGATTCGACGGACGCGGTAACCATCGCCCTCGCCACCACCGCGCGCCGCAAATCTTCCGCCGACGGCCCGTCTTCGCTCACAAACGCGGTCACTTCCCACGAAGACAACAGAATCCGCGCTGCTCCGATCCTCACCGTGGTCATGGAACGGCCCCGAGTAGGCGGTGTGGCGATCAGCTGTTCCCAGATTTTCTCGAGGCAGCCATCAAAATCGAGTTCCGGAGCAACGCCCGTCTTGTTGGTGGCCACGGCCGAAGACTTTTCCACTCCAGGCTTGCCCGTTTCGATGGATGCGCCGGCGCGTAACGCCGCACCCGACGGCGCAGAGACGCCCGGGCCTCCTGCTTTCTCCGGCCGCGTTACAGTTTCGGCGGCCTTCGGCGCGATCTTCTCCAGTGCTCGTTTGACGTCAGTACGTAGCCCGAGCAGCTTCTCAAACGTCTGATTTACTGAGCGCTCCGTGTATTCCTTCTGAAATGGCTGCTTCCATTCATCGGCCGCTTCGCGAATCTTGGCCAGCGGCTCCTCGGCGGAGAGTCCAAAATGGTGGCAATCGATAATCCGAACTCCGTCAGTTTCCAGCTGAGCCAGGCCCGAACGAATCGCAATCAGGTCGGCGTGCATCAACTCGATAAAGGTTCGCCGCAGCAGAAAATTGAATCGCACGAAGGTCAGCAAAGCGGCCACGTCGTAGAACATCCCGCCCGCGGTTTCTTTCACCTTGCGGCCCTGTTCGATGAAATTCGTCTTTAGGATTTCTCGGAGGCTGCGGAAAGTACGCAGCTTGAAGATCATTTCTTCGAGGGGTTCGCACCATTCCAGTGTCGTGACAGCGACATCGCCTAGCACTGGTTTCATCACTTGCGCGACATCGGAGGGCTCAATCTGTTTGTGGTAGATCCGGGCCGGCGCGCACAGCGCGAAATACTGCACTAATAAAAAGTCGACTTTGTCGCGGTCGACATTGGTCTTCGACGATTTCTGCAAATGCCGGTGAATGAGGGCGCACAAACTCGCTTCGTTTGCATTCAGGGTCGTCGTTTGCAGCAGCTTGCGGAGTTCGTGCACCGCAACTCGCTGGTCCATCTCGTCCAGCCAGGCCTCAACCTCGTCAAAAAGTTCGATGTCCGGCTTTTCCGGAAGATTCCTTTTGTCTTGAGGGAAGGGAATCTCGAGTTCGAGTTGCCGAGCCAGCGCGAGGTAGATCGGGAATACCGAGCGATCCTCGGCCCACTTCGCCTGGCGGGGATTCGCGGGCTTCGCCGGAGCTGGGATATTGAGCGTTGAAGTCGTCTTGTTCACGGCTTTGTCACCCACGCGCAGGGCCCCGCTAAGAACCGGACGGCCACCGCTTTGCGCCCTTCGTGATACTGCACGGCGATTACTTTCGCGTCCGCCGCGCCACCGTTCCGTTCTCGCTCAACCCGTACCTTGTCGTCGAACTCCAGCGGCAAACTTGAGACAAAGATTGCGTGCTCCGAGCCGCCGAATTCCACGACAGTCGCTTCGCGCAGGGTCGTGCTTCCTGCTCGAAGTGCGGTGATTTGCACCGGGACGCGAACTGCATTGGCGCTTGGAAAAAAACGAGCCAATCGCTCCGCGCAGCCCCCCTCGTTCGCAAGAAGCGCAACTTCGCTGGATGGTCTCACGTCGCCTCTCAACCCGCCGCAGTACTCAAGTACCAGGGAAGAACATTCCGTTGCCGCTTGGAACACAGCCTCGGCAAACGGACACAACGTCCCCGCGATAGAGATGCACGCTGCACGCCAAAGAATGGAAAAGGGGAATGCTTCAGAAATGGAAGAAAGGGAACGACTTAGAATTTTCCAGTGGTGTGTCGGTGGCTCACTCGTCTCACGCTGAAACGCCCTGTCTCAGTGTCTGGGTGATTTTCGCGCCCATGGCTTGAGACGTTACTCCAGGGAAGTCGTTCAACCTGCTGCGGCTTCCTCGGAAGCGTCTTCGGCCTCGCCCGGTCCAGGCTTAACCGCGATGTTGTAGCGCTTTAGCTTGCGGTATAACGTCGCCCGGCTGATCCCAAGCATCCTTCCCGCAAGCGCCTTATCTCCATTTGCTTGTTCGAAGACACGCAGAATCGTCATGCGCTCCATTTCGGCAAGAGCCGTCGTCGAGAGAGAAGCCGCATCCTGAAGAACACCGCCTGACGGTGCGGCCTGCTCGCTGCGGATGGAAGGCGGAAGGTCAATCACATCGATCACTCGGCGGTCTCCCAGCGTAATCGCTCGAGCGATGCAGTTTTCCAACTCGCGAATATTTCCCGGCCACTCGTAATTCAGCAAGCTGTTCATCGCCGCGGTGGTGACTTGCAGATGCGACTCCGGTGCGTAGCGGTCGAGAAAATGATGAACGAGCATGGGAATGTCCGACCGCCGGTCGCGCAAAGCGGGCAAATGCACGGTAACAACATTCAGCCGGAAATAGAGGTCCTTTCGAAAAGTCCCTTCGCGGTACGCCGCTTCAAGGTCGCGGTTTGTCGCCGCAATCACGCGCACATCCACATTCACTTTCGCGTTGCTCCCAACGGGCCGGACTTCCTTCTCCTGCAGCACGCGTAGAAGTTTGGCCTGCATTTCGAGAGGCAACTCGCCAATTTCGTCCAAAAAGATTGTTCCGCCGTTAGCCGCCTGGAAAAGCCCAGCTTTGGTCTTAATGGCCCCTGTGAAGGCACCCTTCTCGTAACCGAAGAGTTCGCTTTCCATCAGCGTGGGCACGAGCGACCCGCAATCGACCGCGACAAATGGAGTCTGCGCCAGCGCCCCGCGGAAGTGGATCGCCCGAGCCACGAGTTCTTTGCCGGTGCCGCTCTCGCCGGAAATCAGTACCGGCGTGCGCGTATCCTTAAGCCGCGAAACCATACGCAAAACATCCTGAATGTTCGCCGAAGTCCCGATGATTCCATCCAGATTTGCTTCCGTGCTGACGCGCTCGCGCAGAAATTCATTATCGGTGACGAGTCTTACCTTTTCGGCCATGCGCTGCAGCAGCAGCCGCATCTTCTCCACGCGAAACGGCTTTTCAATGTAGTCGTACGCGCCCAACTTCATCGCGTCCACCGCCGATTCGATCGAGCCATGCCCGGTCATAATCGCGATTTCTGCCCGCGGCAGAATCATCTTTGCTTGCTTCAACAGTTCGACCCCCGAGAGCGTTGGGAGCTTGAGGTCGGTAAGAATAAGATCCGGAACGTCGGCGTCGAGCTTCGTCAGCGCGGCTTCCGCGCTTTCCGCTTCCGTGCAGGAATACCCAAGCGTATTGCCGATGGTCATGCACAGCTTGCGGATGCTTTGCTCGTCGTCCACGACTAGCAAGCGTATTTTTAAGTCGTCACTCATGGTTTCCCAAACGTTTTCTCCACAATGGATAGCAATTGGTGTACACGGAACGGCTTTTCGATGCAAGGCGTCCCGCTGCGGGCCAGCAGCGCTTGTGTTTCGCTGTTGGCGGTGTCTCCGCTGATCAAAATGATTTTCGCGCCAAGTTCTGGCCGGTTTTTCTGGATCCAGTCGTGCACTTCTGCGCCATTCACTGCTCCCGGCATGCGAATGTCAGAGATCACGCCGGTATAGCGCCCTCCCGCGAGTTGTTTCAGGCCTTCGGCCCCTGACGATGCGTGCACCACGGAATATCCCTTGCGCTCTAGCGCGGCCTTCAGAAACGCGATCACAGACGGCTCATCCTCAATCAGCAGAATCGGCGCGGTCCGGGAGGCCACTTCTGGCAACGTCATCTTCCCGCCTCTTTCGCGGCCATCGCGGGCTGCTCCGCCGCGATGGGAATCCGCACCACGAACGTGCTTCCGCCGCCTTCCGCGTTGTTCCAGCACTGAATTTCGCCGCCGTGCGCCCGCACTATTCCATAGCAAATGCTCAACCCCAGCCCCGTACCTTTTCCCGGCTGCTTCGTCGTATAAAACGGGTCGAAAATATGCTGGGGATCAGCCATCCCGGTACCGTTGTCGGTCACCACGACTTGTACGCTGTTGCCGTCTCGTTCCGTTCGAATCGCAATGTGCCCGCGCCGCCCCGTTTCCTGCACCGCGTCATAGGCGTTATTTAAAATATTCAAGAACACCTGCTGAAGCTGCTGCGCATCTCCTATCGCCGGCTCCAGCGTTTCCTCGAACTCCTCAGTCACTTCGACGCCGTGGCTGGCAAAATCGTAGCTGAGCAGCTTGATTGTTTGCTTCAGCACCGTATTTACCTGGACGGGCTCACGCTGCACTGGCCGCTGCCTCGCGAAACTCAGTAAATCCTGCACAATATCCTTGGTTCTCTGCGTCTCCTGCAAAATAATCTGCAAGTCTTCTCGTGCCGAAGCCGGAACGTCCGGATTTTCCAGCAGCAAGTCCGTGAACCCGAGAATCGCGGCAAGCGGATTGTTCACTTCATGCGCCACGCCGGAAACTAATCGTCCAATCGTCGCCATTCGCTCGGAGTGCGCCAGTTTCGCTTGCAGCAGAACGGCATCCGTAATGTCCGTCATCACCACGACCAGGTTATTCACCGCGCTCTGTTCGTCGCGCATGGGGCTTAAGCTGATGGAGAAGTGCCCCATCGTTTC
This sequence comes from Candidatus Acidiferrum sp., assembly GCA_036495665.1. Classification (GTDB taxonomy): domain Bacteria; phylum Acidobacteriota; class Terriglobia; order Acidiferrales; family UBA7541; genus Acidiferrum. Next base: position 7,381 of record DASXMM010000374.1, on the reverse strand, counting down.
ATCGCTTCGCCTGACCTGCAATTCGAGGTTTTCCACTTGCTGGCCGTTCGCGGTCGTCTCGAGCGCTGACTCGAAATCTTTTCGGTGAGATGGCTCTACCCAGTCCACAAGACGGTGCCCGATCAATTCATCTTTGTGATAGCCAGCCTCGTAGCATCGCCGGTTGGCGTAACTGATCAGCCCCGCCGTATCCAACACTAGGATCATGCTCTGCGTGGTGTTCAGAATCTTCTGGTTGAAGTCGCGTTCGCGCTGCAATTGCGATTGAAAAGACTTTTGCTCCGTAACGTCTAGCATCAAACCGCGAATCTGCGCGATACGTCCCTGGGCGTCGCGGACCGCCGTAATGTTTTGCAACGTATGAAGTAGCGCGCCGTCCTTGCGCCTCAATGTTTCTTCGTAATTTCGCAGCACACCGCGGTCGGCCAATGCCTGCAAGAAACGTTCGCGTGCCGCAGGCGCGGGATAGAGATGCGGGCTGACGTCCGACTGCAACATTTCCTCGCGCGAATCGTAGCCCAGCATTCGAACCATGGCGTCGTTCACATCCAGAAAACGCCCGTCGGGCGTCGCGAAAAAGAGTCCTTCTTGAATGCTGTCGAACAGCTCCCGGTATTTGCGTTCCGCTTCCCGCCTGTCCGTAATGTCCTTCAGGACGTGAATCGTTCGCGTATCGTCTTCCACGACTCCCGGAGCGCGTGAAGTTGACACCAGGAAGATACGTTCCGCCGACGCGGCCACGTACTCCTCGCGCGCGCGTTGTGTATCGCGGCAAAAAGGGCAGGGAAGATCGCTTCCCGTCTCCGCGATCTGCCGCAGCCCGCTCATCGCCTCACCCACCAGCGCCACCGGGGGCACGCCCAGATGCGACGCCAGCGAGCGGTTCGTGCGCAGAATCTTCCAGGCGCGGTCGTGCACCACGATGTAGTCGCTGATTGCGTCGATATCTTCGACCCACTGCCGCTTCGACTTCTCGAGTTGCGAAAATCGGCGAAAATTCTCGAGTGACAAAGCCGCGTGGCTCGCGAGGGCGTGCAACAGCTTCTTCTCTTTCGCAGCCAGACTTTTTCGCCGGCGCAGCAGCAGGCACAGCATGCCCAGTCGCTCGCCGTCGCTGGCGTTCACTGGCACGAACACAGCACTCGTCGGCGCTGCGCTATTCTCGATTGGCCCAATCTTTCCTGCTGGCAGGGAGCGAACCACCGCTTCAACTCGATTTTCACGAGCGGAAGAGATGATCCAGCTCTTCACCGAACTGCTTACGGCCTTTTCATTTTCAACGGCCGAGTAGAGCTCCGTCTCTCGCCCGCGAAATACAGCCATGCCGCCCCATGCCGCATCGAGCATGCGTGCCGCGCGTCCCGCAAACCGTTCCAGAAACTCCGGCAACTGGCGCGACTGCGCCGCGTCAACCGCCAGCTCCATCAATTCTTCCGCTTGTTTTGAAGAGGGAGGCAAGAGGGCAGCCTTACTTAGCCGAGTGGTCAAACGCCGGGTCCGAATAGATTTCATTTGTCGCATCTCGGGTTGGGGCGGACGCGCGTCTCAATTTGACTTCTATCGCTCACTACCACCCTAGCGAGTCATCTCATTCTGAGTCAATCGCCGTTCTCAACCCCGTTGCTGAATCGTCCACTGTTACCGCAAGTCCCCAGCGGTCATCGTCTCACCCTGAGACCTCAGCGTAAGCAGAACAGTCCCGCTGAGACGCACGTGCTCCAATTGTCTGCTTCTCAATTCTTCCAAGAATCGCACTAACTCCTAATGACTAAGCAACTTGTAGCTCTTCTGGCATACCGAGCCTCGCGCTTCTCAACGCGGTTCATCCTGGCATCCGACGTGCCTTCTCTACGGTGGGGTTTCCTCATTCATGGGAGGGGTGGTGTCGATGAGATCCGTGCGACAGAAATTTCTACGTGGGGCGGCCACGATTGCCGTGGGCCTTAGCTTGGGCACGTGCGCCTTCGGACAGACCGGCTCTACAGACGAGGGCAAGCGCAAGGTCAAGTCCAAGGTTGCGCCAGCCTATCCCGAACTTGCCAAGCGCATGAACGTGGCCGGCAAGGTGAAGATCGAAGTCGTGATCACGCCAGAAGGCCGCGTCAAGAGTACACGCGTGATTGGCGGACATCCGTTGCTCGTGCAAGCCTGCCAGGATGCCGTGAAGGAATGGAAGTTCGCGGCTGCGCCCGAAGAAAGCACGCAAATCGTTGAGTTTGAGTTCAGCGCCGCGGGCAACTAGGGCTAGCAGAAAACGGCAGGGGCGGTTTAGAACCAGCCGCGTCGCCGGGGTGAGTGGAGGCATTTTGCAATGACGATCGGGAAGAGACTTTATATCGGCTTCGGCGTGATTCTGGGTATTCTGGGATTGCTGTTCCTCGTCAATCTCGGCACTGGTCTCAAAGAACAGTCTGCCCGGAAGGATGCCACCTTAGCGCTCGAGAACGTTCGCACCATTGAGTCGGTTCGCTACCAGATCATGTTGAACCGCCACAACATGGACAATTTTCTCCTGAGCGGCGATCCACGCGACGAAGAGAAGGTCAACAGAGGCTTCGGCGATATCAATGATCTGCTCAAGCGCGGGGAGTCGCAAACTGCGAGCGACGACGTCAAGACCGCCCTCATTCAAGTCGAAAGCACCGAAGCGAGCTGGGCTGACAATTTTGCGAAGCCACTCCTCGCCAAGCGCCACCAAGTGGATTCCGGCGATGCCACCGTTTCGGACCTCCAAATCTTCTATTTGCAGAAGGATCCGGCCTCTTGGCTGACGAAGTCTTCGGCTGTACTCGATGAAACAAGCGCGAAAATCACGAAGGCCTTAAACGAAACGACCAAGTCGGCCGAGCGCGCCAGCGCGGTCAGCACCTGGGGCACCCTGATTCTCACACTCTGTGCACTGGCCATTGGTTCTTACGCCGCCTTGAAGACCGCGAAGTCCATCAGTGAGCCGCTCAATCACCTCATCACCGTGGCTCGTGAAATTGGAGACTCTGGCGACCTCGATCAGAACATCGATATCCACCGTCACGACGAAATCGGCGCTCTCGCCACCACATTCAACAACATGGTCGCTTACTTGAAGGAAATGGCGAACGTTTCCATGTCCGTCGCCGAAGGCGACTTGACCGTCGAAGTAGTCCCGCGCTCCAAGCGCGACACGCTCGGCAACGCTTTCCTTCGCATGTCTCACGGTCTCCAGGAATTAGTCCGTACCACCCGCGATTCCGCGGGCCAGGTTTCCGCCGGCTCGAATCAGGTTGCCGGCGCCGCTGACGAATCCGCGAAAGTCAGCGTGCAAGCTTCCTCCGCCATTGAAGAAGTCACCAGCACGATGCACGAAATGAGCATCAACGTGCAGAACGTGGTGAAGAACACCCAGGTGCAAGCTTCCAGCGTTGCGGAGACCTCCGCTTCCATCGATCAGATGGTCACCTCCATCCAGCGCGTTGCCGACACCGCAAAAGTCCTTCTCGACATCGCCAATCGTTCCCGCGAAGAAGTCGTCACCGGCATCCAGACCATGGAAAAAGCCACCGACGGCCTCAACCGCACCAACAAAGCCATTCAATCGTCCGCGGAAATCATCAACATTCTGGGCCACCGCGCCGACGACATCGGTAAGATCATCGAAGTCATCGACGATCTCGCTGAGCAAACCAACCTTCTTGCCCTTAACGCCGCCATCGAAGCGGCTCGCGCCGGTGAGCACGGCCTCGGCTTTGCGGTTGTCGCCGACGAAGTTCGCAAACTCGCCGAAAAATCCACGCAATCCACCAAGGAAATCGCCGACCTTATCCAGAGCATCCAGCGCGAAGCCCGCCAAGCCGTCGAAAACATGGAGCGCAGCACGCGCATCGTCGAAGAAGGCCTCAGCCTCGGCAACGAGCTCGGCACCGCTCTCCACAAAATTTCCAACGTCGTCACCGAGGTATACAAGTTCTCTCAGGAAATCGGCGCAGCCACCAACGAACAGTCCGTCGGCTCCTCACAAATCGCTAAAGCGACCAGCCGCCTCACCGAAATCACTCAGGAAATTAATTCCGCTGTCGAAGAGCAAGCCTCTGGCGCGCAAGCCGTCGTCCGCGCCATGGACAAAATGCGCGAGCTCGTTCAGCAGTCAGCTTCCAGCTCCACCGAGCTTTCCGCCGCCGCCGAACAAATGCTCAAGCTTTCGCGCAATTTGCTCGACAGTATGGACCGTTTTGTACTCGACCGTTCCGCGCAAAACCGCAGCCGCCAGTCTGAACCTGGTTCTCAGCGCCACGGGCACAAAAACTCCGGCCACGATCGCGAACTCGAATATGCCGAACTCGCACGTTCCTGAGGCACCGGAGATCGCTTGATGGAAAAGGACTTACAAATCGTCGGTTTCCGCATCGGAAATGAAACGTACGGCGTGCGCATCGGCGCCGTTCGTGAAATTGTTCGCGTCCCGGAAATCACCGCCGTCCCCAGCGCGCCTGATAGCGTAGAAGGCGTCATCAATCTTCGCGGGAAAATTATCCCGGTGATGGATCTGCGCAAGCGCTTCGGCCACACCGAGATTACTTCGGACAAAAAGAATCGCATCCTGGTGGTCGAGATGGACAACAAATTACTCGGCCTCATCGTCAATTCCGCGTCGGAAGTCTTGAAAATTCCGCCGTCCGAAATCGAAGCCCCAGGCTCCGTTTTTGCCGATGGCGAATCCGGTTATGTCACCGGTGTTGGCAAACTGAAAGGCCGCCTCATCATCTTGCTCGATATTTCCAAGCTTTTGCATCGGCCGGAGCTCAAACGACTCGAGGAGGCCGCGGAAACCGTCGCCACTGCAAAGTAAAGTTGCCCCGATCTTATCGGAGACAGCCGAACTGCCGGATCGCCGCTTATTTCATGGGAACCCTGACCGCTCAGATTCAACTCACCGAAGCTGAACTCAAGCTTTTGCAAACTCTCGTCTATCAGGAATGCGGCATGTTTTTCGATGAGCGCCGCTCGCATTTCCTGAAAGACCGCCTTCAGCGTCGCCTCAAGGTCTGCCAGCTCGACTCGTTCTACAGCTACTACCGCCTCCTCACCAGCCGTGAAGGCCGCGCCGAGCTCGCTCTTCTCCTCGAGAATCTCACCGTCAACGAAACCAGCTTCTTCCGCAACAAGCCGCAACTCGATCTCCTCCAGAAGCGTGTTTTGGAAGATTTGCTGCGCAAAAAACAAGAACGCCGCGATTGGAATCTTCGCGTATGGAGCGCCGGCTGCTCCAGCGGTCAGGAACCCTACTCCGTCGCTATCCTGATTTGCGACGCGCTCGCCTACTACTACTTGCGCAATCCGCTCCCCTTCGACATGCCGAGTCCCAAGCCGCTGATTCCCCCGCCTTGGAAGCTCGAAATCGTCGCTTCGGACATCAGTTACGCCAGTCTTCGCGTCGGCCAGGAAGGTGTCTTCACTGAGCAGCAGATGGAGCCGGTGGACTACACCTGCCGCTTGCGCTACTTTGAAAAGTCCGGCGACAAGTACGCCATCAAGCCACAATTGAAGCAACTCGTCCAGTTTGACTTTCACAATCTCAAAACCGAATTCCTCCCGCGGCGCAACGACATCATCCTGTGCCGCAACGTAATGATCTATTTCGATGAAGCCGAGCAGAAGCGCCTCATCGAAAAGTTTTGGCATTGCTTGAATCCCGGCGGCTATCTCTTTGTGGGCCACGCGGAAAGCCTTTTCGGCCTTACACAAAAATTCCGGATGGTTCACGAGAACAATGGCACCGCCTATCAACGTGTGGAGGCCAATTCTTGAGCAAGCCGCCCGAGGATCGCAATCCCGAGCTTCGCGCTATCTTTTTCGAAAGCGCGAATGAGCTGCTGCAAGCGCTCAACGAGGCAGGTCTCGAGCTCGAGTCGCACCCGACCGACGAAGAAGTCATTCGTCGCGTTCGCCGCGCCGTGCACACGCTTAAGGGAGACTCTGCCGCCTGTGGCTTCCACAAGTTAAGCGAACTCGCTCACGAACTCGAAGACATCCTCACGCCCCAAGTTGCGGAGAAATACGGCGCTCGATTTGCCGAAGTCGTGCTCGCTGCGGCTGACTCCTTCGAAGCTATGCTCGCCGCCTATCAACGCGGCAAGAAGCTTCCGTCGCTCGAAAAGCTTCACGTCTTGATTCGTGGCCTCCTGGCTGTTGATGCCCCGGCTCCGGTTGCCAACGTCCATCCGCAAGCGCCTGCAGCCATCCCGGCGACGTTTGCGTGGACCGAATACGAGCAGCTCATGATTTCGGAAGCCGTGCACCGCGGCGAAACCGTTTACAACGTCGCTCTTCGCATCGATCCAGACAGCCTCATGCGCGCCGCCGCATTTCAACTGATTCGCAACGTCCTCCACGGCTGCGGCACGCTCATCGCTCTTCGTCCCGAAGACAATCTCGCCGCTGCAACCGTCGAAATTGTCGAAGCCGCGATCGCCAGCGCGCAGCCCGAAGACGCCATCAAAAAGCGCTGCCGCATTCCGACCATCGTTTCCGACGTTCGCGTCGAACGCGCCACCAGCGCGCAGACGCCCGACCATGAACTTCTCGGTGATCTTCTCGACGCTCAAGCCCAGGCCGCTCACGTTGTCACCAAGGCCGCGGAAACCGCGGACGCGACCGACGCCGCCAAGTCCGCGCAGGCAACCTCCGCGGTCGCCACGGTTGCCGAAAGCACACTTCGCGTCGACGCCAGTCGCATCGACGCAGTCATGAATCTCGTCGGGGAATTGATCATCGGCAAGTCCATGCTCCATCGCGCCCTAACAGAATTTGACCAGCGTCACGCCCGCGATCCGGTGCGTGCAAAACTGGCCGAAGCGCTTGGATTTCAATCCCGCGTCCTCGACGAACTCCACAAATGCGTACTGAAAATTCGCATGGTTCCTGTCGAGCAGCTTTTCCGCCGCTTCCCACGCGTCGTTCGCGACGTGGCTAAGCAATGCGGCAAGGACGTAGCCCTCGACATTTCGGGTCAGAACACGGACCTCGACAAAAGCATTCTCGATGCCCTCGGCGAGCCTCTGATGCACCTCGTCCGCAACGCCGTTGATCACGGCATCGAACCTGCCGACGAACGCCTCACCGCCGGAAAGCCCGTGCGCGGCGCCGTTTATCTGAACGCCTATCATCAAGGCACGCAGGTTGTCATCGAAGTACGTGATGATGGTCGCGGCATCGATCCGGCGCACGTCCGCCAACAAGCCCTCAAGCAGGGAATTATCAAGCCCGAAGAGGCCGCTCGCCTCACCGACCAGGAAGCTCTCAACCTCATTTTCGAATCCGGCTTCAGCACCGCCGCCGAGGTTACCGAAGTCTCCGGCCGCGGCGTCGGCATGGACGTCGTGCGCAGCGTGCTCGACAAATTAAAAGG
>DASXMM010000373.1:0-8201 GCA_036495665.1 Candidatus Acidiferrum sp. | reverse complement strand
GAAAAGAGCCCCGCCAAAGTAATCGCGGGGGATATCACTCCCGCTTCGCGAAATCTTTTCGCGCTTCCGGAATCTCCGCGCCCCAAAGCGTTTCCAGCCGACGCGAAATCCAGTGGAGATACGCCGCCGGGGAAACTCGTGCCCAAGTTCGAAATCGCAGGCATGTTTGACTACGTGAATTTCGATCCGGGCGGCGGCTTCAACAATTTTAATGCGTTTGGCGGTTCGGGCGCGTTCACGTGGAACGCGTCGCGCTGGATTGGCTTCACCGAAGAGGTAGGCGGCTTGAGCTATGACCGCAACGTGAATGGATCGACGATCCACGGCGGCCTCACCACCTTTCTTCTTGGCCCGCGGCTCAACCTGCGCAAGTTCGATTACTTTGTCCCCTTCGCGGAATTTCTGCTGGGCGGATCTCATGCCGGGCCTCCGATGACCGGCGCCGGCAACCAGACTGCCTTTGCACTGGCGGCCGGGGGTGGCGTGGATATCGCGCTGGCGCGGAATATCGTGTGGCGCTTCGCGGAAATCGACTACTTCATGACCAATTTTTCCGGGTCTTCGGTCGGCGGAAACTCGCGCCAGGACAATGTGCGCTTCGGATCGGGAATCGTGCTGCGGTTTGGCTTGCCGCACGAGGCGCCGCCGGCGCCTGTGAATCATCCTCCGGTGGCCGCGTGCACCGCGAATCCGACTTCTATTTTTGCCGGATCGAGCGATGTTGTGGCGGTTCATGTGGACGCCAGCGACCCGGACAACGATCCGCTGACCTACAGCTATGCCGCGAGCGGCGGAACCGTGGATGGATCCGGTCCTGACGCGCGCTGGAGCGCTGGGAGCGTCGCGCCAGGGAGCTACACCGTCACGGCGACTGTGAATGACGGTAAGGGCGGCACCGCTTCTTGCGCAACGGACATTCGAGTCGACCCGCGGCCGAATCGTCCGCCGACAGCTTCCTTGTCGGTGGAGCGCAGCCCGATTCTGGTCGGCGAGCACACCGGGATCACCTGCACGGGATCGGACCCCGACGGCGATCCGCTGACCTACAGCTACTCGGCTTCGGGTGGAACCGTCACCGGCACCGGCACGAGCGCCACGTTTGACGCCACCGGCCTGGCGCCTGGCACGTACACCGTGAAGTGCACGGTGGACGACGGACGCGGCGGGACCGCCGACGCCTCGGGCAACGTAGAAGTCAAGGAAGCTCCGCAGGTTCATGAGCTGGAAGTGAAGCTCCGGCTGCACAGCATCTACTTCCCGACGGCGCAGCCCACGGTCGCGAGACCCAACGGCGGCCTGCTGGCAAGCCAGGCGGTCACGCTCGACACGCTGGCGGCCGACTTCGAGCAATATCTCAAGTACCGGCCAAACGCTCACTTGATCCTGGGCGGCCATGCTGACATCCGCGGAGGCAAGGAGTACAACCAGCTCCTCTCCGAACGACGCGTCGAGAAAGCCAAGAGCTACCTGATCGAAAAGGGCGTTCCCGCCGATCACATCGACACCAAGGCCTACGGAGAGGAACAGAACATGAGCGACGCCGAGGTCAAACAACTCCTGGAAGAGGATCCGGACCTGACGCCCGCGGAAAAGGAGAAGTTCCTGAAAAACCTGCTGACGGTGCGGCTGGCCAACAACCGGCGCGTGGACGTTACGATCAGCACGACTGGCGAACAGTCGGTACGGCGCTTCCCGTTCAACGCCAAGGATGCGTTGACGCTGCTCAGCAGGTCGGGCGGCGAAAAGGGAACTGCTGCGAGGGCGCCCGCAGCGAAGAAGCCGGCTCCCAAGCCGTAGTTGAGCGGATAACTCGCCACTCTGGCGAAAAGGACGAACGAAAACGGGCTCTCCCGGAAGTTTTCCGGGTGGGCCCGTTCTATTTGTGGTTGAAGCGACGGGGTGGAGTCGCCTCTGGGCAATTTGCGTTGCGAAGTCTGATTCAAGAGCAGCAAAATGAGCAACGTGTGGCGTCGCCGCCCGGCCGCAGCGGGAGGGGTGGCTTTTCGCCGGTTCCGTTCCCGAATTGAAATTCCGCGTCATTCCGATTTGGTAAACCAAAGAAAAGGAATAACTTGCCTGCTTAGAGTGGCGGAGGAGCGGGAAGTTTATTTAAGCGTAAATTCCCGATTCCGAACTGCCGGAAAAATGTTACTATGTCTAAGTTGCTGAATTATGAATAACCTGAGCCTGCTTTCCGCAATTGGTACTGAGTGTGCAAATGAAACTGGCCTATGACGACTGCGAGGTTGTTGCCCATGAGTGAAGAAGCTGCGGTTCAGCGCGCCACCATCCCGCTTAGCGTTCTTGTCGTGGAGGACGAGGAGAGCACGCGCAAACTCTGCGCGGACGTGGCGGAGTCCTGCGGCATGAAAGCCATCGTGACCGGCTCGGTGGAAGAGGCGCTGCGCCGCCTCGAGACGCATGCCATCGATATTGTCGTCACCGACTTGATTCTGCCTCCCTCGAGCGGTCTAGATCTCCTGAAACAGGTTCACGAAATGTATCCGCAGGTGGCGGTCCTGGTTCTGACGCAATACGGAACCATCGACTCCGCTGTGGCCGCTACGCGAATGGGCGCAGTCGATTACGTCACCAAGCCCTTTCACATCGACGATCTGCGCGCGCGCCTGGAACGCGTCGCACGCGACATGGATCTGGACCGCGAAAACCGGCTCTTGCGCGAGCAGCTCCGGTCGAAGCCCGGTTTCGGCGGCATGATCGGCGTTTCCGCAAAGATGCAGCGCGTGTACAAAATGATTGAGAAAGTCAGCCAGCACGAGTATCCCGTGTTGATTCTGGGTGAGAGCGGAACGGGCAAAGAGCTTGTGGCCAAGAGCATCCATTACTCCGGTATTCGCAAGGAGCGCCCGTTCGCTCCCGTGGACTGCTCTTCGCTCGTCCCCACGCTCATCGAGTCCGAACTCTTCGGCTACGTGAAAGGCGCGTTCACCGGCGCCATGCAATCGAAACAAGGATTGCTGGAAGCGGCCCAGGGCGGAACACTTTTTCTCGATGAAATCGGCGACATGCCGGTCGACTTACAAGCCAAGCTCTTGCGCGCCTTGCAGGAGCGCGAGGTGAAACCGGTCGGGTCCACCGAGCGGCGGCACATTAATATCCGCATCATCGCCGCCACCAACCGCGACCTGGAGTCCGCCATCCGCACCGGAGCCTTCCGCCAGGACCTTTTTTTTCGGCTGAATGTCGTGCAGATCAAGCTTCCTCCTTTGCGCGAACGCAAGAGCGACATTCAGCTCATGGTTATCTCTTTCCTTGAAAAATTCTCGGACCCGCACGGCCCTCCGCGCACCATTTCGGACGATGCCATGCGCCGCCTCATTGCTTACGATTGGCCCGGCAACGTTCGCGAACTCGAGAACGCCATCGAACGCGCCGTCGCGATGGGTTCCGGCCCCATCGTGCACGTCGGGGATCTCCCGTCCAATCTGCATTATCCCAGCAGCGAACGCGTGCCGGACAAAGATGAGCTTCTTCCCATGGAAGAGCTGGAGCGACGCGCCATTCTCCGCACGCTGCGCGAAACCGGCGGAGATAAGCTAGCCGCCGCGCGCATGCTGGGCATCGGAAAGACCACGCTGTACCGCAAGCTGAAGCAGTACCACACAGGACAGGCAGAGTCCTAGGCACGAGGCCGCTCGGAACTTCCAAGCCGCCGGCCCACTCTGGGAAACGGCGGAGGCGCCAGTGTCGGCATGGAACTCGGGCCGCGCGTCCCCTCTGCCTCGCCCCTCTCAAATGGTTGATTTAAAGGGCATTAAACGCTTCCTCGGATGGGCCTTTCCCTGCATACAACTCCACCGGAAGGATCACATTCCTGGCGGACTGTCGCCATCAGCTTCCGGGCGTGAAAAGCCTCGAGGGCGTAAAGAAGATGTGGGCCTGGCGAAAAAAAGAAGTGCAAGAACGCTCCTGGCAAGGCGCGGCACGCGCCAGTCTTGCCGGGGCCGCGCGCGAGGAGCTGATCCGCGAAGCCATTCATTCCATTTCTCGCGATGGGCGACCCGACCGCATCGGCGTTTGGCTCGAGCAGGATTCCGTCTTTGACGCCGTCACGGCCGCTCCCGCCCGTTTTCGCGGCATTGTCTGGGAAGCGGGAGGCGACGAAGCTCCCGAAGAGTGGCAAAAACTCTCGCTCGAATCTCCTCTGCCGCAGGAGCTGCTAGCGTCCGGGCAAAGCGTTTATCAGGAAGTAGGCGTCCTGCGCCCCCGGCAGTCGAATCACGCCTTGCAGACAGTTCCGAATTCATCGCCGGATCGCGTCGGTGACCAGACGTCACGTTTCGCGCCGAGCCTCACCGCTGGTTCGACGCCCGGACTCGCGTTCGCTCTCGGAACCATTTCTGCTTCCAGTTTCGGTCCGGGTTCAGCTCCGAGCTCGGCTCCGAGTTCAGCAATGATCGGCCCGCTGGTCGGTTTGCGCCACGCGCTGTGGACCCCTATCGAAGCCAAAGGCCGGTTGCGCGGCTTGATCCTTACCGGTTCCCACAGAAAACAGGCTACCCTCCCCGCCGAGTTGGCCGAATCCGTTGCCGCGGAGCTGGCCCTCGCGCTGGAATTCGAGCAGGAGCAGCGTCTGGCCCGGGAGCGCCATGCGGACGTGGCGCTCGCCAAACGAATTCTGTCGCTCCTCGGGAGCAGCATTTCTCCCGATACGGTCCTCACCCAACTCGCCGCCAGCTGCACCGAAGTCCATCCGGACTTTTCCGGAGCCGGCGCCTCCTTCGCGGTCATCGGACAGCACCGCGCCCCGGAACCGAATGTCCCGCAAGCAGTAGTGAGTCTCGGCCAACACGCGCCATCCATTTCCGAAATGGACTTTGCCTGGGAGAGCGGCGACTCTTCCTGGACTGCCGCGGTCGAACGAGAACCGCTCGCGAGCCTCTGGCGCGGCGCGGTCGACGCCGGCCACGTCTTGGGCACCGACCCTCCTGCCGCGTGGTGCGGCGCGGGCATGGCGCGGCTCGTGGCTATCCCGCTTCTCGCCGCGGGCGAGACGCTGGGCGTACTGGTCGCGGGCATCTCGCAAAAAAGTTCCTTGCTGGCCACCCTCGAGCGGCTCGAAGTCCGCGCCTCGCTGGCCGTGTCCACACTGGAGCGGCGCAAGGCGCGCGCCGAACAAATTCGCCGCACGGCGCGGCGTCAGGCGCTCCTTGAATTCAGCCCAGAGGCCACCGTCTTGCTCGACGCGCGCGGCAACGTGGCCAGCCTCAACCGCCGCGCCAAAGATTTGCTCCAGCAGCCGCTCACCGACTGCGCTCCCACCGCGAAGCAGGAACCCTCCGCACCAAACTCCGCGCAAGATTCTTTCTGGTCGGTCGGCGCGCGTTTCGCCTATCTCTTCTGCGCCCGCGAACAGGCGGGCGTCGAAACCTGGGTCAGCCGCACGCTCTCCGCCAATCGTGATAAATCGATCGACGCCGAGGAAATTTCCGAAGCCGAGCTCGTCAGTGGCGTGCGGGTACGCCTGCAGGCTCCCCTCTTTGCCGGCGAAGATCTCGTTGCCGTGGTGCTCGCTCCAGCGGCAGCCGAAGAAGCCGCCCAACAACGCGGGCGCTCCGAAGCCGAACTTCAGAACGTTCTCGAATGGGTCGAAGAAGGCATCCTCCTTTTCGGCGGGAATCACAGCATTCGCGCGATGAACACGCGTTTCGCGCAGATCGCCGGCCTTGCGCCGCAGGACGTGGCTGCCTGCACCACGCTCGACAGCCTGATCGAGCGCCTCGCGGACCGCGCCGTCGACCCCGATCAGTTTGCCAAGCGCTGGCGCGAACTGGCCCGCGGCGCCGAAGGCGGCACGCGCGAGGAACTGCAGCTCGCCCGTCCCGTCCCCCGCGTCCTGGAGCGCTCGGTCCGCCCGGTTCTGGACCACGCCGGCCGCCGCCTGGGCCGCGTCGAAATCTACCGCGACCTCACCGCCCAGCGTGTGTTCCAAGCCAAGTTGCTGCAGACCGAAAAGCTCGCGGCGCTAGGCCAAATGGTCACCGGCATCGCGCACGAACTGAGCAATCCGCTGACGAGCATCCTGGGGTACGCGCAGCGCCTGCTCGTTCGCAAGGAACTCGCCGGGCAAACCAACGAAGCGCGCCAGATCTATGAAGAAGCCGAGCGCGCCAGCACCATCCTTCGCCAGCTTTTATTAAACGCACGCGAAGCCCGCCCGGAGCGCAAACGGGTCTCCCTGAATCAAGTGGTCCAGCGAGCGATGGAATTGCAGCGCTTCGGTTCCGCCGCGGAAAAAATTCGTATCGAGCTGGACCTCGAACCCACGCTTCCCTTCGTGACCGGCGACGCCGGACAGCTTCAGCAGGTGCTGATGAATCTGATCGGCAACGCGCGCCAGGCCATCGTGCAGGAAGGCAAAGCGGGAACCATCCGTCTGCGCACGGCCCGCAGCGGCGACCGCCGGGCAATCCTGCAGGTCATCGACGACGGTCCGGGGATTCCGCAAACGATTCTGGCGCGCATCTTCGATCCTTTCTTCACCACCAAGCCCGAAGGTGTGGGAACAGGTCTCGGGCTCGCTATCGTACTGAGCGTGGTGCGCGAACACGGTGGCCAGGTGAGCGTTTCGAGCCCTCCGGAAGGCGGCGTGATATTCACCGTGGAACTCCCGCTCGAAGCCGAAGCCTTTGCCGAAACAGGCCCATATTTTCTTGAGCCGAGCGAGCGAGTTCTGGCAGCGCCTCATGCATTCTCGGGTGTTGCTCGGCGTCCGCGTTCTCTGCCGCAGCCTATCCCGCGCTCCAGCCATCGCGGCATCCGCGTACTCGTCGTCGAAGACGAGCCCACCGTGGCCCGCCTGATCGGCGACGTGCTGGAAGACGAAGGGTTGCGTGTGGACGTGCTGCTCGACGGGCGCGAAGCGCTTGAGCGTGCCTCGCGTGAACGCTTTGACCTGGTGATCTGCGACATGAAAATGCCGGGCCTCGACGGCCAGCATTTCTACCAGTCTCTGGCGCGCGCCGGAAACATGCTTCAGGAACGATTTTTGTTCGTTACGGGCGATGTGATCGCCCAGCAAACGCAGGAATTTCTGGAAAAACACCGTCTTCCTCACGTGGCCAAGCCTTTCCGCGTCGAGGAACTGACGGAAAAAGTCTTCAGTCTTTTGGACAGCCAACTGGCGCGCGGGGGACGCGCTTCGGCTGCCAGGAAAGCGCATTGAGGAATAGGTCTGCCATGACACCCAAGGAACACACGATTCTTCTCGTAAGCGATGACGCGGCGCTGCGCGCCGCGGCGCGCCATGAACTGGAGACCAGCGACGATCGCCGGCAGGTTTCGTCGGTAAGTACGGTGGACGCCGCTCGCCGCATCCTTCGGGATGCCGCGCCCGCCGTGATTCTGCTGACAGAAACACTGGAAACCGGTGATTTGCTGGAATCTCACGCGAATCGCCTCGGTGTGGACGTTTCTTCGCTGGCTTCCTACGCTCCGGTGGTGGTCATCGGAGACGCCGGGCATCAGACGGAGCTTTCCGGACTGGTCGCAGCGGGGGCGGCGGATTATGTGGTGCGCACCGGCGAGTGCCTCACGATCGCTCTCGGACTCGTCGAGCGGCGGCTGCGCCAGGCGCAGAATGAAGCGCAATCCGTTCCCGTGCGACGGCAATATCCTGCAGCTCCGGCAATGGCCGAGGACTTGCCATTCCCGCCCGGACGAGAACTCCACGGCGAAGACTTTGGCGAGGTTTTGCGCCACGAACTGAACAATCCGCTCACTGGAATTCTGGGCAACGCGGAACTCTTGCTCTCTGAAATCCGGCGGAAAAGCGATGGCCGTCTGCCACAAGGCGCGCCGCAGCGACTCGAAACCATCGCGGCACTCGCGGTGCGCCTGCGCGAATCGGTGCGCCGCCTGAGCACGGAATGGGAATCGCGCCAACAAGCGGCGCATTCTTCTTAGTCTGGATAACAGCAGAAATTCGGCGCGCGGTTCTGACCGAAGGTGGACGCACTCCCGGAATGGCATGTACGAAGACGACCCGATTCTAGTGGTCATGAAAGCCGTCTAAAACGACGAGCGGCGAACGTAATTGTGGCGCTCCGTTAGCTCACGAGCCGGTTGACGAGTAGCGCCGCAGGCCGATGCGCCAGGCTGTTGCTGCGAGCGCAAACGTTGCCGCAGCAACCAGCGGAATCAGCGCGGCATAAATGCGAAACTCGGGCCGCCCGAGCAGG
>DASXMM010000372.1:0-19329 GCA_036495665.1 Candidatus Acidiferrum sp. | reverse complement strand
ATCCTCCGCCCGCTCTTGTGGCCCGCATGGCGAAAACCTTCGCCGAAACCGACGGCGAAATTTCAAAAGTTATGCGGACGATGATTTATTCGCCGGAGTTCTGGTCGCGGGAAACGTATCGCGCGAAGATCAAGACGCCGTACGAGCTGGTGGTTTCCGCGGCGCGCGCTCTCGGAACGGATGTGGACATGCCGCAGCCGCTGGTTGGCTGGGTCGCGCGCATCGGCGAGCCGATGTATCAGTGCCAACCGCCGACCGGTTACGCGGATAAAGCGGACGCGTGGGTGAATACCGGCGCGCTGCTCAACCGGATGAATTTTTCGCTGGCGCTGGCGGGGAACAAGATGCGCGGTTCGCGCACCGACGTTCCCGCGTTGCTCGGCGTCGAGACTTCGAGCGACGCAAAGGCGGCGCTGGAGCGGGCCGTAACAGTTTTCCTCGGCGGCCAGGCCGCCCCGACCACCGTCGAAACTCTCGAGAAGCAACTTGATAGTCCGCAGGTCCTGCAGGCGAAGCTGGACGATCCTGTAAAGCAAGTCGATTTGGGCGTAGTTGCCGGATTGGTGCTAGGTGCGCCCGAATTTCAAAGACGATAGTTTTGGAGTGCGGGAGCTTGGTCCCGTTTTTTGGCGGCTTCCGCCTTTCCTGCAATGCAGCGTTTGAGTCATGGCGGGAAATCGCAGACGGAAGAAAAGCGGCGTCGAGCCGCCGCACTCCACAACGCGAGGTCGATGAGCACTGATGATAAGTTCGATGAGCAGTGACGAATAGAGGAAGCCATGAGCTATAAATGCTGTGAAGGTGTTCGCGGCTTAAAATTTTCACGGCGGTATTTTTTGAAGCAAGGCGGCGTAGCCATGGTTGGCCTGAGCGCGATGCCTGCGTTCCTGCAACGCGCGGTCGCCTCGACGCCGACGTCGGGCAAAAAGCAGCTCGTCGTACTGTTTCAACGCGGCGCCGCCGACGGCTTGAATATCGTGGTTCCCTTTGGCGAGCAGAATTATTACCGCTTGCGCCCGTCCATTGCGATCCCACAGCCGAGGCGTGGCGGAACCGATGCAGTGATCGACCTGGATGGATTTTTCGGGTTACATCCGAGCCTCGCACCGCTCGAGCCGCTGTTTCACAACAATCAGTTAGCCATCGTGCATGCAGCAGGTTCGCCTGATCCGACGCGCTCGCATTTTGACGCGCAAGATTTCATGGAATCGGGCACGCCGGGATTGAAAGCCACCGACGATGGCTGGCTGAACCGCGCTCTCGAGACGGTGCATGAAGATGACGCGTCACCGTTCCGCGCGGTTGCAATGGGGCCGAACCTACCGCGAATGCTGCGTGGAAGCGCTCCCGCGATCGCGCTGCCGGATTTGAAGCAATTTAAAGTAATGGCGCAGTCGCCCGGCTCCGGACAAATTGTCGAGGGCGGTTTCGAAGCGATGTACGCGCAGACTGTTGACCACGCCCTGCACGGCACCGGCGCGGAAACATTTGAAGCCATCGACCTTTTGCGCAAAGCCGATCCGTCTAAGTATCAGCCAGAGAATGGCGCGCAATATCCCACGAACCGGTTGGGGCAGAGCCTGCAACAAATCGGCCAGCTGCTGAAGGCGAACATCGGCGTGGAAGTCCTCTTCGTCGATTGCGGCGGCTGGGACAATCACGTGAACGAAGGCGGCGTGCAAGGCCAGCTCTCGAACTTGCTGAAGGATTTGGGCCAGGGCCTCGCCGCGTTTCATCAAGACATGGGCGACCGAATGCAGGAAATTGTGTTCGTGACGATGAGCGAATTCGGCCGCACGGCAAAGGAAAACGGCAACCGCGGCACCGACCACGGCCACGCCAACTGCATGTTCGTGATGGGCGGCGACGTGAAGGGCGGCCACGTTTACGGCAAATGGCCCGGCCTCGACGAACATCAACTAAACGAAGGCCGCGATCTCGCCCTAACAACGGACTTCCGCAGCGTCGTTGGCGAAGTGCTGACCAAGCACATCGGCGTGAAAGACCTAGAGCCGGTCTTCCCCGGCTTCGATAACAATCCGCGCAAGTTCCCAGGGCTGATCAAGGGTTAGTCCTGTAACAGAACTCTCGCCATACTTGCAGGGCCCATTTGTCCGCGTAGCTGGCTTTTCGTCCGCGTGCATTACTTTTGAGTTGCCCGCTATCCGGCCACAATCGAAGATCGGTCCTTCAGTCTTCGAGTTTCGGTACTCTCATTACCAAATTTTGTACTTGACAAGGTTTCGGAAGTGGCCTAGTAGTTGGGGCAGGTTTTTGCATTCCTTTAAACTCTCCCGGTTAGTTCCCATGCAGCTATTTTGTGCACTTTCGAGGCCCTGAGTTATTGCTAACCGGCGAGCACGCTCCTTTGGTGCGCGCCGCACACTGAGCCAGGAGAAAGACCATGAAAAGCAAGAATTCTATTTCAGGAAATAAGCTTCAGGAGAAACGCTGCAGTCGGCGCAATCTCATTCGTGGAGTGGCCGGGGCTGGACTCGTGCTCGGCTCGGGCTTGCGGCTGCCCGCGTTTGCAGGCGACCAGGATGATGGCGAGCGGAACAAGTGCAAGACCCTGCCCCGGCCCATCCCGCGCATAAACATTCCCCCGAATGGACACTTCTTTTTTGCCGGACCCGTCACGGGCGTGGCCGCGGCAACCGATCCCACCGGTGCCTATCCGGATGGGCGCGATCCATCGACGATCACCGACTTTAAAGGGCTGATCGCCCAGGCGGACCTGTTTTTCTCGGGCACCGGGACGGACCTGAACACCGGGCGAAGCGCACCGTATGGATTTCACACGGATTGGCGCTTCATGGCCGGCGTATTTGTAGGTGTCGACGGGCTCCGGCACAACGGCACCCTATCCTTCCTTTGACTTGACAGCCTTGCGCCCGGCAGTGTGCCGGGCTTGCCAGGCAGTCCACTCGGCGTCCATTCCTGGGACGCGGGGATTTCCGAGAGCCTAGTCTTCTGGACGACTCCTCTGCCGTCTGGCAGTGGCAAGGTCGATTTGGCCCGCGGCACCGCCAGCCTTAAAGCCAACAACATCTGTGCGGTGTTTGACGCTTTTACGGTTGCGAACAGCCTTAGTCCCGACCGCCCTCTGGGATACGCTAGCGGAATCATCAATTCGCTGGATATCGAGTGGAGCAACGTGATCAACACCTTTGAGGGGTTCAGCGACGCAGCGGATAAATTTGCCGGGGACTTCTTCCAAGTCGGCAACGTCACGATCGCCGTCACGGCAACCACGCCAGTGAGCACCGGGCATGGCTTCCGCTTCGTTTCCGATCCGGCGTCCACGATTGTCAACTATGCTCAAATCGGCAGCGAAAGAAGCGGAGTCTTCTTCTGACGCCTTTAGGCTTCTGCGCACGCAAGGCGCGTCAAAATAGCGGCCGTGGCGAGCACGCATCGATAGCGCGCGGCGCTCCGCCGTAAATTCTGGACGTTTTCCGGCACTTTGATTTCTGATGCCACGCATTCAGGCAAAGCTTAAGGGAACATTCCGTCCGGAACGTGTGAGGCGCACGGGGCCATTTCCTATTAGCGTTAGAATCGTTCGGGCGGGGTGATGAAGGGGATGACCTGCCGTTCATTGCGGCGGTAGATGCTGAAGTCCCTGCGGTCCACGGTGAGCACTTGGGAGCGCGTATGGCGCTCGCTCAAGACGACAATCGAGGCGTCGGCAAGATCCATCTGGTTATAGCGCGCCATGAGGATGGGCAGGCGCGGCCAGTGCTCGGCAATCTGGAGGTCGAGGCGAATCGCGTCGCGCTCCAGCAACTGAAATAGGGGATCTACGTCTAAACGATCTGCACGCAGAAAGTACGCCGCTTCGGTAAGGACCGGCTCCGTTGTGAGCATCGGCGAGCGTACCTGCTTCATGAGCGCGAGAGCCCAAGAGTGGTATGGGTCGTTGCGGTTTAGATAGGCGACCAGAGGACCGGTGTCGCAGATGAAGATCACGAGCGGACAAACTTGCGGCGGTCGTTGGCGGCAGACGTTCGAGCACCAGCCACACAGCCTGCGAGGTCGGCAGTGATCTCATACACGGAGCGACGGCCCCGGCGCGGCGCGCTCTCTAGTCTTTCGCGAATCAATGCGGCTACGCTGCGCCCAGTGGCGCGGGCTTCCTGGCGCAAGCGGCGCAGCGTGGCGTCCGGAAGTCTTATGGTAATGCCTTTCATCGTCACAAACAGGGTGACTCGATTCTGACAGAATGGCAATACCGTGCTATGCCGTGGAACGAATGCTCCCCATGTTTCGTCCCCGTGTTTCGTCCCCATGTTTCATGGGTCTTTTTCGTTGGTCTCCCCATATAGCTCAGTATCCAAGCCTCGGGGAGATTCTCTAACATGGAGAATATCCAATGAAACACAACGTTATATTAACCACCGCGTCTCTGCTCTCGATCCTTTTCCTGACGTTTCACCTGGCGGACGACATCGTCCGCGGGATGGAGCCAGGAAGGCTTTCAGACCTCATTGCGGTGCCCATCCTGGTTGTTTGGCTGTACGGAACGCTGGTGCTGGCCGAAAGGCGCTCGGGGTACGTCATCATCCTCCTCGGGTCGCTCCTTGGGCTGCTCGTCCCGGTCATCCACATGAAGGGGGCGGGAGTGGGCGGCGCGATCGCCAAGTCCAGCGGAGCGTTCTTCTTTATCTGGACACTCCTCGCGCTCGGCGTTACCTCGCTCTTCTCCGTCATCCTCTCGGCCCGCGGATTGTGGGAGCATCTGCCACGGCGGACCGCCGGGCAGCACAAACAAGATGCCCCTGCATAAGGCGCTGCTCGCCTAATAAATCCGGGGCTAAATCCGGGGACAGACGGAACGTTTTCTGATAATGTCCAATCCGCTTCTTTCCTCAAAAATCCGGAAACGTTCCGTATGGCCCTATGTTTCTTACACAGCCCCCATGACTAAACGAGAGCCTGGCGAGCCAAAAAATGTGCTGTTTCGGATCAAGAGGGGTTTGTCCGGGTATGTGAGCTATCTCGCCGCCTGCGAGATGAACGCGTCATTTAGTGAGTACGTGCTATACGAACCCATCTTGCGCATTCTCACCGCACGCGGCTATTCCGTTCAGTGTGAAGTGGAATGTCCGGGAGTGGAGCATCGGGAGACTGGTGATCGTAAACGACTCGACTTTGTCGCGAAAAAAGGCCCTGCCCACTTCGCGCTTGAGGTGAAATGGGCGAAGTTCCGCTCCCTGAACGTTGAAAATGATTATGAGAAGTTGGCGGGGTTTCTGGCTTCGGGAGGAAGCCCCGGTCGCCGAGCGTTTCTCTGTGTGTTCGGGACCGAACGCTATATCGGTGACGACCTCACACTGAAGCCTGATAGGTTTACAAAAGTTGGTAAAGTGTGGATCGCGCAGTTCGCTGTCACCCGATACGGCTGCCGTATCTTCGAGGCAAAGTCGCCCACGAAGTGAAAGACTAAAGGACCGGTAGGTCATCCCTTATCGGGAGCCGCCATACTTTCAGTTGGGCTTGATGCAAGGTTCTTCGGCAAATCGTTTGAGACCAGCCGCAAGGGCCTCTTGTTCCGTTCCGCCGTAGTGTCGGACAAATTTATTTCCCGCAGAGTCGATTTCTTCTTCGTTGCGTATCAATTCCCACGTCCATCCGTTGACAGTTGCCACATAATTTTTGTTGTCCGAACCGCCGTGTTTTCCAATTTTTTCACACGTTCCTGTCCCCCGTGCTTCTAGTGACGGGTTTCGCTTTGCTTTCGCAATGACCACAACCTGTAGATATTTCATCATGCGAGGCCACAATATACATATTTAACTCTACTTCATATACTTGACGTACATCTCTGCCTCAATTACAATTCCACTGTCATCTCGCGTGGCTGTTGCTGGCGCCCGGGCAACCCGGGAAGGTTAGCGCGACATGCGGCGTCGAGGCGAAAGTCTCGATCGAGCGGATTGGACCTAACGGAACCTCCGCAGAGGACAGACCTGGCTCGTCCGGCTTAACAATAGCCGTAACCCTGACGTTTCGGCGCACCTGTTGGGCGGCTGGTACGCAATCTTTGTCGGCGGGGCCGGGGCCGCGAAGTTTAAGCCGCTTGCACCCAGCCCGCAAAAAGGTAGTCTCTTTAGCGGGAGGGCAAGACGTGACTAAACGACGCAAAAACGTGCCAACAATGCACGGAGCCGATGGCTAGGCCGGGTGACGACCTTGCTGACGGACCTGACTCTCGCGTGGCTGTTGCTGGCGCCCGGGCAACCCGGGAAGGTTAGCGCGACATGCGGCGTCGAGGCGTAAGTCTCGATCGAGCGGATTGGACCTAACGGAACCTCCGCAGAGGACAGAATATTTACCGGACGGGTTGGGCTCACCAACAGGGCCTTAGGGTAGCTCATGACAACCTTGGTCGAAAAAGTTCGCAGGATTGAAACTCTCGCACGCGCGTGGCGCGTAATTTGTCAGAACGGTCTCTCCTCTCAGTCCCTCTCCACAAGACGCGAAACCGAGGAATTCGCGAGAAGTTCTGAGTCGCGCCTCACTAAGATTCAACGCCAGCTCAACCTTGGACGCTTCGAATTTGCCCCTGCCAGAGGCGCCCCAATCCAGAAGCCAGGCAAAAATGCCATTCGGCCTATCGTTGTTGCTCCCGTTGCTTCCCGGATTGTCCAACGTGCGATCCATGACGTTTTGCTGTCGGTGCCGTTAATTCGCCGCCTAGCGGAAAACCCGTTTAGTTTTGGGGCTGTGCGGAAAAAACAGGGAGCTCTAGGTGCGGTTCCTGCAGCGATCCAAGCTGTGCTAGAGGCGATTCGCGGCGGTTCACAGTACGTAGTCCGGTCCGATATTTCTGCCTTTTTCACAAAGATTCCCAAACCTGACGTCAAAGCCATAGTATCCGACGCCACCAGAGAGTCCGAATTCGTCGACCTGTTCGGCAAAGCGATCGCAGTTGAGCTAGAGAACCTTGCATCGCTAAGGGAACGCATATCTGACTTTCCCATCCACGAGATTGGCGTTGCACAGGGGAACTCACTCTCGCCTTTGCTGGGGAATCTGTTCTTGGGAGCCTTTGACCAGCAGATGAACGACGGAGCTTGTCGCTGCTTCCGCTATATCGACGATTTTCTGATCCTAGCACCAACCAGAGCGCAAGCCGATGACGCATTCCTGCGCGGGCGCAACTTGCTACTACAACGCGGACTCGAAGTGAACGAGAAGAAAACACTTCGAAGCGACGTTATGCGCGGATTCACGTTTCTAGGAATTGAGTTGAAAAACGGAGCGATTCGGCCTAGCAGGGAATCGAAAAGACGCCTACTCGATAACATTTCTTCCATTCTCGAAGATAGCCGATATGCTTTCAAATCCCACAGGAAGAGCGGGATGATACCACCGCAACGTTGTCTGATCCGGACACTGGCGGAGGTCAGAGGAATCGTCCAAGGATGGGGCAGCCACTATAGCTTCTGCAACGAAAAGAATATCTTTGGTCAACTCGATAAGGCGCTGGACGAAATGTTCCGAACATATCTCGGGTGTTACAAAGAAGAGATACGACAGTTAGACAGCAGAGGCCGCCGGCGTCTGCTCGGTGTACCTTTGCTGGAAGAGCTAGCCTCACGGCCCTTTTCTTGGACCGAACCAGCTCAAGGATCTGAAGCTTCTGGACATCTCGCAGCCCTTCCCCGGGTGTCAAATGCAGCCGGAGGCGGTCCTTGACCCGGTTGAAATCCCGGGGACAGACGGAACGTTTTCTGATAATTTCCTATCCCCCTCTTTTCCCAAAAATCCGGTAACGTTCCGTCTGTCCCCATGTTTCCCCCGAGGTATGCCTTCCCCCCCAAAAAAATTCGTCACCCGTGTCGATTCTGCACCTTCTCGTTCGACGTAGGGGTAGAGCACAATTAAGCTCTGAACTTGAACGTCAGACCAACTCAACCTGAAAGGACAAACAAAATGCGATTCATGGTCATCGTCAAAGCCTCGGAAGGCTCCGAAAACGAAGTTTTCATGCCGTCTGACCAGTTCATGGCCGACATGAACAAATTCAACGACGAGCTCTTAGAAGCCGGAGTCTTGTTAGGCTACGACGGTCTTCACCCCTCCTCGAAAGGCGCCCGCGTGCACTTCTCCGGCAAGAACTGCACCACCGTCACGGACGGTCCCTTCGCCGAAAGCAAGGAAGTCATCGGCAGCTTCTGGTTCTGGCAGGTCAAGTCTCTTCGAGAGGCGATCGAGTGGGTCAAGCGCTGTCCCAACGAAGGCGAGACCGACATAGAGATCCGCCAGGTCTTCGAGCCCGAAGAGTTCGCATCTGCCTTCAGCGACGAAGAAATTCAGAAGGAAAAAAACTTTCGCGCTCGAATGGCAGCTAACGCAGCCAAGAAATAGTCCCGCTGGCACTGGCGTATGCAAATTGGTGTGATCGGTATCGGATTGGCTCAGCTGTTGGTTAGGTCCAGATTCGTCGGCTTGCCGGACATGTTGCTGCTAGTACCCGCTTAGCCATTCTGGTGCTGTTAGCCTGCCGAGTTGGGGAAGGATTTGATTGCGGTGGAGAGTTCGAGGATTTCGAGGTGTTTGGGACAGGCGTCCCAATTGTGGCGCCAGCAAACCAGGACGTCGCAGCCGCTGGGGGGATGGCCGTGGGTGTGGAAGTTTTTGCTTTCGTACTCGAATTCGATGCGGACGCGCTGCCAGCGGTCGGGGCCGACCTGGCGCTTGGCTTCGCAGTCGGGGAAACCTTGCTGGACGGATTCGATGAGGTAGCCGAGATCTTTGGCGAGCATGCCGAAGAGGAGGACAACGCCCTGTTCGTTGAGGGGCTCGTGGCGGAGCCAGGGGAAGGGAGTGGGATCGCCGCAAATGGGACGGTCGCGGCGAGGAGCGGGCCAGGATTTGCGAGGCGGAGCGTGGCGGTGCGAGTGGCGATGCCGAGGCTGGCGGCCGGCTGCGGGGACGGGCCCGGATGGGAGAGGAGCGGGAAGAAGCAGCAGAACATCTGCCCATTCGGGTTTGGTTTTGGCGAAATTGCGAAAGGCCTCGGGGAGTCTGCGCCAGGGACCGAAGCGCTTTTCCAGGGTGCCGGGATTGTACTTGCCGGCGCGGGCGTAGGCGCGACGTCCGGGTACGGAGCGGAGGCGGCGGACGGCTTTGCCCCAGTCTTCGAGCAAGGCATGGTCGGTGGCGCGGATGTTGAGAGTGTAGGGACGGAGGCGGGCCGCGCTGACGGCATCGTTCCAACTGCGGAAGGATTGCGAGACGTAATATGAGGTGATTCCCGAGAAGGAGTGAAACTCCCGTTCGGAGGGGGCGCGGCCAAGTTTTTTGGCGATTTTGGTGATGGAACTTAGGATCTGCTGTTTGTCTGCCATGACGTGTACCAATCCAGGAAAAGAACAAGCGGAAAGAACGAACAACGGGAACGAATACAGCGAGCACAGACGGAAGAGGACTCAGAGCTTGCCGAGAAGAAAAAGACCCCAAACGTAAACTGTGGTTATGCCCGCGGGAGGGGCAGGGGAGAATCGCCCCTAAAAACGAAAAAGCGGGAGAAAGAATCTCCCGCTTTCAAGACGTAGTTTTCTACGCCATTTACTCTACATGAATCCTTGGGCGAAGTCGAGCAAAATGTTCGGTAGTGGCGGTGGTCCGGCGATTGCCCATGGCATGGCGGGCAGCCTCACTGCTTCCATCTCAAGGAATAGAGCTGCACTACGCTGGTGTCATTCATGATCGCGGGTTGTCCATCGGCAGTAAGGTTCAGAAAGCCCTGGTTAGATTGATCGGCCGTATTGATTCCTTCCAGACTAGCCACGCGCTCCCATTTTGCGTTCGCAATGGTCAATCGATAGATCCCCAACTGGCGTTGCGTTTGAGCGAAGAGAATGGATTTGCTGTCCGCGGTCCAAACCCAGTAGCCCCAAGGCGCTTCAAATCTCTTCAGTTCGTTCCAGGACTTTGACGGCACGTCATACAGCATCATGCGCAGCGGATTTTGCGCTACCGCGACCAGATATTTTCCATCCGGCGACCATGAGCCTACGTAGAAACCCTTCGAACCGGGAACGACGGAGACTTGGCGGCTGGCAAGATCGAGCATCTGGACGCCCTTAAGCTCTGTCCCGAGTCTTGGGTAATCATTGAAAGTTATTGCCTTGCCATCCGGCGTCCACTCCGGCGCCACTTCGGCGACTTCATCGCCCCCGATCAGCTTCTCCGGCGTCCCGCCATCGCTGGAGATCAGGTAAATCCCTCGCCAGTCCATGTACACAATGCTCTTGCCGTTCGGCGACCAGCGCGGCCATGCGGCGTAAGAGTTTGTCAACTGCAGTTTCTCGCTTCCATTCAGCCTGGTGCGCCAAAGGAAATGCCTCGGGAAATCCGTATATAGCATCCATTGCCTGTCAGGCGAGATCACGAACTCAGCGGCTGAGAGGCCACCAAGGAACGGAACGAACCGTTTCTGTTGCGGATCGTAGACTTGCATTGCGCCCTGGGATATACGCCCCAATACGAACAGTTGCTTGCTGTCTCGGCTGGGTATGGCGTCCAGGATCTCCATTTCCCCCGAGGTAAGCTTCCTTACGGTAGGATTCTTCCAGAACTCCAGCCAGTTGGGTTCGACCAATTCATAAATGTTATTTGACCCGGCGGCGTCAGACTTAAAGATGAAATGCCGTCCGTCCGGCGTCCATCGCCCAGACCACTGATCCGCGTTTTCCGGCTGCACGAGTATCAGCCGATGAGCGTTGCTGCCATCTACGTTCAGCTCCCAGATCTTTGGATGATTGTTGTTAACTACGGTCAGGCGTATGCGATGACCATCCGGCGAAAAGCTTGGATCGAATACGTTGCCGGGAGCTTCCCATATCTTCTTTGGGTTCGCGCCATCCGCTCCACTGATGTAGACAGAACGAAGCTCCATGTAAATCAGTGAACGCCCGTCTGGAAGCCAGCGAGCATCGGTCACCATTTCATTGCCGATTCTCCTGGGCGAGCCGCCCAGGACGGGTACCGACCAGACTGAGCCGCGATAATCCTCATCGTTCAGGTTCGGTTTCATTGCCAACAGCTCAGATCCATCGCTCGAAACGTCGAGCATCTTCATCCCAGCAGTCGACGCCCTGAGCGGCGCGATGGGGCCTCCGTTCACCGACATCTCCACGGGGTCGTCCTCGCTTTGAAAATAGAGACGCGCGCCATCTGTCACCAGCGGCCCGCTCTTGCGCTCGGGAGAATAGGTGACCTGCTGAGAATCAAGCAGTTCCGTAACTGGCGCCGGGGCACTGAGCGCGATGGCCAGCACAATCAGCAGGGCGAGCATCGCGATCCCTGCAGTCACCGCTACTTTCCCCCGCCTCAAAAATGCATGTGGGATAGAGTTCGTGCGAGAGGAATCGAACATCTGGCGCTTCAGCCGTTTCAGGTCGATCATCAATTCGTTGGCGGATTGATACCGTTCGGCCCGGTCCTTTTCGAGTGCCTTCCCGACTATCCTTTGCAGTTCCTCCGGGACCGCCGGATTGATAGCCCTCGACGAGGTAGGCTCGCCGCGCAGAATCGCGGCATATATGCTGGCGCTGGAATTGCCGTCAAAGGCCCGGCGTCCCGTCGACATCTCATACAGAACGGCGCCAAAGGAAAAGATATCGCTGCGGGTGTCCACTTCTTTGCCCTGGGCCTGTTCCGGCGACATGTACGAAACAGTCCCCAGCACTTCATTAGGCGATGTCAGCCCCGACAGAGTGGCGGCCGTGGATTCCGTGTTCTGAACGAGGTCCAGCTGCTTGGCCAGACCAAAATCCAATACCTTGGCATCGCCGCGGCTGGTCACGAAAATGTTGGAAGGCTTGAGGTCGCGGTGGACGATACCTAGCTTGTGCGCGGCGTCCAGAGCATCCGCGATTTGAATGCCGACGCGAAGCACCTCCTGCAACTGCATTGGACGAGCACCGATCTGATTGGACAAGGTGCTGCCATCAATGAGTTCCATGGCGATGAAGTAGCACCCCTGCTCCTCGCCCACGTCGAAGACCGTGCAAATGTGCGGATGGTTCAACGCCGAGGCCGCACGAGCCTCCCGCTCCAACCGCTTTCGCATTTCGGGATCTTCGGACAGATGAGCTGGCAGCACCTTGATCGCGACCTCGCGCTGAAGCCGCGTGTCGCGGGCACGATACACCTCGCCCATGCCGCCCGCACCCAGCGCAGACTGGATTTCGTAGGGGCCAAGTTTGGTGCCGGCAATGAGCGCCATTTGTGGTTGCAATTATAGCCTCAAAAACAGAGGTGAGCCGCCCGACGACTCTGAGTGGATGGCCGGCAAACCGGAAGTGATCGTCAAAGTCCAGGTAAACGCCGAAACCCGGAAACTGAGCCACTACCGGATTTTGACGAACATTGGTAAATCGCGCCCAGAAGGGACGCAGTCAAGACGACGTGGCGTTGCGACGAAGTCAGTTGTTAACGGCGATCCCGGCATGTGTTCGGAGTATTTGCATCGCTGCCACAGCAAGGCGAAGAGCGTGGCGAAAGTGGCGGCGGCAAGGAAGTTGGCGATTCGACTCTACTGGATGCTGCGCAGCAACACGAACTATCCGGAGGTCGTTCGTGTCTAGAGCAGCTCGTGGGTGCCTGGTTGTCCCGCAAGCGGGATAGACCGAAAGATTGATTGCGTGCTCTCCTCCTGGTCTTCACTACGTTTCGACCGGGATTCGGATAGAAGAATCATGGTCGATGTTATGGCCGTATCGATGGTTGGCGGAACGATTGCAGAGGGAAAGAAAAAAGACAAAAATCTCAGCGTCCCCCAGAAGATGCGCCCTCCGCGAACAGCTTTGACTTCATCGGCTAGACAGTCGCCACCTCGAAGGGGAATGGCGGCGCTAGCTCGACACCGCGGTCATCGGACATCAGTCTATGATCTCGACCTTGAGAATCTGGCCGGCGCCGACCGGAGGCGCACCGTAACCGATATTCGAAATGTAGAGCGCGCCGTCGGGTCCAAAGGTGATGCCGGTGGGGACGACCAGAATTCCGCTCGTGCTATCGATAAGGACTTGCTGCTGGCCGTTGGGAAGTATGCGGATAAGACGGCCTGTCCCCGGTACAGGACCTGGGTTATTCGTTGAGTAGGAAGTTTCGAGCACATACATGCGATCGCGCCCGTCAAAAACCAGGCCGAGCACTTTGCACATCGCCAGGGACGGCAATCCGCGCCTCCTTTGGCGGTGGGTGAATATTACCCAGCGGCGCTAGTTCTCCAAGTCATAGACCGGTTCAGCCGCAGTGAAGTGCGACGGAGGCCGAACCGTGATGCGCACGATTTGCCCCAGGCCCACTGGCGGCGGACCAAAGCCAACATTCGAGACATACAACGCTCCGTCCGGCCCAAACGTCATGGCAGTCGGAAGGAACAGTCCGGTCGCGATCTCCTCGATACCCGAGTCGGTCACGCGGACCACTTTCCCCGTGAACGGTGTGGGGAACGGATTGTCCGTGGTGGTTTCCAACACATACATGTAGCCCTCATGATCAAACGCCACGCCCGCCACCATCGTGAAACCGCTCGCGACAGTTCTGACTTCGCCCCTGGGCGTCATTCTGATGACCTGCGCGGCCCCCGAAACCAGAGGAAATGGTGTCAGGTTGCCGATGTAAAAGTTCCCATGGTAAGTGATCGATGTTGGCCCCCACCAAACGGGATGCGTTATTGAAAGATCGATAATGCGCCGGATCTGCCCGGTCGCTGGATCGATGCTGTCAATTTCCTGGTGATTCGGTTCGGCCGCGTAGAGTTTTCCGCGCACCGAAACCATGCTGTACCAGGTTCCGTCGGGTTCAAAGTCGGCCAGATCGGGATTGGCGACTGGATGTGCTTTCTGGAAAGCGCTCAGGTCGGCAATCATTTTCCACTTGCCGTCGGGGAAAACGCGGAAGACGCCGTTGTCGGTGCCAAGTAAGCCGTGGGAGCAGCCAGCCCCGGCCGTAATGGCATACATCTCGTCACCGACGAAGGCGACATCGGAGACGCCGCTGACCAAGCTGCCTTGTGCTGGACTGGTTTGGCTCGAGGGAAGATTGCCGATGACCGTGGTAACGTTCCCGTTGTGATCGACCTTGGAGATGCGTGAAGTGTACCCGCCGGTGTATGGACCGACGGGGGCGGGCACCTGCTCGCAAATTCCCATCGTCGACATGGTGCCGCCAGCGCCCCCTTCGGCGACATACAGGTCGCCGTCTGGGCCAAATTTCAAACCGCGAGGGTTGTTTAGGCCGACGGCAAAAACAGTGACGTTGGATGAGGGGCCCTGAGCCAAGCTCGTGCCTGGCCATGCAGAGGCCGCCAGCAGCACCAAGAGAGTCGCCCAATTCTTCCAACCAAAAGAACGAAACATGTTAATCCTCCTAAGCGCAAGAGAGCGCAGGCGTTCGGGACAGCCAAAGAGAGATCGCACAAGGCCGGAACGAGAACAATACAAAGCGAGTCACCGTGAGGACATTTCTAGGTCACAGTCCAGGTCCAAGAAAATAAAAGGTTTGAACTTTAAATCGCTAGCGCCTAAACTCACCGCATAGAATTCTATCCAGACTGCCGAAAGGTCGTTTGGGTCCCCGGAAAGCCGTCATGCCCGAAAACCAGCCTCCCACCATTGCCTACTTTGGGGCTTTCCACCTGGATCTGGTTTCGGGTGAGCTGCGCAAGCATGGTTTGAGGCTGAAACTCGGCGAACAGCCTTTTCAAATCTTGAAGCTGCTCCTGGAACGAAGCGGCCAAGTGGTGACCCGCGAAGAGCTGCACAAGCATCTCTGGCCGAGCGACACGTTTGTGGATTTCGACCATGGCTTGAACTCGGCGATCCGGCGACTGAGGGAAACCCTTTCGGATACCCAAGAGGACCCGCAGTGGGTGGAAACGGTGCCTCGGCGAGGCTACCGTTTTTTGGGCGACGTAACCCTAAATCTCCAGCCGAGTAAATTGGAACAGCCGAAGGTGCAGGCAGAGATCGTTGCCAGTCCTGCAGAAGCGTTTTATTCAGAGACGACCTCGGAGTCAAGCCAAACGGCGTTAGCCGCGCGAAAGTGGAACTCTGCCCGGATGGCGTTCGCGTTCGGGCTTGTGCTTGTGGTGTTGTTGGTTGTGTGGGGAACCTGGCGCTGGGAGAGCCGACGGAATGTCTCTTCGGCCTCGCCGCTGCGGACTTTGGCCGTCCTGCCTCTCGAAAATCTCTCTGGAGACTCCGCCAAGGAATATTTCGCGGACGGAATTACCGACGGATTGATTACCGAGCTGGCGAAAAGCCGCGGGCTGCAAGTGATCTCGCGGACCTCCATCATGCAATACAAGAATGTCCGCCGGCCTTTGCGCGAAGTCGCTACAGAACTCGGCGCAGATACAGTGGTGGAAGGCACAGTTGCGCTGAGTGGGTCGAAAGTCCGCGTAACCGTGCAATTGATACGAGCCGCCACCGACAGCCACCTGTGGGCGCAGAGTTATGAGCGAGACCTGGGCGACACCATTGCACTGCAGACTGAACTTGCGCGTAATATTGCCGGTGAATTGAAGGCCACCGTGCTGCCTTCGGAAAGCCGCCGTAGAACCATAAGTCCCGAAGCGCACGACTATTACCTGAAAGGCCAGTACGCCTGGTTCAGCGGAAATGACGCCAGAGCAAAGGAGTTCTTCGAGAAGGCGCGCGATTTACAACCGGATTATGCAGAAGCTTACAGTGGCCTGGCCGGCTACTACGGGGGAAATGCCGTGAGCGGAAACCTCGACCCCCGCCAAGCTCTGCCTGAATTCGAGAAATACGCGAGAAAATCGGTGGAGTTGGATGACTCGCTAGCGGACGCTCACAATGCGATGGCTGCTATGTACCTGTTCTATCGCTGGGATTGGAAGAAAGCAGAGGAACAGGAGTTGCGGGCGATTGAATTGAATCCCAGCTTCGCGGAGGCATATCACGTCCTGGCGTACGTCCTCATGGCGGAAAATCGGACGGACGAGGCGATCGCGGCACAGCGAAAAGCCAGCCAGCTTGGCCCTTTCGAACGGCCCTGGGCGTTGGGATACATCCTGGCCTCCGCCGGGAGGTATCCAGAAGCAGAGACTGAGCTGCGACACGAACTGGAGATGGCTCCTGCGAACTTCGTGGTGCGCGCAAGATTGGCCGGCGTACTGAGGACTCAGGGAAAAGAAAAAGAAGCGGCCATGGAGCTGGCAGAGGGCGAGCGGCGCATCGGCCACCCCGATCTGGCGGCCGAGATTGAAAAGGCGTTCGGGGAAGGCGGAGACGTCGCGGTACAGCAGCTGGGGCTGAAGAGTCTGGAAGCCAGAGCAAAAAAAGAATACGTTTCGCCCATGGAGTTTGCGTACGCTTATGCGCGACTGAGAGATCCAGATAAAACGATGGAGTGGCTGGAGAAAGCGTACCAGGAGCGTTCGCCTCGTCTGGTGCGGCTGACCTTGGAGCCGGATCTCAAGAGCATGCAGAACGATCCGCGCTTCATGAATCTGGTACACCGCGTTGGCTTGATTACCGGCTCAGACGCGAAATGAGCGGGTGAGGTTAAGGTGGCACGTCCATGAACCAGCGAGCACAACTCCCGGATGGTCAGCAAACCGGAAGTTATGGCCAAAAGTCGCGACAGGTCCTGATTGACACGGTAACCGGAAACTGACCCACTACAAAATGTTCACGCAAGGCGGTGTCGAGGGGGTGGCAGGAGGCTGCCCAAGTGTCCCCGACTCGGGCAGCCTCCTGCTCGTTGCCCGGGGTAGAGGCATACGTGGTGCGAACTGTTAAATCGTTCTAGCTGTGCCGCGCAGCTGAGGAAGCGAAGACTTCAGCGACCCTCCTGAATGCAAGCACCCATCATCTTGTTCCGGCAAGGCTTCCTGCAAAGGCCGTGGCTCGTTCGAAATTAATGTGAGTGCGCGTCCTGCGGGGGCGCAGGAGTCCCGTCCGACCATTGACGCACCGGGACGAGAAACACGGTAAGGCGCTCCTCAGCGTTTTGAAAAGCAATAATCGGCGAACCGGGCAGGTCCGCGCCCCACGCTGCCGAATCGGTTTTGAGAGTGAAAAACATCAGATGCGGAAGCCACGGCCCGCCTGCCTGGTCGCCCAAATAGCCCTGCTTGGACAGCATGTAGGACATTGCGCCGGGCTCTATGTCCGGCAATTCCTTTTTATCGACGGCGGCGACGATGGCGTCGAACATCTGCGTGCGCGTACGTCCGGCGAGGATCAACTCGGTCTTTTTGATGGCACGCGGGAGGTAGGTGCGCGCCGCGGGAGCGTTTAAGCAGAGCGGACCGCGGAGTTTGGGATTCCAAAAGCCCGGGTCGTCGACACCGGACGCCCACGAACGTTCTACCAGGCAGACGAAACCGTTCTTTCCTGGAACGGCAGTTTCGTAGCCATGTTTGCCGAGGACCAGGACTTCGGCGCCGGCGGAAATCGAGTCCGGTGCCGCGCTGCGCGCCAGCTTGATCTCTTCGTTGCGATCCGGCATCAGGTATTGTTCGAGCGGGGCCATGGTGGGATAGGGAGTTTTGGCGTCCTGAGCTTTTGCTGGCAGGGCCGCAACAAACATGACAACCACGGCAATGCGTCTCAATACGGTTGTGCTGACTTTTTTTCGCCGCATGATTTCTCCTGAAGGGCAACTGCGCCGACTCGCGTTGCAATTTAGATTGATGTCAACCTAACATAGGCTTTGTCCGCTTGGCAAGATACGTTGATATTCATATCATTTGTTTATGGCCGCCGCCCGGGGCATGACCCTCGAGACCACGCACCTGATCCGTGATTGCTGTCTCTGCCTGCACGTGCAGCGAGCTGCGAGAGCGCTGGCGCGGCGTTTCGACGAGGCGTTGCGCCCCATCGGCCTGACCAACGGGCAATTCTCCCTGCTGGTGTCCCTGAACCGTCCGGAACCGCCCGGCATGGCCTCCGTAGCGGAGCTCCTGGCGATGGATCGAACTACTCTGACAGCGGCTCTCAAGCCCTTGCGACGCCGCGGCCTGGTTCGCGTCACCACAGATCCAGACGACCGTCGTGGGCGCCTGATGAAGCTGACCGCAAAGGGACGAAGGGCGCTGGCACGTGCCGCTCCAGTCTGGAGAAAGACGCACGCCGCCGTAGAAGCGCTTCTGCGCGAGGGCGATGGCGATCGGCTGCGGAACAATCTCCGGGCGCTGTCGTAAAATCGTCACTCCGCGGATTTCAGTTCGCGAATCCAGATATTTCTAAATCGAACGGGATCGCCGTGATCCTGCAAGCCTAGCGGGAGCTTTTCGGGAGTTGCTTTGTAAGGCGGTCGCTCGCCGTGTTCTGTCGGGCCGGAGGGCTCGACGTTGTCTTGCACGAGGACGCCGTTGTCAAACACGGTGACGCGGGCTGGGCGGAGCAGCTTGCCGGCAGTGTCGAAGCGCGGGCCGTGGAAGACGATATCGTACCATTGCCATTGGCCGGGCGGGCGCGCGGCGTTGACGAGCGGAGGGTATTGGCCGTAGACAGCGGAGGCCTGGCCGTCGGCGTAAGTTTTGTTCTGGTAGGAATCGAGGACCTGAATCTCGTAGAGGCCCATCAGGAACACGCCGCTGTTGCCGCGCTCCTGGCTATCGCCGTGCGGTGGCGTCGGCTCCCGAAACTCGACGTGTAACTGGCAGTCGCCAAAAGCTTGCTTGGTGTAGATGAAGCCGCTCTTCGCAACGACTTCCGCGTAGCCGTTCTCGATTTTCCATTTCGCAGGCGTGCCGTCTTTGTGCTGCCACTTCGAGAGATCCGTTCCGTCGAAGAGGACTGTCGCGTCGGAGGGCGCTTTTCCCGGCGCTTCTTGCGTGCTCGATGTTCCCGGATCGACTACGGGAGGAACGGGGCGACTCAAGTCGTGTATTTTCCACTTGGTGTCGACCTGCGCGAGCAAGATGCTTGGGCTTGTTGCGAGCAAAGCGGCGGCTAATAAAGAGAGACGGCTTGTTTTCATGTTCGGACCTCGGCTCCG
Organism: Candidatus Acidiferrum sp.; assembly: GCA_036495665.1. Taxonomy (GTDB): domain Bacteria; phylum Acidobacteriota; class Terriglobia; order Acidiferrales; family UBA7541; genus Acidiferrum. The sequence goes on along the minus strand of DASXMM010000372.1, from coordinate 330 downwards.
ATGCGCGAGGATTCTAACCCTGATTGAGCGGCAAATACACGTGGTCTAAGAAAAACGTGGCGTAGTTGTGCGCCGCGCCCAGCGGATATTGTGAGTTAGCGTCCACTTTTTTCGGTGCCTAGCAGCTTATCGAATTCGGATTCGGTGAGTATGGGGACGCCCAGTTCTCTGGCTTTTTCGTATTTGGAGCCGGGGTCGGCGCCGACTACGACGTAGTCGGTTTTTTTGCTGACGGAACCGGAGACTTTGGCGCCGTGTTGCTGAACGAGTTCGCCGGCTTCTTCGCGGCTGCGGTGCGCGAGGCTGCCGGTGAAGACGAAACTTTTGCCG
>DASXMM010000371.1:0-3678 GCA_036495665.1 Candidatus Acidiferrum sp. | reverse complement strand
CCACGAAATTCACGCCTTTGACGACGCGCGCGCCGTCAGTGTCGAGACACGGAATGATGCGGTGTGCTAAAGCCATGATCGCGCTTGGGCTGCGAAGGCCAGGAAGTTTTTAAGAACACGCAGGCCCGCATCGCCGCTCTTTTCCGGATGAAATTGCGTGGCGTGGATGTTTTTGTGACCAATGACGGCAGCGAACTGCGTTCCATACGCGCAGGTCGCGGAAGGAACGGAGCCCACGTCGCTGACGGCGAAAGAATGTGCGAAGTAGAAATAAGAACTCGCATCGATGCCGGTCAGAAGAGGCAAATGTCCAGTAATCACAAGCTGGTTCCAGCCCATGTGCGGGAGCTTCACGTTCTTCGGAAGCGAGCAGACGCGGCCCGGCAGAAGATTCAGCCCTTGAAGTTCTGGGGCCTCTTCGCTGGATTTGAAGAGAGCCTGGAGACCAAGACAGATACCGAGGAAAGGGATCCCGCGATGGATGGCTTCGACCAGGGCTGCACGAAGTTTTTGTTGGTCGAGTGCTCTAATCAAGGCGGAGTAATGGCCTACGCCGGGCAGAATGATTGCTTCGGCGCCGGCGATGCTTTCGGGGGAGTTGGAGCGTCGCGTGGCGGCGCCGAGACGCATTAAGGCCCGCTCGACGGAGGGAACATTCCCCGCGCCGTAGTCGAGAAGCGCGATATTCACAACAGTCCTTTCGTGCTGGGCAGCACGCGCGTGAGCCGCCGATCGCGCGAAACCGCGAATCGAGGCGCCCGCGCGAACGCCTTAAAAATCGCTTCGACCTGATGATGCGAAGACCGCCCGTAAAGCGCTCGCAGATGCACATTCGCGCGAGCAGCCTGCGCGAACCCCTGAAAAAAGTCTTCGGTAAGCTCTGTCTCGAAATCACCAACGCGCTTTCCGGAGATTTTCGCTTTAACGACGCAGTACGGGCGCCCGCCAAGATCGACAGCCGCGGCCGCCAGTGTTTCGTCCATCGGCATCAAAAAATATCCCGCGCGCAGAATTCCACGCTTCGTCCCAAGGGCTTTCAGCACAGCTTCGCCCAGCGCAATCCCCACATCTTCGACCGTGTGGTGTTGATCGACGTCCAGATCGCCCTTCGCTGCAATTTCCAGATCGAACGCCCCGTGCCGCGCGACAAGATCAAGCATGTGGTCAAAAAAGCGAATCCCGGTCGAGACACGTGATTTTCCACGCCCATCGAGATTCAACTTCAACCGAATGTCCGTCTCGTTTGTTTTGCGGTGAATGGTGGTGGTCCGTGCCATAAGCCTACCGAAGCCGCTTGATCATTTTGAGCAAGCGCTCCATTTCCTTCTGCGTGCCGATGCTCACGCGTACGAGCCCCGGCCCAATGTCTTTTGCTCGATCGCGAAGCAGGACGCCCTCCGCCAGCAGCCGCGCGCACATTTCCGAACCATCGGGGCCAAAATCCGCCAGCACAAAATTCCCCGCGCTGGGATACGTCTTTACTCCGAGCTTGCGCAATTCTTTTTCGAACCACTCGCGCGTGCGCAAAATGTTTTTCACGTAGAGCTTCATCGTCTTGGAGTCGCCCACCGCCGCTTCCGCCGCAGCCAACGCCGCGACGTTGACAGGGAAGGGAGCTGTGGCGCGCCGAAGAATCGCGAGCGATTCAGCACATGCGATGACGGCGCCGAGCCGAAGTCCCGCGAGTCCCGCGGCTTTAGAAAATGTCCGCGCCACAAACAGTTGCGGATACTCGTTGATCCACGGCGCAACGCTGACGCCAGAAAACTCCGCGTACGCTTCATCAACGACGATGGCAGTATGCGTTGCCGCTTTCAGAATAGTTTCGATCGTTTCCTTGGGCAGCAAGGTCCCAGTGGGATTGTTCGGATTGCAGATAAACAAGACGCGCGGCCGCGCCGTGACTGCCTGCAGGACTCCTTCGAGCGGAAATTCCATCGCCGCGCCGTAACGCTGCACTTCGATTCTCGCTCCCGCCACTTCGCCCCAGTAGCGATACATCGGAAACGTCGGCTCGCAAATTACCGCCACGCTTCCCGCGTCGACAAACGCGTCAAAGAAAAGCCGCAGCGCGTCGTCGCCGCCGTTGGTCAAAAGCAGTTCTTCAGGCGCCACCTTAAAATGACGAGCGAGTCGCCGAGTGCCGCGGTCATACTCCGGATACATCGAGAGCAGCTTCGGCGTCAGCTTTGCCAGGGCGCGTTGCACGGCAGGCGAGCAACCCGCCGTATTCTCATTGAAGTCGAGCCGAAGTTTGTCAGCGCGGCCTTCACCCGGCGGTTCGTACGTGCGCCGATCGAGAATCGCTTGGCGAACTGGCAGTTGGGCTTTCATCCTCGAACCTTCATCGTCGAGTCTTCGTCTCGAACCTGTACAGCGTGGGCGTGCGCGAGCAGCCCTTCGGCTTTCGCCAATCGTACCGCGTCGCTTGCCAACCGCCCGAACCCAGACCGCTCGATCGTTTGCACCGTGACGCACTTCACGAAATCCGCCGCCGAAAGGCCGCCCCGCGTCCGCGCCCACCCGCCTGTCGGCAAAACGTGATTGCTCCCGCTGATATAGTCGCCAAAGGGCTGCGCACTCCACGGCCCAAGAAAAATCGTGCCAGCGGCGGTGATTTTCTTAAGCAGCGTTCCCAGACTGTCCGGAAGGCTGAGATGTTCCGGCGCGAACCGGTTCGAGAAATCGCAAGCAGCGGGTAAACTCCGCGCCAACAAGATTGCGCCGGTACTATGTATGGATGCGTGCGCTGGATTGTTCGCCGGAAACCTTGTCAACTGCGCTCGCACTTCCTGCTGCACAGCACGAGCGAGTTTGACGCTCGGCGTTACCAAAAAACTTCCTGCATCGGGCGCGTGCTCGGCCTGCGCAAGCAAATCCGCCGCGATCCATCGCGCATTGCCTTTTGTAGCGAGCACGATGGCTTCGGTCGGCCCTGCCGGAAGATCGATCGCGCAATCGCTTGAGACGAGTTGCTTTGCGGCCGTAACAAACCGATTCCCCGGACCAAAGATTTTGTCAACACGTGGAATCGTATTTGTGCCGTAAGCCAGTGCCGCGATGGCTTGCGCGCCGCCGACCCGCGCGATTTGCGTTGCGCCCAGCAAACTCGCTGCAGCAAGCAATTCTTGATTCGATTTCGGGCAAACCACCGTGATGCGATTCACGCCGGCAACGCGTGCCGGGACGACAGTCATCAGCAGCGTGGAAACAAGCGCGAATCCGCCGCCGGGAATGTAGCAGCCAATGGCTTCGATGGGGCGTACAAGTTGAGAAATTGTCACGCCTGCCTCAACCTGAAGAGTCCACGCACGCGGTAACTGTTTTTCCGCGACGCCTCGAATGTTCTTTGCGGCATGCCGCACCGCGCGTAGAAATTCAGGGCTGACCTGTTTGCCCGCGGCAGAAATCTCGTCTTGCGAAATCCGCACTCCTGTTCGGCGAAGGTCGATGCCATCGAATTTCTTCGTCCATTCGGCGAGCGCCGCATCGCCACGTGTGCGCACGTCGGCGATGATGCGCGCAGCGACTCGTTCCGCTTCGCTGTCGCGTTCGTGCCGCGCACGAAGCAGTTTTTTCTCGACGGCGGGTGTGAGCCTCAATATGCGCATCAGAGCACAATCTTATTCAGCGGATATTCGACGATGCCCTGAGCTTTAGCCGCTTTTAATTTCGGCA
>DASXMM010000370.1:0-10219 GCA_036495665.1 Candidatus Acidiferrum sp. | reverse complement strand
GCGGTGCAGCTTTTCGATCAGCAGGGGCATAGCTACGGAGAGATCGGAGCGGCAAAAATAGTACGCGGCATAGCCGGTGAACAGGAGCGCAATCGTAATTGCTTGCCGCTGGCGCAGCTGATTGCAGCGGGCACACGCTTGAACTGCAATTTCGGTGGGGGCGGGGCTACTCATGCTTCCTCGTGGGCGGACTAACCGGATTCAGCGGCGGACCTGAGACGCGCGTCAATGTCGCCAAGCACCGAATCCACGTCGGCGAGACTGTCCACAACGTAGTGCGCGCCAGCTTTTGCCAGTTCAGCACGGGCCGCAGCGAGGCGGGCCTCCTGCTCCGATACAGGGAGCGCGTGAAATTCGTCGTATGGGAGCCCGTTCATATTTCCGGTGGCGGCGACACCGATAGACCAGACTCCGGCATTCAGGCCTTCTTGAATGTCGGACGGCGTATCGCCAATCTTGGCGATAGCTGCGAGCGGGTAGACCTGTAGCCTGACGGAGATCTCGTAGATCATGAAGGGACTGGGCCGGCCCGCCCCGACATCCCCCGGCGAAAGATTGCAGTCCGGTATGTAGCCAGCTTTAGAGCTGTGCCGTACCAGCATGTCGAGCAGCTCGCGCGTGTAGCCAGTGGTGGTGCCGATCTTCAAGCCACGACGCCGAAAACGTTCGACGGCTTCGACCACGCCCGGAATTACGGCTGAGTACTGCAGCAGGCACGAGGATTGAAGCGGGATGAACACTTGATACAGCTCGTCGATGTCGGCTTCGTCCGGTGTGCGGCCGCGGAGAGCGGTCCAGGCATCGCATACTCTCGGCAGAGCGAGAATGCGCTGAATGTGATCACGCTTCGGCAGACCCATGTCGCGCCGGGCCTCGGCCTCGGTCAATGGGAGATCGACGCCGGCGAATACCTGCTGCAGCGTGCGCACCGGAGCGAGGCTGCCGTAGTCCACGGCGGTGCCCGCCCAATCAATAACGAGGGCTTTCAACGCGACGGCGTGAACGGATTGCGGAGGAATGCGCGGATTGAGCAGCTTCACGTCGCCAGGCCTATCTCGCGAAACGTCTGTTCGGCGATTCCGAAGGACATCGTCATGCCGATGCCGCTCGTTACGGTGACCAAGTGCACTCCGTTGGTGGGAGTAAACCTGAGATACGGATGCTCAGGGTGCTTGGCGTAGACGCCATGCCACTGCTCGGCGATTTCCAGACTTGGCACGCGCAGGTATTCCTTTGCAAAGTTGAGGATGAGCTGGTTCACAGCAGGAATATCGAAGATCTTGACGGCTAGCTTGTATTCGTGGCTGTCGCCGATGGTCAGTTCGCCAGAAGCGGTCTGAGAGACCATGACGTGAATACCCCAGGCATCGAGTTCGGGAGTTTCCGTCGCGATGCGATCCTTGAGCGCCTGAAGATGGTTGCACACCTGGAAGGTCGGATAATGCTTAAAGGTGAGACCAAAGGCGAGTGAAGGGCCGAGTTTCCAGGCACGCGGCTGGGGCACGGTTCGCATCATTTGCAATTTGCAGCGAGTGACGCCACTTTGACGGAAGCACTCCGGGAATAGGGTTTGGAAATCATCGCCAGCGGCGACGACGATTAGGTCGGCCTCGAACCGCTGATCACTGGCGTGCAACAGCGAGGTTTCGACCCTCTGCACCGCGATATTAAAGAAAAACTGGACGCCGTATCGCTCCTTCAGAAATTCTGGGAGCGTGGCGACGACTTCGCGGGGATCTACCACTAGTTCTGTAGGACTCCAAAGCGCTCCAAGCAGACCTTCTCGACGGATGGCGTTGCTTCGCTCAAGAGTCTGCTGTGGAGTTAGCCAAGCGCAATCATACCCAAGAGATGGCGCCTTCTCGCTGAACTCGCGTCCCACGGCCAGCTCGTCCTCCCTGTAGGCGACGTGCAGCGAGCCAGTTTGAAAATACGGCAACTTCGCCTGATCGAGAACTTCGATCCAAATCTCGCGGCTGCGTAGCGCCATTTCGTGGAGTTGTCCGGCAGGCTGACCGATCGGCCAAATCATGCCGAAGTTCCGGATGGACGCGCCGAGCGCGGCCGGATTGCGCTCGAAGACAGCAACGCTTCGCCCGGATCGCGCGGCCAAGTATGCATGAGCCAGCCCCACAATGCCGGCGCCCACGATCGCCACGTCCACCTTCCTGGAAGTCATCCGTCTTGTATCGCTTCCACGGGCAGAATTGTCAAGGAGGCGGCCGCGTGCACTCAAAACTGCAGGCACAGCACGTCTTTCTCACGCCACGCCGTTACCGGAGAAAAAGCTATTCTGGCAATTCGGTTGGGGTGATTCTTGTCGCGCACGGATTTCTGCCCGGAGTTCCATTTCAGCTTGGTGCCAGTCTTCATCGTGTAGCCGGTGTCGCCTTCCACGTCCCTCATACAGCTCATCTGCGCGTTCACGGACCAATTCTTCCGGCATGGAGGTAGAGGTTGGGTCTTGCGTGGAGATACCAAGTGGAACCTTTTGTACTGCATTGATTGCTGCCGCTCCCTTAAGGGAAGTCCCACCCGGCATCATGCGCTCGTACTCTGAACATCTCGGAGTCTCCAAGCTAATTCTCTTCACCTCTCGATTAGAGATATACCGCAGCCTGGAGGATCCCGAAATCAGGGGCAATCTGACCTGAGGCTGTAATTTAGAAAGCAGCACTTGGCGATAGGAACGCGGGCCTCTAAAATGAAACTATCGTGAGAATAGGGATCGATTTTGGTACGACGCGAGTCGTGGTTGCTGCAGCGGACCGCGGCAACTACCCACTTGTAAATTTCGAAGCGCCGGACGGACGGGTAAGGGACTGGTTCCCATCCCTCTTGGCGGTCTCGGAAGACAGACGGGCGTACGGTTGGGAAGCGCTGGAACAGCAGGGCAAACCAGGTTGGACCGTAGTGCGTTCTCTCAAGCGCCGGTTCCAGAGTGCTGGCCCCAACAGCGAGATTGCGATCGCCGGCCAGCGGCTCAATCTGGGCGAAGTCGTGACCGAGATGATGGCGGCTTTGCATCGCGAGCTCCTGGATCGATCCACCCTGGGCGCCAGCAAATACGACAGACTTCAAGTGATGCTCGGCGTACCCGCGAACGCCAACAGTAACCAACGTTTCCTTACACAAGAGGCGGCCCGTTCGGCGGGCTTCGAAGTGCTTGGGTTGTTGAACGAACCCTCGGCCGCAGCGGTTGAGTTTGCTTACCGTGACAGCAGTGACCGCAAGAGTCGTGCGAAAGGCGGATTGCTTGTTTATGATTTGGGCGGTGGAACCTTTGACGTCTCGATCGTGACTCTGGGTGAAACGGAGCGTACCGTCATCGCATCGGACGGCATCTCCAATCTGGGCGGCGACGATTTCGACGAGATCCTGGCACTGTTGGTCTTGGCAGAAGCGGGAAAACCTGGCCAGGAAGAGGATCCGCTAACGGCGGCCGAGTGGTACCTGTTATTTGACGAGTGCCGCGAAAAGAAGGAATCGCTCAACCCCAGCAGCCGCAAAATCACTGTGGATCTGGAGCGGGTCCGGAAAAACTGGGGAGAAATCTCGATCGGTGTGGACAGTTTCTATGAACGGTGCCGACCTTTAGTGGAAGCGTCGCGCACGGTCGTGGAAGACCTGCTGGCGGCCCACCCAGACCACGCCATCGACACTTTGTACTTGACCGGCGGCGGGTCGGAATTACCTTCCGTCGCCTGGATCTTGCGCGAGACGTTCGGACGCAGAGTGCGGCGTTCTGCCTACATGCGTTCGGCCACGGCGATAGGCCTAGCCATTCGCTCGGAAGGGCATGAAGTTCTTCCGCTTCGTGACCAATTCACAAAAAACTTTGGCGTGTGGCGTGAAGCGGATGACGGCCGCAATGTCGTCTTTGACGTCTTGTTCCCGCGCGGAGTGAAGCTTCCCTCAAGGGGTGCGGAACCTTTGCGAATTGTCCGCTCCTACCGCCCGATGCACAACATCGGCCACTTTCGTTACTTGGAGTGCGCCCAATTGGGCACCAACAATCAACCCCAGGGTGAGATCAACAACTGGGATGAGATTCGCGTGGCTTTTGACCCCAACCTACGGGATTCATCGGACCTTGCAGATCAACCGGTCCAGCGTTACTCTCCCGCGCAAGAGCGCTGGATTAAAGAAGAGTACACTTGCGATGCAAGCGGGGATGTAAAAGTGAAGATGCTGGATACGATCACCGAACAGGCGAACGAATACCGCCTCGGCCGCTGGTCAAAGCATCGCAAAAGAACCAAACGGGGATAAGGAGAATTACACAACCCCGTCATCCCCACCTGCGTCTTTCGGACGCTCAGCTGAACTTTCGTTCAAAGCCATCGAATTGAAGTGGGCTTCAGAGAGACGCTTCAGTGCAAGTGTAAGCTGCTCCACCGCTTACTACCTTGGTGAGATTAACGCTTTGCATCTCGTCCGCGAGAAAAACGCGCGAGCTCAACGCGAATTCATTCGAGAACTGGCTTTGGCATAGTCCTCGTTTCGAGTAGAGCGCCTGCCCGGAATCAGCTGATTGAACGGACCTTCGATGCCCTGATGCGTCGCACCGCTCGTCGGCCAATCGCTGCCGGCCGAACCAACCGATCCGGGCCTTATTTTTCGGAACTCTCTACTCGGTTGTTGGTATTCTCTGATTGGCACTATCAGTGCGGATTGCTACAAGCCTGCTTGCACTATTGACGCTCGGCTGGTATTTATTTTTCTATACGCCTCTCAAACGCCGAACGCTAATGTGCACCTTCGTCGGAGCATTCTCCGGCGCTATGCCAGTGTTGATCGGATATGTCGCAGCGACCGGGAAGCCCATCCCGGTCACACGCGCCAGGCGGCATGGCCATTCGATCGTCGTTGCAAACGCCCAGATCGCGGCGATTGCCGCGTCTTGTCGGTTAAGTGTGGCCACACGCGACGAAACGCCCTTCAGAGCAGCCAGCATTACAGTCATCAATCCGTGGGTGGGGATGCCCATGTCCGATTAGGTGCTCGGCTGTCGCTTGGACGAGAAACCGTGTCCCCAATGTCGCCCGATCTCGCATCGAAGCCGCTGCCTAAATATTGCGAAATGGCAGCCTTTAACGACGAGGCCATTTTGCCTGGTTCCGAAAGGTCATGACGAAGATACGTTTGGTTTAACAGAATGAAAACCAACGCCATCGTGCGGTAACGCAACCGTAGAGCACTCGGTTCTCGACCGATTGCTCGTGCGCGCGTTGCGAATCCTGTCAGGCCACCGCGATCTGTCAGCGCTTGATTTCTTAGCGCCCAGTCCACCTGAGAACAATTGAAACGCAAAGTGAAGTACAGCGGCTTCTTCGAGAACAGGCAATCAGCGCTCTTGTTGCTTTCAAAGCCGTAACCGTCATAATTGGGGACGCAATCGGAGGTGTATCTCTCTTCCCCATGGAATGTCCAGTCTGCACGGCGAAAAACGCGGAAGCATCTTCGCAGTGCGTAAAATGCCATACCCCACTTCCAAATGAGCACTCGCAAGAAACTCTGAATGCGGCAGGAGCACCTGAAAACTGGACAGCGGCGGTCACTTCCCAACCCGCGGGGCTGGGCGTGGCGTCCGACGAACTGGTGGTGGGAACAATCCTGGCCGGACGCTATGAAATCTTGCAACTGCTCGGCCAAGGCGGCATGGGCGCCGTCTATAAGGCACGAGATAGTGAACTCGACCGCTTCGTCGCACTCAAGCTGATCCGCCCCGAACTCGCCCGGAATCCAGAAATATTGCAGCGCTTCAAGCAAGAGTTGATTCTCGCGCGCCAGGTCTCGCATAAGAATGTCATTCGCATTTTCGATCTGGGTCAATCCGATGGAATCAAGTTCATCACTATGGATTTCGTGGAGGGGCGGGATCTTCGTCAGTTATTACAGGAGAAAGGCAAATTCCCGGCAGAGCAAACGGCCAAAATCATGCTCCAGATTTGCCGCGCTTTGGAGGCAGCCCACAATGAAGGCGTGATTCACCGCGATTTGAAGCCTCAGAACATCATGTTGGACTCCAGCGGGCGCGTGTATGTGATGGACTTTGGTATTGCGCGCTCCGCGTACCTTCCTGGAATGACACAGACGGGGGTGCTGATCGGCACGCCGGAATACATGTCCCCGGAACAAGCGCGCGGCGAAAAGCTTACGGAGCGTTCCGATCTTTTCTCGTTGGGAGTGATTTTTTACGAGCTTCTTACGAACCAGTCGCCTTATGCCTCAGACGCACCTCTGGCAACCCTATGGAAGCGCATGCAGGAGAAGCCAAAGCCTCCGATCGAGATTGATCCGGACGTACCTAAGGCGCTGAACGATATCGTGATGAAGGCACTCGAAATCGAGGAAGAAAACCGGTTCCCGAGCGCACGCGAGATGGCGCACCAATTGGAAATATGGTTAGGACCTTCAGCGGGAAGCTCGACAATTTTTCTCCCGGCGCCGCCGCGCACCATTCCATACTGGAAATGGGCTTCAGTGGCGCTCGCGTTGCTGCTGGTAGGGGCCGGCATTGCGTTTTGGCTGAAAAATCCGCCCAAGCCAAAAGTGGCTCATGCCCCAGTGAGTGTGCTTGTAGCAGACTTCACGAACCACACGGGCGATCCGATCTTCGACGGCACCCTGGAACCGATGTTCAACGTCGCCCTGGAAGGAGCGAGCTTTGTCAACGCTTTCAACCGTGGCGAAGCGCGTAAGCTTGCCCAAAAACTTTCTCACCCCAGCGACAAACTTGACGAGCAGCCGGCGCGCCTGGTTGCGGTCAGCCAAGGCATCGGCGCCGTGGTCACGGGCGAACTCAGCCGGCGCGGCGACGAATACAGTCTATCGGCAACGGCATTGGACGCCGTAAGCGGCAATGTCATCGCCAAAACAGAGGTTACCGCCGCGAGTAAGGACGAGATTTTGCTGGCTATCCCAAAGGTTGTGGCGCCTATTCGCAAGGCGCTCGGCGACACTACGCCGGAATCGGTCCAACTACAGGCCGCGGGAGGAGCGTTTACGACCTCCTCATTGGAGGCCGTGCACGAATATGGCGTCGCGATGGAGCAGCAGTTCGCGGGGAACATGGAGGGCGCGTTCAAGTCTTTTTCGAAGGCGGTGGAACTCGATCCGAACTTCGCGCGTGCCTACGCCGGCATGGCCGGTACATCTGGAAATCTGGGACGGCAGCAGGACGCTGACAAGTATGCCAAGCTGGCCATGGAACATGTGGGCCACATGACCGAGCGCGAACGTTACCGCATTCGCGGCGTCTATTACATCTGGACCGGGAATTGGCAAAAATGCGTGGAGGAATACAGCGCCCTGATGAGGCAGTATCCCGCCGACAATATTGGGCAAAATAATCTCGCGTCTTGCTTCGCCTCCTTGGAAAACATGCCGAGAGCCATGGAGGAAGGACGGCGAGCCGTGGAGATGGCCCCTAAGGACGTGATGGCGCGCAACAATTTCGCGCTGTACGCGTGTTACGCGGGAGATTTTCAGACTTGCGAGCGCCAGGGACGCGAGGTACAAAAACTCAATCCTTTCCTCGAAGAAGGCTATCTCATTCTGGCCTATGCCCAGCTGGGGCAGGGCCAGTTGCCGCAAGCCAGCCAGACCTATCAGACGCTGCAAAAGGTCAGCGCGAGAGGAGCATCCCTCGCGGCTTCCGGTCTTGCCAACCTCGCCCTATATGAAGGGGGATACCGACAGGCGCAGCAAATTCTCGAAAAAGGCGCAGCTGCCGACGTGGCGGCAAAAGAACCTGACCGGGCCGCGGATAACTTTGCGATGCTCTCCTATGCCGAGATCTTGCGGGGAGAGAAGCAGCCGGCAATTGCTGCCGCAGAAAAAGCCCTGGCCAATAGCCAATCCGCAAAAATCAGCTTCCTTGCAGCGCGAACGTTCATAGCGGCCGGGGAGACGGCTAAGGGGCGAAAGCTGGCTGCCAGTTTGGGCCATGAGCTCCTAGCCGAACCACAAGCTTACGGCAAATTGATTGAGGGCGAAGCTGCCTTGAAAGAGCACGACTACCGGCAGGCGCTCCAGTTGTTGACCGAGGCCAAAAACCTGGTGGATAGCTGGATCGTCCACTTCGATCTAGGACTTGCATATCTGGACGCCGGAGCGTTTACGGAAGCGGATTCCGAATTCGAGATCTGCATCAAGCGGCGTGGCGAGGCGCTGGAACTCTTCATGGACGATATGCCCACCTACAGCTACTTTCCGCTCGTGTACTACTATCAGGGACGCGTCCGTGAAGGCCTGAAGAGCCCCGGCTTTGCCGATTCTTATCGCACATATTTGAGTATCCGCGGAGAAACCGGCGAGGACCCCTTGCTTCCCGAAATCCGCCGCCACATCGCCCAATCAGACGGGCACTAAGAAAAACGACGGGCGATTTTCTCGCCCGTCGTAGCCTTCCAGGCCATGAAACCCTTCACCGCGCTTCTATTGTACCGTGAGTTGCACGGCAGCACTGTGGGTGAGGCTGCTGCCTACAAGAGTCCCACTTATGGTCAGCGTGAACGTGCCATGACTAACGCTCTTGTTGGGAGAGAGTGTCACCGTCGGAGAGACCGAGCCCGGCACACCAACTGTGGATGGAGAGATCGCGCACGTTGAGTTAGGCGGCGCCCCACTACAACTGAGAGCAACCGAGCCAGTCAGACCATTGATCGGAGCCAAGGCGACGGTATAGGTCGCCTGGTGTCCCGAGGAGATGGTCTCCGTGGCGGGCGTGACCGTGATGGAGAAATCTTCTACGACTTGGCTCAAGCCAGCGGATGTGCTGTTAATGAAGTTGCCGTCGCTATTGGAGTAGATGGCGGTAATCGGATGCGTGGCCACCGTTAGCGTGCTGGTGGTCAGCGTGGCCTTGCCCACTCCGCTAACCGGTTGGGGCGCGCCGAGAGGCGATGCGCCGTCCATGAATTGGACACTGCCTGCGGGCACGGCCGGAGTTCCCGAGGTATTACTCACCGTTGCCGTAAAGACTACCGACTGTCCGGGGAGCGACGGGTTCAAGCTCGACACCAACGATGTCGAAGTATTGTCCTTGTTGACGGCGAGCGTTCCGTTCGCGTAGGTGATCGTGTAGTTGCCAAGGCCCGTGCCGATCGCCGAGCTGGACGAGATGGAATAGATCGGGCCAGGTGAGGCCACGGTCGCAGTGGCCGCCGCGCCCGCACTGATCAGGGTCACGCTGGCAACCCTGTCGGCGTTGTATCGCGTACCAGTGGTGAACTCCGTTCCCACGAACGTCAGCATAGCGCCGTAGTTCTTGATGGCGTTATTGGCGGTGATAGTTAGGGGGGCTGGGTTTACGGTCAGTGTGCTGTTCGCGTAAGTGATTGCGTAGTTGCCAAGGCCAGTGCCTGTCGCCGCGCTGGGCGTAATGGCATAGGTCGGACCAGGTGAGGTCACAGTGGCGGTGGAGGCTGCGCCCGCGCTGGTTAGGGTCACGCTGGCGACCTTGTCGCCATTGTACAGGGTACCTGTGGTGAATCCCGTTCCCGCAGCAAACGTCACCGTCGTGCCGTAGGTTTTGCTGGCGTTATTGGCGGTGATGGTCAGGGGAGCCGGGTTCACCGTCAAAGTGCCGTTTACATAGGTGATTATGTAATTGCCGAGGCCGGCGCCTGTCGCGGCGCTGGGCGTGATGGAATAGGTCGGGCCAGGCGAGGTCACGGTGGCGGTGGCCGCGGCGCCCGCGCTGGTCAGGATCACACTAGCGACGTTGTCGGCGTTGTACAGCGTACCCGTGGTGAATCCCGTTCCCGATGGGAACGTCGACACCGCGCCGTAGTTCTTGCTGGCGTTATTGGCGGTGATGGTTAGGGGGGCTGGGTTCACGGTCAATGTACCGGGCGCGTAGGTGATTATGTAGTTGCTGAGGCCGGTGCCCGTCGCCGCGCTGGGCGTGACGGAATAGGTCGGGCCAGGCGAGATCACTGTGCTGATGGCCGCCGCGCCCGCGCTGGTCAGGGTTACGCTGGCGACCTTGTCGGCGTTGTAGAGCGTACTGGTGGCGAATCCCGTTCCTCCCGCAAACGTCAGCGCCGTGCCGTAGGTTTTGCTGGCGTTATTGGCGGTGATGGTCAGGGGAGCCGGGCTCACCGTCAACGTGCCGGGCACGTCAGTGATGGCGTAAGTCACGGAAGTTTGCCCCGAACAGGTAATCGGATAGTTGCCTACCGGACTGCTCGACGTTGCCGTCGTCGTGCAA
>DASXMM010000369.1:0-5840 GCA_036495665.1 Candidatus Acidiferrum sp. | reverse complement strand
GGGATGCTCACTTGCGAAAATGTCCTCCACTAGAACGGTTCCCCCATTGCGGCAAACGCGCGCCATCTCGCGCACCACGTTCAGCGGCTTCAAAAGATGATGCAAAGCCAGCCTGCACACCACCACATCGAACGCCCCATTGTCGAAAGGAAGGTTCTGCGCATCCGCCGCCCGAAACGAAACATTCGCAACACCGCGCTCGCCAGTGCGTTCTCTGGCGATCGCCAGCATCGCCTCCGTCAGATCCACCCCCACAACTTCCCGCGCCCCGCCCGCAAACGCCTCCGCGATGTACCCCGGCCCGGTAGCAATATCCAAAACGCGTTCGCTGCCATCCAGATGCGCGGCCGCCACCAAGCGCCGAATGCGCTCTTCATCCGTTACCCACGGATTAGCCGCAAACGCCTTCGCCTGCGTCGTAAACGATTCGCGAATCACGTCATTGTGTTGTGTCAAAGCCCTATTCCCCCAAAGATGGACAAAAATCTAATCCTGACAGAACATCTCGAGTAGCGTCTATACCTCGGCATCTACAAGAGCAGCTCGCCCCCCAAAGTTGAGGCCTCCGTTTATGATATACTTACTGTATAGGAGAAGAATCCATGGCTAAGGCGAATGATCAGAGGGCTGAAAGCATACTCCGAGAGCAACGCGCCGACTATGTTCCTACGGCCGCCGAACTCCGGAAGGGCGTAAACGTCCTAAATACATCTGATCCCAAGAACCCGGCACCCAATCCTTTCGTCCTCCAACAACAAGCGACACAGAATCCAGGCGCAGGAACGACGCAAAGCAAAGGCACAGATAACGGCTCGAAGACAGAGAAAAAGTAAGAGATTGAGCCGAAAAACCGGCTGCCCTGTGACCTAAATGACATTTGACCTCACAGGTCTCTCCATTTTCCTGCTAGCTGTCTTGCCGGGATTCACCGCCCAACAATCGCGGTATTTGATAGTCCCTCGCTCGATCGAGCAGAAGAGCACGATCGAGGAGATGGGGGATTACATCCTGAATAGCGTGTTGATTCACATGCTCCTTGTCGCGGTCCTGTTGATATTTTGGCACGGGAAGATTCTCGGCGGGATTTCATCTCCGATCTCGCGCGACGGCTTCCGGGCTTGGCTCTGGAATCACCACTGGTCGGCACTTCTGTACTTCCTGGCAAGCCTAACGCTCGGTCCCTTATTGGGATTTCTGCGTGGCATCATAGCTTTGAGACAGCCGATTCGGAGCAAGGTCTTGACACTACGGTGGTGTCGAAAACTGCTGTCCAGAGTCGGTGTACACAGTTTCTTGGAGCCCGATCCCGTGTGGTATGGCGTGCTAAAGAACAATCCGACTAACGAGCTGGTGTTTCTTCAGATCGGAATGAAGAACGGCTCTCGTTATACGGGTGAGTTGCGCAGTTACGGCTTGGTTGCAGACAAAGAAAAACAAAAGGACTTCTATATCGTAAATGCATATTTTCAGGCGCCTCAGGCAGAGGAGTACCGGAAGTTGGAAGTGGACGGAGTGCTCCTTAGCTTCAGCGACGCCGATTCGATCGAGGTAATCAAGCGCTCGCGAATCCTGTGAGGGTCTGGACGCTGCAGCAAGCTCGCTTAGAACAGATGGAGGCAGCGAGGCTCAGCTAGAACCTGAGCCTCGCTGCCCCACTTAGTTCTAGCGCACCGGTTTGGCCTTGCTGGCGTCCGCTCCGCCCGATGTGGCTGCAGCCGCTGCGGCCTTCACGGGTGTTTTGTCGCCATGCGCTGGCGCCAGCGTCGCGTGCCCATTAGCGCCCGACGAAGCAGCGTTGGACGCGCCCGGAATCGCTATCTCCAGCTTCTTGCGCAGACCGTTTTCCAGCTTGTCGCGAATATCCTTATGTTCCTTCAAGAACGTCCGAGCATTTTCGCGGCCCTGCCCCATGCGTTCCCCGCCAAAGCTGAGCCACGTTCCGCTTTTCTCGACCAATCCTTTGTCCACGCCAAGATCGATCAAATCGCCTTCACGCGAAATGCCCTCGCCGTAGACGATATCGAACTCCGCCTCGCGGAATGGCGCCGCCACCTTATTCTTCACAACCTTGGCGCGCGTACGCGAGCCCACGACTACGTCGCCTTCCTTGATCGCCTGAATGCGCCGGATATCAATGCGCATCGATGCATAGAACTTCAGCGCTCGCCCACCGGTCGTCGTCTCCGGATTGCCGAACATCACGCCAATCTTCTCGCGAATCTGGTTGATGAAAATCAAGCAGGTCCGCGACTTCGACACAATCGCCGTCAACTTCCGCAGCGCCTGCGACATCAACCGCGCCTGCAAACCCATTTGCGGATCGCCCATGTCGCCCTCAAGTTCCGCCTTGGGCACCAACGCCGCGACCGAGTCCACTACAACAATGTCCACGCCGCCGGAACGAATGAGCGTCTCTGCAATCTCCAACGCCTGCTCGCCGTTATCCGGCTGCGACACCAAAAGATTGTCCACGTCCACGCCCAGCTTCCGCGCGTACACCGGATCGAGCGCATGTTCCGCGTCGATGAACGCCGCCTGCCCGCCCAGCTTCTGCGCCTCGGCAATCACATGCAACGTCATCGTGGTCTTACCGCCCGACTCCGGCCCGTAAATCTCAATCACGCGCCCGCGCGGAAACCCGCCAACGCCCAGCGCCGCATCAATCGACAAGCACCCGCTGGGAATTACACTGACGGGCACCAGCACATCCCTGCTGCCCAGACGCATGATGGCGCCCTTGCCATGGTCCTTTTCAATCTGCGATATCGCCGCTGCCAGCAATTTCTCTTTCTCTTCTGTCATTTCACACCTCGGTGGAGGAAATTAGGGAATTTCGACTGCAACACAAAATCGTGGCCCGGGACATAGCGGAACCCGCATACTACCACTTGATTTATCATTCTGCTACGTCTTCTTTTCTTTATTCAGGGCCATTCGGTAGAGAGCCTAGCCCTGGCGCTTGCAACGGTGCTCCGCGACGTGCTCCTTCAAGCGGGCGATGGCCATCGCCACCCGAACCGCCAGTTGCTTCTCTTCGTCGGGCGACAGCTTGCGGAGCCGCACCAGCCCCCGCATCCGATCGCGCGCCTCAAGAAACTCGCTTTCGAGCCTAGCATGTTCCGGACAACTTATCGCCAGGCTCACAAGGACGCACATCCTGCACCTGTTGAAAACCGCGAGCGCAAATTACCATCAAGGCGAACAAAAAGCAAACACTATTTTCGCCTTATTTTCGCCCCTGAGGAACGCGGTTAGTCGCCACCGATTCTGACGATTTGGCCCGCTCGGATCGATTCGAGGTGCGTAAGACAAGTCGGCATGAGCGGCACGAGGTCTTCCAAGAGAACGGACTTCCCACAGAAAATGACCACCGCGATCTTCCGATGCTCCAGATTCTGTTGGTATTCAAATCCGCGGTCGACAGTTAGAAGAACGTCGAATTTCGCGTTTTCGGCTGCAGTTAGGAGGTGACCGTTCTCAAGTCCCACAAACCCCGCGTACCGTGCCGTTTGACAGTCGTGGCCCGACAGATATGTGCGAAGCCCTTCACTCACGCACTCGTCGAGCAGAACCCGCATTCAGTCCTTAGTAGATAGAAGCTGTTGAGCCTCTCCAAGCGCGGCTACAGCCATCTCGCGCGAAACGGTGGGATATCCTTCGAGGAATTCTTCGAGCGTGTGACCTCGCTCCAACGAGTCAAAGAGCAGTTGGAGCGGAACCCGCGTCCCGCGAAATACGGGCGTTCCGCTAAGGATGTTCGGATTTTTGACGATGACGCTTTCTCTGGAGCTCATGCTCTCTCCGTTGAGCCCATTATACCATCGCGCCGAGGTTCGTTGCTCTGGCGCATCTTTCCCGGCACGCCGATATTGCGGGTCGACCGGAGTTCGACAATATAACCCTTAATGAGTCGCAGACCTTCTTCGCTACAAAAGTGGCCGTTCTGGACAGGCGGGAATTCAGTATCCAAGCTTGAGTATCGCAGCCGGATGCGCTCCAAATTCTCATCCGCTATTTGCGAGGACAAGAAGTCATCCCACTCCCATCTCGTTCCGCTACCCTTTAGGAAGTCTTCCAGTATCTTGGCCAATTCCTGTCTCGTCAGTTCTACTGGCTTCATTCAATCTCCAGACGCACAAAGACGCAATGAGCTCAGGTATACGTATAAAATCCCCGCCCCGACTTCCTTCCCAACCACCCCGCCGCCACATACTTCTTCAACAACGGGCAAGCCCGATACTTCGGATCCCCCAGCCCCTCATGCAAGACATGCATAATATCCACGCACACATCCAACCCAATAAAATCCGCCAACTCCAGCGGCCCCATCGGATGATTCATCCCCAGCTTCATCACCGCGTCCACCGCTTCTGGCGTGGCCACACCTTCCATCACGCAATAAACCGCCTCATTGATTAGCGGCATCAACACGCGGTTCGACACAAAGCCTGGAAAATCGTTCACGGCCACCGGCGTCTTGCCCAGCTTCTTCGTCAACTCCATCGTCGCCGAAAACGTGGCATCGCTCGTCTGTAGCGCTCGAATCACTTCCACCAGCACCATCACCGGCACCGGATTCATGAAGTGCATGCCCACGAAACGGTCGGCCCGTTTCGTCAACGCCGCCAGCGTAGTCATTGCAATCGACGACGTATTGCTGGCCAGAATCACTTCCGGCCGCAAAATCGCATCCGCCTCCGTCAACACCGCGCGCTTAATCTCCAACTTCTCCGGCACAGCCTCGACAACAAAATCCGCCGGCGCAATCGCGCCCATATCCGTAGCAGGCCGCAACCGCCCTAGCACCACGCCCTTCTCCGCCTCGGCCAACTTCCCCTTCTTAATCTCCCGATCCAGATTCTTGCCAATCGTCTCAAGCCCGCGCTCCAAAAAGCGCGTCTCCACATCCCGCAAAATCACGGCATATCCCGCACGCGCAAACACATGCGCGATCCCATTCCCCATCGTCCCGGCGCCCAACACCGCCACCGTCTTGATCGCATTAATCGACAAGGTCAAACCCTCCGCATCCGGACAAGAATTGAGGTAATGAAATTAAGGAAGTAAAAAATCGATGTTCAGATCAGTGCTTCAGGCCGGAGGAGCGCCCTCCACAATCTCCCGAATAATCTCGCGCGCCAAAGTCACCTCTTCCGGCGGAACATACAGAGTCATCTCGCTTCCCTGCTTTTCGACCCGCACTGGGATCTCATTCTCCTTCAGCGCCTGGCTCAGAAAATTCGCGCGCTCCTGATCACTGCCCGACCAAACCGCGCTCGTCGCCTGACTCAAGTGCGCAGGCGCTTCAGCTGCCGGGGCAGCATCATCATCCGCGGCAAGCTCCATATCCACCGGCTCTTCACCCAGCAACTCCTCAAGAATCTTCTCCGCCGCCGCCAGACTCGACGAAGGCACCGCAACCTCAAACCCAAATCTCGCCTTCCAATCGATCGGAAGCGTATCCGCCGTCGGAGCCACTTCATCCCCGCCCGTCGGCTTATCGATATACGGAATCCCCGCCGCCTCCAATTCGTCCAATAACGACGAATGCAGCGCCGGGTCTTCCCCCGCCCACAACATAATCAGCGACCCTTCCGGTCCAGGCCTCGATGCCATAAGTCCCTCCATACCATCCGCATGCACCAGCGAGAAAGCGCTAAGAATACATCCAATCGCCACAGAGCAGCATACGTCAAACCACCATCACTCCGGCGGAACGCCCTCCACAACCTCCGTCAGAACCTCTCGCGCCCGGCTCTCATCCTCAGGATGAACCGATAGCTTGCCGCACCCCATCGTCGACATATCAAGAGCGTACGGTATCCTGTGTTCCCGCAGGG
>DASXMM010000368.1:0-29179 GCA_036495665.1 Candidatus Acidiferrum sp. | reverse complement strand
AAGTCATCGTGCAGTGAGTAAGGAGCGACCTTGCACCCGTTCGACATAAAGACGGTACTTTTCGCGAAACACGCGCAGCACGTCGTGCTCATTCACTTTCCCATCGCGCTGTTTATCATCGGCGTACTTTTTGATTTTATTGCGCATTGGACGAAGCGGCGTCTGATGGCCGCGGTGGCCTACTTTAATTTACTAGTCGCGGCGCTCGCAACCATACCGGTCTTGATCACTGGAATCCTCGCGTGGCAATGGGAACTCGAAGGGCAGCGGCTCAAGGGCATCCTTCTGATGCACCTGGTGCTCGGTTGCGTATCGAGCCTGCTGGTCTGGACCGTGTGGCTCATCCACAGGAGAACGCAGCGGAAACAGGGAGCAGTCTTACCAGGATACCGACTGCCAATTGAGGCCGTGGCCGTAGCCATTATTGCGTTGACAGCCCACCTCGGCGGATTCCTCAGTGGAGTGAACGGCCCGGGATAGAGATATTCCCCACACCCAGGGACAAGGCTTCCTTGATCCTCTGATGGGATAGGTCTACGGGATGGCAGATCGACAAGAACAGGACCTTAGGCGGCGCTTGCAAAGCACAGGCGAGAGAGCCCAGGAGCAGAAAAGGAAAAGGAAAATGAAAATCAAAGTTGTGTTTTCAGTTGCGGTGCTGGCTTGCGCGCCGCTGGCAATCGCGGGACCAAAATTGGCTTATCCGACGGAAAAAGTTGCGGCATTCGTTGTCGAAAAACTTGACTTGACTTCGCTGCCCTCCGCAATCCGGCCAAAGAAAGAAAAAGGAAAGAAGACCTTCGCGGATTACGGTTACACGGCTCAGAAGGTCGAAGAAAACGAAGCTGTCATAGCAGCGATGGACGGGGCGAGGAGACTATCGATCAAGGTTCTCGACCAGAAGCCCACGGGAATCTACGTGTGCGTTGCGGAGTCAGACCAAAACGGAGGCGAGGCAAAGACGCAAAGTGTCGTCCTGCTGAAAATGAAGGATCCGAATGCGCTCCTGAAAGTACGCGAGTCCTTTCGAGAATTTGCTTCCTGCCCTGTGATTGGCGCAAGCGATTCCACGGCGGGCTCTTACTGAGGAGGCTGAGAATTGACGTCGAAACACACGATGGCCACGACGTTCGCAGCCGTACATGGTGGCCCTGAGGGAGCATTCGAGCAGTTCAATGAGCGAAGTTAGCCTCTTCGTCCAAAGTGCCAGAGTCGGTCCTGTTTACTTTGAGCCGTGGGATTCTCCCCCATGCATAAATGGACTGGCAAAAGTTGTTAGCGCGGAGACAATCCGTTGAACGAAGGTTTCTTTGGAACGGCGGCATCCCGAGTGGCCGATTTGGTTCTGCTCCTGGAAATCGCCATGGGAGTGGGACTGCTGATTGGTGCTCGGCTCGCTCGCCTTGGGCGATTTCGCCAACACGCCTGGTGCCAATCCGCCATCGTGCTTCTCAACCTTGCGGTGATCGCGCTGATGATGATTCCTTCGTTTCGCGTTCATGTGTTTCCCAGAATTCCGGCCAGGCTTGGCAAGGCTTACTACGCAGTGGCAACGGCGCACGCGGCGCTCGGAGGCGCCACCGAACTGGCCGGATTGTACATTCTGCTCGCTGCGGGCACGACCGTTTTGCCGCAAAAACTGCGAATCACAAAATACAAGCTGTGGATGCGCAGCGTCCTCGTGCTCTGGTGGCTCGTGTTGTTGTTGGGATTCGCGACATACGCACGTTGGTACGTCCGCCTGCTTCGCAATTAAATCCCCACAGCGATCTTGCGCAGCAAAGCTATCGATTCAGAATCGGAATAACGCGCAATGAATTTGGTCTATGCAATTGGAAATAGTAATGGTGCCCTAACGGACACTCGTGGAGCTCAGGCTAAGGAAAAAAACCATGGCTGAATATCAAATGACTCTAATGGATCGGCAAAGAATTGCCAGGGATACGATGGCGTTCTGGTTTGACACCAATGGAACGAGCTACGAATTCCGAGCTGGGCAACACGCCGACTTTGTCTTCATGGACCCATCCATAGGAGATGAAGGCGACAATTCCCGAACTCTTTCTCTCGCAAACTCTCCTCATGACAAAGGACTAGTCATGATCGCGATGCGCATGCGCGAGACCGGGTTCAAGACTGCTTTGAAGGCGGCTGCCCTTGGCTCCAGGTTCAAAGTGAGTCGTCCCAGAGGATCGTTCACATTGCACAAGGACATCAGGAGACCCGCGGTATTTCTCGCAGGTGGTATCGGAATTACGCCGGTGCGCAGTATCGTT
This sequence comes from Candidatus Acidiferrum sp., assembly GCA_036495665.1. Taxonomy (GTDB): domain Bacteria; phylum Acidobacteriota; class Terriglobia; order Acidiferrales; family UBA7541; genus Acidiferrum. The sequence goes on along the minus strand of DASXMM010000368.1, from coordinate 26,903 downwards.
CAGTGGGCCACACAGGAACGGCTGCCACACAAATTATATTTGTTCTATTCCAACCGCGATGCGCAGGACGCAGCTTTTTTGGAAGATTTTGAAGCTTTGACGGCACAGAATCCCAACTTCACCCTCATTCCAACGGTCACTCGGCTCATGAGCCCGACTTGGCCCTACGAGAAAGGTCCCATCGATCGCGGCCTGCTCACCAGGTACTTACTGGGACTCAATGGACCTGTCTACTATGTGGCTGGCCCGTCCGGAATGGTCGCCGCGATGACCACACTGCTCCATTGTGCAGGCGTTAGCGGCGACGACATTAAGACCGAAGAATTCGGAGACTACAAACTGGAGCAAAACGCAATGCAAAACGATCGCAGGCAACAATCGCCGAGGGAATGAGCGCGCCATGATTTGTGGATGCTCTCTGCGCGCGCTCGCGCTGCATTTTTGGCTGATTGCGAGGCACTGTCATGGTTGGAACACAAACGGGGAACGGGGGCCAGTTCTGCGGCTTGTTTTTACCGGAATACACGAAAGTTGTCCCTTGCTTGAAATTGAGGCTTGGATATACCCCCTACGTTTTTTGTAAGTGTTGCAGCTAAAGGGTTTGCGGGGATTCCTGTGTGTGCCGATTGGCGGGACGGCCAAGGGGTACGCCACACCCCCGTTGTGCACGGGCAGAGTGCGTAGGCGCTTGACTCCAGAGGGTTTGCGGCGATTCGGTCGCGCACGCGGCCGGGAGAAAAGCCGTCGAGCGACGGTGCGGAAAAATACCCCCAGGCATTTGTATAATTATCAAAAGAAAGGGATTGGGAGAATAGGCGTTTGTAAGTGCTTGAAAAGGCGGAGGGTTGATTGCTCGTTTTTTGCTCGGTGGGAGAGCAGGGTGAGGAAGACAGGGCGGAAAGCGCGGAATTCTGAGACGGAGGTGGGAGGAGCGGGTTGTATCGAATTGTCACACAAAATTATGGTATGTATTTACCTACCTGTCAAGACAAATCGTAAGTATAATAAAACGAGGCGGATAGCGGAATACAAGGGAACGACCCGTGGAACGTTAAGAGGACGAGAGTTCAAAACCCGCACCCTTAAAATCGAAGGGTGCGGCACCCTCCCCCCAAAAAAAAATCAAAATCAACCGCTAAGGCTGCCCCACCCGCCACCCAACACCTGAAAGTCAAAATCGGTTTCTAAGGCTCAGCCACCCGCCGGCACCCTCCAGAGAAAAATCAAAATCAACTGCTAAGGCTCCGCCACCCGCCAGGTCACAACAGCTGCCAAGTTTACTCGGATTGAGGAGCCGACAACGCCATCCAATCAGCCCGTATCGGCCATCCGCCTCATGAGCTAGCTATGATGAGGAAGGAAAATGAAAATAGGAGTGCGCAGGAAAGAAGAAGCAACCAGCGCGATGCACCTTTTCCAGTAAAGAGACAAGAGAAGGCTACAACAAAAGAGACATGCACACAGAAGGCCCACTGCCCGAACAGCAAATGGTCGCGGCTGATAGACGGCCAAATCCAGAAAGCGGCGAATAACACACCTTGTAGAGAAACAGCGGCTATCCCGAGAGCAAACACCAACCTGCGCCACCTCGGAAGTTTAGGCTCGGGAGAGTCAACGGGCCTTTTCCAGAGCCCGTAAGCGAGAATGCCTAGGGCGATCAAAGCGAGCGGAACTAGAACGACTCCCTCTGCCGCGGTTTGGCGTGCTATTGGTCCCGCCATGTTCACCTCAGAAGGGCCACCAAGGCTGCTTCACGACCACATCGATGTCGTGCCGCCAATCTGAGTGTTCGTCGACGTGGAAGTTGCCGGTTCTTGGTACGGTCGTTGTGGGATCATAGGGCACTGTGCCGGGGTAATCATAGGGTACTGAAAGGTGGGGTGAATTCAACGGGCCACCGAATCTAAACTGACTTGTGCGCGGATGGGCTCCTTCTCCCAGAAGAGCAACCGCGTCCTCGCCCAATTTAGTGAACGCTCCTCGCTGCGCAAACAACCCGCCTATGCCGGCGTACGAATTGGCGTCAAACGTCCATTCGCCTGACGAGAGGCATGTCCCGCTGCAATTGCCGTTAACTGTGAAAGACAAATTCTTTAGCGCCCCGCTTCCCGCCAGTGTAATGGGGTTGCTGTCGTCCACAACGTTGCCACTGGCATCTTTGGTTTGGCCCGCGGGATTGTCAAAGTAGATTCCCTCGCCCTTTCCATTGATAACTACTCCGTTCTCGCTGAAAGTGGCGCTAGCTGCGCCGACCCGGATTTCGTCACTCGTGACAACCGTGGCGTTTCCGTCCTTGCCGGCTTGGACCCAATAGGTTCCGTTCTTATTGTTCGGATCGATTTGAACCTGCGTGCAGCCGCTGTGGTCGGAGGTTTGGCATTGCAGGTAAAAATCTAGGCCGGTGGGGTCGGTCAAGTTCAGTGGATTGTTCCTTACGTAGGCGTAGCGGTTCATTGTTTGTGGATCTTCTTGATGCCCGCCCAGCGGATCGGGGGAGGTGAAGCGGCCCATGGAGGAGGCGTTGTAGCGGGCGCCGAAGTTGTCGAGGTTGGATTCGTAGTCGCGTTCTTTGCCGGTGAAGTGGTAGACGTTGGCGTGATTGGAGTTGCAGGTGAGGCCGTCGCCGAAGGGGAGGCTGGTGCAAACTTCGGAGCCGTAGGTTGGGTCGTAGTCGGAGTCGATGATGCGGACGGTGCCGAGCCAGTCGGAGTGGTAGAAGAAAGTGCCGCCACCCTGGCGGCCAAAGTGACGGTCGCCCACGTACACCTGGATGTCGCAGGCGGTACCGTTGGAATTGTTTTCCACGATGGCGTGGCCGGCGAGGTCGAAAACGTAGTCGCGCTTGCCGGTGGTGTCGCAGGTGTCGTTGGTGTAGCCGGTGCGATGGACGCGGTGGCCGCTGGCGTCGTAGTAATAGCAGGCGGTGGCGGCGCTGCCGGAAGTGCCGTTGCTGGTGCAGTAGGGCAGCGTGCCGTCCACCTGGATGAGGTGATTCTCGGCGTCATAGAAATAGTGATGGGCGTTGTCATAGAGCAAATTACCGGCAGAATCGTAGGAATAGGTGTCCATGCGATTATTGTTGGTGGTGCTGTTGCCAGTGAAGGTGAAACTGGAAGTATAGATACTTCCGGTAGGGCTGTTTTGCTGCCAGCGATTGCCGAAGCGGTCGTAGACGTAGTTGAAAGTGGGAGTGCCAGTGGGCGGAAACGCGCACGCAGTGTTGGACGAGAGGCTGGCGCAAATCAGTCGATTGAACTGGTCGTAGGAGTAGTTCCAGTTACCGTTGACGCTGTCGTTGGCGGCGGTAACGTCGCCGTTGGGCGCGAACGCCAAGCTGTAGGAATATATGGCGGTACTGTTTAAAACTGAACTCAGAGCCTGCGATCTAAGCCGCTTGTCGTAAGTATAGGTTTCGACTTCGCCGTCGCCCAAGGCATCGGAGGTGAGCTGGCCGGCGGCGTTGTAATGCATGGCGCTCAGGAGGTTGGCGGGGTCATCGGAATCGCTGTAGGAACCGGTGACGCTCAGAAGGCGGGCGGCGGGGTTGTACTTATAGGTGAAGACGTTTTGATAAGGATCCTCGGAGCTGGTCATGTTGCCCATCAGGTCATAGGCGTAGGGGAGGCTATAGTCGTTCGGTCCTCCGGTCGGCGTGTACTGCCATTGCTGCGAGATGCGACCCATTGGATCGTAGCTACTGACAGTGGTCATCTGGGCGGTGGGCGTACCTGTCGGAGGAAATGGCACGTAAGTCTCGACAAGGCGTCCCACTGTATTGGTGGAATGCGAAGAAGAATCGTATGCGAAAGAGGCCGTGGGCGTGATTCCATCGTTGAAAGACTTGTGCGTCAAGCGGTTGAGGGCGTCATATTGGTACGAGGTTGTGACTAGGGAGGTCCCGGTATAGTTGGGCAGAGGAGCGGCTTTGGTCGATAGGTTGCCGTTGGCGTCGTACGTATAAGTCGTCGGGACCAAGGTGTAAGGGCTGACGGATTGCATATTCGATTCGGGGTTCGTGGAACTTGTGAGGCGGGAGAGCGAATCGTAGACAAAGGAGCGTGAGGCCATTGTGCCTTGGGTTACGCCCTGGAGATTGCCCAGGACGTCATAAGAGTAGGTGGTGAGAAAGCCGTTGGCAGCGATGTCCTGAGGGCAGGTACCAGGTGAGCCGCTTTGGCCGATGAGGCTGGAGGAGGATGCGCCTCCGGTGCCGACGAATGGGGCACTTGCTACCTCGCAGATGGAACTCAGCCTTCCGAGAGCGTCAGTCTGGGACACACGCTCGACTGATTGCGTGCCGTTGCCTTCGTCGAAGGCGGCAGTCGCTCTGCCTGTGTACACGGTAGCGACATCACCCGCGACAGCAGTGGATGGGCAGCTCGATTGCGGTGTGCCAGTTGGGGGAGCGACGACACAGGTGCGTCCGAGGGCGTCGTAGGTGTAGGTCGTTATGCCGTAGGTGGAATCGCCGGCGGTGCAATACGGATTGGAAATTGTGTAGGGGCGGCCCAAACCGTCGTAGGATTCGGTCGTGGCGTCGAGGCCCGCGGAACAATCTGGATCAGGACTGCGGGTAGTTGTCACCACGTGGCCCAAACCGTCCGCAGTCGCCACCGTAGTGATCCATTGATTAGAAGTATTCATTAACTGCGATGTGGTGACGCTAGGAGAAGGCGGCGAGTCATTGTAGCAATAGCTCGTCTTGCCTCCATCTGGATAGGTGGCTGTGCCTAGACGGTCCAGCCCGTCCGGATAACTGCAACCCGACGGGGGAGTGTTGTAGGTATACGTGGTGGGCTGATTGTTCTGGTCAGTGGATTTTGTAAGCTGGCCGTCGGAGTAGCTATAAGAATAGCTTTCGACATGCGCGACGCCGTTGGTCGTGGGCTGTGTGACTTTGGTGAGGTACGCGTTGGTGTTGCCAGGAGGGGTGCCGCTGGTATAGCTGTCTGCGTATGAGTATTGAGTGGCGTTTCCATTCGGGTCCCTCATAGACGGGGCCTGGCCTGTTTCGTCGTACGTATAAGTGGTGGTTGGGTTCCCGCTGGAGCACGCCGGGGCGGACTGGATGCACTGGCGCGTGACCGAGGTTGCGTTTCCGCGCGGAGGCTGCGGGGAGGCGGTATAGGCGTATGCGGAATCGTGCTTGATCGGGGTATTGGCTGATGCAACCGATGGTGTACCTGCTGTTCCGCAAATGCTTGTACCACCGTCATACAGGTAGTCTGTTTCGGCCGCTTTGTTACCGTGGGAGTCTTTCGTTACGATGCTACAGGGACGGTCGAGAATGGATGGGCCGGCAGGGAAGATGGGGGTGTTGGGGAATACTTGGTACGTCGCCGCTGTTTCGCGCGTCGGCCCGGCCGGAGCGGTTATCGGTCCCCCCTCCGCCGCCTGCGGGCATTGGCTCGTGCCGGTGATCTGGCCGTAGTCGTATTCCTTCTCGTCCGTGATGCTCGCCCCGCTCCCGTAGCTGTAGAACGTCCCGCGCAGCCCGCTCCCGTCGTGCGTCTCAAGTTGGCACCCGAGCAGATGCTCGTCCTGCCAGCCCTTAGTCACGGCATCGAGCAGTTTTGTCTGGCCGTAATCATAGTAGTCGACGGTCTGCTCCACGGGAATCGCGCTGGCGACGGTGACCTGCTCGTCCGGGCTGCTAAGGTCGGTTGGGAAGAAAGGGTAATAGTTGTACACGGTCTTGAACGTCCCTAGATTCGTGCTTCCGTTAGAGGAGTAAACCGTCGTCTGGACAATCGCTTGCGAGACACCCGTGTTGTAGGCGGTCGTGTAGCTGAAATTCTGCACGAGGGCCGTATGAACTCCATCGAAGCTCACCGTCCGCTGCGTGATCATGGGCGCGTAGTAGGCAAACGCGCAGGCGTCCTGATTGCCCGGCATACTTGGGGGCGGGAACTCGATCAGGCCGGTGGGTGAGGATGGAATGTTCCAAGTGTAGGTCACGACCGCGCCGGTGGGATACGAAATCTGCTTGAGCAAGCCATAGCTATTATACTCGAAGGTATAATACGTTAGGTTCGGAAGCTCGATAGACTTGATGACGCTAAGACTGCCGTCCCCATTACCATCTCCCTCCCAATAGCAACCGTCGTTATAGCCGTCCGCGAGCTGTTCATACTTGGAGCCGTACAGAGCGCTGATCGTCTCCCACGTTACGATGTATCCGTTCGAGAGCCCGGAGATGCTCACCGTCCCGTTTTGGCCGACTGGTGCGGAAGTGGAAACGGCCGGGCGACCGGCCGTGTCCGTCTCGGTGATGCTCCCGCCGCTGCCCTGGGAAATCGTGACTATGTTCCCATTCCGATCCTCGATGGTGCTCGGCAGCCACGCGTTTACGCCGAAACCGCCCCCAAAGCTCGTAACGGGGAAGTTGTAAACTGTGCCATCGACCCCCACCACCGCGACGGCCCCAGTCGTCTGGTTGAGAGAGGCGCTGTAGAAGTCGTCTCCTCCGGACGATACGCTCACAGGGTTTTGCGCGTAGACGCAGTCCCCGTTCAGCGGCGCCGTGTGCGCTACGTTGAGGTTGTGCCGCGAGCCACTCGGATCCGTGAAGATGTAATCAGCCCAGACGTCTGTTGTCAGGGTCTCGTTTGAGGGCTGTTGCTGGCAAGTGACCTGCTTTTGATTCGCGGTAAGCTCGGGAATGCGGTAGGACCATCCGAGGGAAGTAAGCGCCACACCGCCGACTATAGTCGGTACTGCCCAGCCCGCTGAGGTCACGCCGCTGGTAGTGCCGAACACCTGCGCCTGCTTCACCGCACCCGAACTGTAATCAAACGAAAATGGGATGGTTATGCCGCGGCTCGGTGGAACGGGCGTCGAGATGTGCACGCTCAGCGAGCCGCTCGACGGATCCACCGTCTCGGTGAGCATTTTAATGTAGTCGTGTCCCGATCCTGGCACTGGAGTCCGCGTGTCATTGTTAACCGGACTGGGGAACTGAGCGTGGGCCGTTGGCACACGCAAAATGAAGGCGATCACGAACGCCAGAGCGAAGGTGCGAAGGATGGAGCCGGGGCCGAGAGGGGACGAGGTCATAGTGCCTCCACAGGGCAAAGTGGAAGTTTTCTACGCCAGGCGATATATGACTGTCAAGAGAATTCGTAGTTGTGCAATATACAGGCGGAGTTACAAATCGACTTGACACCTGCCCTGCCTTGGGAATAGCTCAGTGGGCAGTTTTTGGTGGGAGCAATCAGGGCTGGACGATGCCATGACGGACAGCATAGAGCACCAGGCTCGCTGTCTCATGAATATCCAGCTTCTGCATGAGCCTCGTCCGATGAGACTCAGCTGTCTTCGGACTGATACCAAGCAAAGAAGCGATGTCTTTCGTGGACTTTCCTTCAGCAATCAGTTGCAGCACTTGACTCTCTCGCAGTGTCAAAGGATTCTTGGATTTATCCGACTTGGATTGATATGCCTCGATCACAGCGCTAGACACACCGGGGCTCAAATAAACCTGGCCGCGCGAAACCTGCCGGATGGCCAGTAGCAAATCGCTGGCGACCTGGCTTTTCAGTACGTACCCCTTCACACCTGCTTCCAGCGCCTGGTGGATATACTGACCTTCATCGTGTTGCGTCAGCAGAATAGTCTTGGTCTTCGGAGAAGAGCGGCCGATCTCCTTAGCGGCATTCAGTCCATTCAGTGTGGGCATGCTGATGTCCATTACCGCGATATCAGGCTGAAGCGACTCCACATGACGAAGAGCGTCTTGCCCATCGGATGCTTCCGCAACGACTTGAAACCCTTCCCGTTCGAGCAACGACTTCAGGCCCTGACGCACCAGGACATGGTCGTCAGCTAATACGATGCGAATTGGCATTTGACGCCTCCGCCGGAAGCTGAATCAAGAGTTTAGTCCCCCGGCCACGTGCCGAATCAATCGACATCGTTCCTCCAATCCCATTCAATCGTTCTTGCATGCCGATCAGTCCCAACCCTCTTCGCTTGACATCTGACTGGACTGCCCCTACATCGAAGCCCACGCCATCGTCTTCGATCGAGCAGCAAAAGATCCGATTTTTTCGGGCGATACGGATCCATACCCGGCTCGCCTTCGAGTGTTTCGCCGCGTTGGTCAGCGCTTCCTGAACGATGCGGTACAGGGCTATTTCCATGGCGCCAGGCAACCTGCCCGCCACTTTCGTATGGATTTGAATGCTGAGATTGGCGCGCTTTGAAATCCCTTCTGCCAAAAAACGAATCGCCGGAATCCAGCCAAGGTCATCCAAGAGCGTTGGCCGAAGTTCGTGGGAATACCGCCGCAACTGCTGTTCAACTTGATTGAGCAATTCTTCAACCCGTCCAAGTTGTTCCTTTTGACGTTCCGGCAATTCGCGCGCAACGTCTGCCAGCGCAAGATGGACGGCCACTAGAAACTGGCCGGCTTCGTCGTGCACGGCGTGCGCGATGCGCTTGATCTCCTCCTCAAGCGTCTCATTGAGGTGCCGCAGCGCCGTGATTGCATCTTGCACTCCTCGCTGCGCCATTTCATAGGAAGAGAGCGTCTCGGCAAGAAATTCGGCAGCCGCCGCCAGCAATTGCTGACGGGCGGCTCCCTGCTCGGAACTGAGCGTTTTTTGGAGGACCTGATGATGCATCGACGCTATTTCCATTAAGCTCTTTTTCTCGCTGATGGCGTGGCGCCCCAGCTCATAAGCGCGCCCCAAAGAGGCCTCGCCGCCATGCCGCGCGTATTCAGCAAACGCACAACGATATTCCTCTTCAAAAGTTGGCCGTAACTTCGTCTTCCGCTTGGTTGCCGTTTTCATGAGCGAACCCCGTTGAGTCGCGCTACCAAAACCAGCGCGTCGTCATTTCCCCGTCCATGCCGTCTGAGAATCTTATCCGCCGCTCGCTGCGGGGATTCCATGGCGGAAAGACCCTCTACAAAATCACCTCCAATTCCATCTGTAACAAATACCAGCGTATCCCCCTTCTCAACCGGAAGCACGGCGGCTTGCAGTGCAGGCAATTGCGAACCCACCACGCCACCGCGTAAGAGCAGCACCTCGTGCGCGCACCCCTTCCGGGAGCCGGCGCGCATCAAGACTCCCTGAACATTTCCAACACCAAGCCACGTCATCATGCCATGTTCCGGATCGATCGAAGCAAGGCTCAGTACCACGCCCCGCGTCGAGCGGAGGCTTTCGTGGCAGCGCTCTACGAGAGAAATGGGAGGTTCGGCCGTATTCGCCTTGAGAATGGAAATCGCCGCCTCCGCAGCGTTAGCAGCTTCTTCACCGTGTCCGATTCCGTCTATCGCCGCGATCAGGATTCCATCGCTCCCACAACAAACCAGATGGCGATCGCCCGATTCACCTTGGCCCAAGAGAATAGACTTCGCCACTCCGTATTCCACCAGTGGGTCGTTTATGGCTTCCACTTTTTCACCGTCACGACCGTCCCATGGCCTAGTTCTGAGGCAATTTCAAACTCATCCATCAAGCGGCGAACTCCCGGCAGTCCGAGACCAAGGCTTCCGGATGTCGAGAAACCGTCTCGCATGGCTTGACGAATGTCCCGAATGCCCGGGCCGCTATCCGACGCGACGATGGTGATGCCCTGGCGGATCGAGGCATGGACTGTTTTCAAAGTAATTTCGCCCTTTCGAGCGTACGACACAATGTTGCGCGCAAGTTCCGAAATGGACGTGGCGATGAGCGTGGCGTCTCCTGTGGAGAAACCAAGTTCGATCGCGAGAGCGCGGCCTTTCTGACGGGCTGTCACTATGTCTTGGTCCGAGTTGATGGCCACCCGGATTTCTCCAGCCCTCACTGTGCGTCTCTCAATCTATATTCTTGAATTTTTCACTCAAGTAAGCCAGACCTTCCTCCAGGTCCAGCGCCGTCGCAACGCCTTCCAGTGTCAGCCCCAACTGAACCATCGCAAACGCCACTTCCGGTTGAATCCCAACTATAACCGTTTCCGCGCCCCGCAGCCGGATCATGTGCGCGATCTCACGCAGCGTCCGCGACGCAAACGAGTCCATCACGTCCATCGCTGTCACATCGACAATAACGGCGCGTGAGCGCAGCTTTACCACCTGCTGCACCAGACCCCGTCGCAGATGCTCGAGGTCCGCGTCCGAGAGCGCCGCCTGAAAGGTGGCTATCAGCACTTCTCCCTGTTTCAGAATGGGAACTTCCACGCAGGCCTTCTTCCTTGAGAATTAGCGGGGTTCCGCTAGTGTCACCACTTTGTATCCCAACAGCCTCTCGGCCTGCTCGATGCCGCCTTGCAGGTCGCCCACCGTGTTCATCTTGCCAAGATCGACCCCGATCGTCACCAACGTCTGCGCAATCTCCGGCGAAAGGCCGGTAACGATAACCGTCGCGCCAAGGAGCCGTGAAGCTTCGACTGTTTGCACCAGGTGGTTGGCAACCGTCACGTCCATCGCCGCCACACCAGTAATATCGATCACCACGACTTTCGCGCGATTGGTGCGGATTCCGCGCAGCAACTGTTCCGTTAATTGCCGCGCGCGCTGCGGGTCTATCACACCGATGATCGGCAGAATAAGCAATCGCTCACGAACCTGCAGCACCGGCGTGGAGAGTTCGCGGATCGCTTCCTGTTGCTGGCGGATGACGCGCTCGCGCTCTTGCACGAAGCCGACGGCTACCGTGTTGGCGATACGGTTGGCGGCAGGCTCATAGGCGTCCAGGATGCGGTTCAATTTCTTGAAATCCGTCTGGTACTTGGCGAACAGCGAGCGGGCCAGCACGTCTCGCAGCAGGAGAACAATGCCAACGACTTCGTGCGTCTCGACGCCTCGCGGAATGATGCGTTCCGAAAGGTTACGCGCGTACGCTTGAAGGGCTTCGAATGCTTCGGTTTCCAGGGCCTCTACGTAGCTGTCATACACCGAAGTTGCTTCCGCGAAGATCTCTTCTTTGGTCATCGCGGTGAGCAAGCGCGTCTCCGAGATGCGCACCACCCATTCCTCGCGCAACTGTGTGCGGTTCTGGCGGAGGTGCGCCACCAGCTCGCGAAGAAGCTCTGACGGCTCTTCGCTGCTTAGTAATGTCAAGTCTCGTTTGGCCATGAATGATTCTCCTTGCCCCGAACGGCATGGACCTTGTACAGATATCGCTGAAATTCTCTGGATCTCCTGCAGGTGGCAAATAAATAGCATCATTCGTCCGTGGCCTCAAGCAAGGGAATCCCTGCGATTGACCTCAGGTAAATACCCTAGTTCGAGGCTAATGAACTACGGCGCGGTTCCAGTCCTTAGTCCTCCTTCGACGTCATCGAGTCGCGAACGATCGTCTGGGGTAGGAATTTGGCTAAAGCAGTGGTGAAAAGCGCTGCGCCCTGGGAATTGAGATGGAGTTCATCGGACAGGTAGTACTTGACGGAGAGCGCAGTGGGATTGATCGGCACCAGTGTATCCACCCCGGAACTCTGAGAAGCGATAGTCATCTGACGGACAGCTTCCTCTGAGGATGGGGTTGGAGGGACAAGAATGATTAGCTTCGCGCCATGCGCCTCGCACAATGCACGGAGCTGTTCCAACCGAGAGTTCGCGACGGCTTGAAACTGGGGGGCTGGGGGAATGGCGGGCTGTGGCTTCAGGAGCAAGACGAGATCTTGGTAGTGAGGAACTGTATGGCGAAGAATCTGAGTACGAAAGACGCTGCGCGTGTCCCAGAACACACTAGAGTGAGCGAGCAAGAGGTTACTGGTGGCGGTACGATCCATTTTAAGATCGGAGGCTACGTTGAGGGAGTCTCGCAAATCAAATAGCATCAGGGGGGCGTAGTCCTGGCGCACGCTGTCAGCAAGGAAGCTGTTCACTCCGACACCTAGAACCACGACCTGAGGTCTTGATCCTTCCCTAAAGAGACGATGCAAAGCATAGAACCAGTCATAGTAGGCGGTAGCTTCGAGGAAAATGGGGCAGATGTGAACTTGGCCAGAGGTTAAGTTCCTCAAACGGTCCACGTCGACGCCATAGAGTAGCAATGAGTTGCCAACCATCAGAACCGAGGCGGGCTCGCCGGGCTTTGCTGGGCGTAGCTTGACGGCTTCAGCGTATTGCTGAGAGACGCGGGCGTATGTTTCGGAGTGGTGTTTAAGCAGAAAATCACTCACGAACTCGAAGACAAGGATGAGAAGGGCGCAGATGCCGACCAGGAGTTTGGCGTGAAAGAGGGCGGGGTGCTTAGAACTGAAAATAGACGAAGGCATTGAGATTGCTCCCTGAGAAAAGTGCCAGCACGACAAGTGCTGCGACAGCGACGGAAGTTCGGAAGGCATACGTGTGCTTGGCGAATGGATATTCGTCGTTGTTGGCCTCTAGAAGGAGATCGACGGCGAATAGAGGAATAGTGAACAGGCAGAGCATGAAAAACGCAGTGGCATATTCACTCCGCCAGGCGAAATTGGACAAGCCTGCGAGCAACTGAACGGCTGCATGGAGGGAGGTCGCCCGGAAGAAGGCCAGGCTCAAAGCAAGAATGTTGAAGGTCAAAATTCTCTGCGCCCAGAGGGAGAGGAACGCGGTGGAACGCCGAGGGAGTTCCGAGCCGGCCGATGTGGATTTAGCTGGGAAGAAGTAGCGCGTGACGGCGAGCACGACTCCGTGGATGGCGCCAAAGATGACAAAGGTCCAATTCGCACCATGCCAGAGGCCTGCGAGGACCATGGTAACGAAGAGATTTCGGGAAGTTTTCCAATTTCCATCGGCGCTGCCGCCGAGGGGTATATACAAGTAGTCGCGAAGCCAAGAGCTCAGACTGATGTGCCAGCGCCGCCAAAAATCCTGGAGACGAGAAGCGAGGAAAGGTTGCCGGAAATTGACCATAAAATGGAACCCCAGCAATTGGGCGCTGCCGCGAGCAATGTCGCTGTAACCGCTGAAGTCTCCGTACACTTGCCACGTGAACGCATAGGTCCCGAGTAGAACAAGCCAGAAATTTGAGGGGCCGAACTGCCCGCCAAATACCGCGTTCGCGAGAAGGGCGCAATTGTCGGCGACCACGCATTTGCGGATGAGGCCCGAAAAAATCAGCATAATGCCATCAAAAAATCGATCCGCGTCAAGGGTGCGCTCCTTCTGCACCTGCGGGAGGAGGTGGCTTGGCCGTTGTATCGGGCCGGCAATCAAGTGTGGGAAGAGGCTGATGAAGAGACCGTAGTCAAAAAACGATCTGGAAGCTGTAATTTTTCCTTTGTAGACGTCCACGATGTAGGCGACTTCCTGAAACGTGTAAAAGGAAATGCCCGGCGGAAGAATGATACGAATCAAAGGCAAGGGAATGTTGTGAAGACCAAGCGTGTCAAGCGCACCCACGAAGGAGCCTGCAAAGAAGTCAAAATATTTGAAGATTCCTAGAATCGTGAAATTCAGGACTAGCGAGAAGATCAACCATATTTTCCGGTTGGGATCCGAGCGGCTAGGAGAGATTTTCTGGGCGATCAGGAAATCCACGGTGGTGCTGCCGATCATGAGCGCGAGAAATCGCCAATCCCACCAGCCGTAAAAGAAGTAGCTCGCGAGAAGAAGGAAAATGTTCTGGGCTCGATGATTCAGGCGCCAATAGAGAAGCACGACCGGGATAAGGAACAAGAAGTATGCTGGTGAGTCAAATAGCATATCGTTTAAGCCAAATCAACGTGAGGCGCCTTACCAGCGCGCCGGATTCCACGCAACATGGTTTCAGGGGTCTGTTGTGGAGGCAATCCGGAGAATCATGGCATTGAAGTTAGGGCAATTCCTGAACTTGGATGACAAGGGCGTTCCTACGGCAGGGATTTGCAAGAGAACAAGCCTGAAGCGTCCGCTTACTGAATGTGGTGATCGCTCTTCTCAAAGAGGACTGCCTTTGCAGTCGTCGTTTCTCACTAGCATGGCCCATCGCGTGACGGGCGAACAACTATATGAAGGGCAGAAGCGAGCTCCCATGGACGCAACTCCCTATTGAGGGATTCTCCGCTGCAATATTTGCGGTTTAGACCCGATTGTGAGGGGCTTTTGTATCAGCTACCGTCTTGGGCGCGGCAAGTTTTCTACTGGTTAGGACCTCCCCACGAAACCAGCGGAAGGCTTCTGTAGGAAAGGGTTCCAGCCGCAAGGGTTCCACGCAAGATGGGACTTCCATGGCGGTAGCTTTTTCAGGGGGCACGATGAATCTGCACGACAAACCGTGGCCGTGGTTCGCGATCCTAGCCAAGAGCGGTAAAGAAGGCAATGCGACCTTAGTCCTCGAGAACATCGGCTACGAATGCTACTTGCCTGTCACTAAATTAGTCCGCAGGTGGTCCGATCGCGTGAAGCAGAGCGAAGTGCCACTGTTTCCCGGATATTTCTTTTGTCGGATGGACCCGCACAACCGGCTGCCCGTTTTGATGACGCCGGGCGTAATCCAAATCGTGGGGATTGGCAAAACACCGGTTCCGGTTGAGGAGCAGGAGATTGCCGCGATCCAGCGCGCTGGAAAGAGCGGCATTTCAATAACGCCTTGGCCGTACATGGAAGTAGGGAACATTGCTCGGATCCAGAAGGGGCCGCTGCAGGGAATGACGGGAATCGTGGTCAGAATCAAGTCGGTGACGAAGCTAGTTCTATCGGTGAGCCTTCTGCAGCGCTCCGTCGCAGTTGAAATCGATCGTGCCTGGATCAGTGAAGCAGTCGCAGCGCCGCCTGCTGCGAGTACGTTGCAACATGACCGGCCGACTCCGATTCCAATTGACCCAAGCCGCCTGAACGCGACGATCCCCAGCAAGCCGACAGAAGCGAATTAATTGCGAAGAACGATTTGAGCCCAGCGAGGAGGCAAAAGTGAACTGGAAGTCATCATCGCGTCTTTGTTTCGCGCTTTTTCTGACAGCCGGGGGAGTCGCCGGCGTACAGGCACAAGGCCCTGTGGCTTCTGCGACCGGTCCGGCACCAACAGCCGTCCGCGAGAGCGAAGACGGAGCACGCGATCAAACGATCACTCTGCAGCACCGCAACCGGCGCTATCAATTACACTCCGCCGATGTGTTGGAATTGAATTTCCCCTTCACGCCGGAATTCAATCAAACCGTGACCGTGCAGCCCGACGGCTACATCACGCTTCGTGGAGTGGACGGGATACGAGTAGTGGGCCAGACGCTGCCTGAAGTGACTAGCTCGCTTCAAACGACATACAAGAAGATCATGCACGATCCAGTCGTCAATGTCGAGTTGAAGGACTTTGAAAAACCCTACTTCATTGTGGGCGGGGAAGTGGGGCGTCCGGGAAAGTTCGACCTGCGCGACGAAACCACGGCGACGGAAGCAGTAGCCATAGCTGGGGGCCTGAAAGATAGCGCGAAACATTCTGAAGTGGTGCTGTTTCACCGGGTGCCTGACGGCTGGGTGCAAGTAAAGAAATTAGACATGAAGAAAATGCTGAAGAATGCCGACCTGACGGAAGACGCGTTCCTGCAACCAGGCGATTTTTTGTATGTGCCGAAAAATACGCTGTCCAAGATCGAGAAATTCCTCCCTACCTCATCACTCGGTCTTTATGCCAATCCGGGCGTGCTCTAGTTATTTTTAGGAGAGCGAGGTCAAAGCTATGTTCGAGGAAAAACCGAACACTCACGTTGACGAGGGCAAGCAGACTTTCACGGTGCGCGATTTTTTGGCAATCGGTTTTAGGCAGCGCCGGTTGATCGTCAATACGTTCCTGGGGATACTCTCAATTGCGGCGGTCATCGCGGTCCTGTTACCGAAGAAGTACGAAGCGGAGATGAAGATTCTGGTAAGACACGAGCGAGCCGACGAAGTGGTGTCACCGGAGAGGGAAGCACCGGTACAGTGGCAGACCGAAGTAAGCGAAGAAGAACTGCAGTCGGAAGCGGAGTTGATCAGGTCCAGGGACTTGCTTGGGAAGGTTGTGGTCGACTGCGGGCTTCAAAGTCCCGGCTCTTTCTGGAGCAAACAAGGAGAGAGCGAAGATCAGAAAGTCGCACGCGGCGTGCTTAAGCTGGAGAAGGATCTAACGGTCCAGCCTATCAAGTTGACGAATCTAATCAGCGTCTCCTACAAGTCGAAAGACCCTCAGCTGGCTGCCAAAGTACTGCACTCTTTGGCGGGCTTGTATCTCGAGAAGCATCTAGCTGTGCATCGCGCGCCCGGCCAATTTGAATTCTTTCATCAGCAGGCCGGGGAGTATCAAAAGTCTCTGGCGAACGCAGAAGAGAAACTGTCGAGTTTCAGCCAGGAACAGGGAGTCGTTGATCCCACACTCGAGAAGGATATTAGTGTGAGAAAGCTTGCCGAGTTCGAGGCGGAGGCCAGGGGCGCACAAGCGACCATCGCCGAGTCGCGCCAGCGCATTCGCACACTCGAGTCGCAATTAGCCACGCTTCCAGACCGAAAGACAACGCAAGTCCGGACCTCGGACAACCCGCAACTCATGCAAAACATGAAGTCCAAACTGCTGGACTTGGAATTGCAGCGAACCGACCTGCTGTCAAAATTCGAGCCAACCTATCGGCCGGTCCAGGAGGTCGAGGAGCAAATTACTCAAACGCGCGCGGCCATCGCCTCGGCAGAAAAAGCCCCGCTGCGGGATGAGACTACGGACCTAGACCCTACATACGAAGCGTTGCGCGCTGAACTCGCTAAGGCTAAGACGGAACTTGCGGCCACGCAAGCTGGCGCCGCCGCCTCGACTTCTCTGATTCGCACCTACCGGAATGAGAATCAGCAACTGGACCGGAAAGAACTCCTCCATCAGGACATGCTACGTACAGCCAAGGCTGATGAGGAGAACTACATGCTGTACCTTCGGAAAGCAGAAGAAGCGCGAATTTCGGACGCTCTGGATCGCCAGAGGTTTTCCAACGTTGTGGTTGCCGAGCCTGCCACTGTGCCGTTTACGCCGCAAGCTCGATGGATTCTGGTGGTGGTTCTTGGGCTGCTATTCGCTAGTCTTGCGAGTGTGATGTTGGCTTTTCTAGCGGACCGCTGGGATCCCTCATTTAGGACACCGGAAGAGGTCGAGTCATTCATGGGCGCGCCTGTGGTTGCGGCGTTCCCGAAAAATGGAAACTAAAAACCATGTTCCTTGATTTCTACAAACTGCGTGAGCAACCATTCGGAGTGACTCCGGACCCGCGCTACCTTTATTTCAGCCCGGGGCACCGCGAGGCTCTCGCGTCTCTGTTCTATGGGATTGAAACGGGGCGCGGATTTCTGTCGCTTATTGCCGAGCCGGGCATGGGCAAGACCACGCTTTTGTTCCAGCTGTTACAGCGCTGGAAAGGCTATGTCCATAGCGCCTTCCTATTTCAAACGCAATGCAATTCCCACGAGCTAGTTCGTTATTTGCTCGATGACCTAGGGCTCAAGAGCGACGGCGAAGACATCGTGCGAATGCATTCGGAGCTGAACGATTTTCTATATCGTGAGACGAAAGCAGGGAGACGCGTTGTAGTCTTCATCGACGAGGCTCAGAACCTTTCGGACACGGTACTAGAGACGGTGCGGTTGCTTTCTGATTTTGAAGCGCCGGATAAGAAGTTGCTGCAGATCATCCTGGCAGGACAACCGGAACTGGAACAACGGTTGGCACGTTCTGGGCTGGCGCAACTTCGCCAACGCATCGCAATTCAGTCGCGATTGGATGCGCTGCCTTCCGGTGAAGTCGTTCGCTACATCGATTACCGTCTCCAGGTTGCGGGATATGAGGGCGCCGGGTTGTTCACGGCCGGGGCTCTTGAGTTGATAGCGGAGCGCAGCCGAGGAATCCCGCGGCTTATCAACAACATTTGCTTCAACGCGATGTCGTTGGGGTGTGCCAACCAACAAAGTCAAATTGATTCTGAATTGGTGAAGGAAGCTTCGAAGGACTTGGCAATGGACGTTCAAGTTCCCGAACTCCGAACTGGGAAACGGGGGACACTCACGCGCCCCACCAGGGCTCTCAGGCCGTTGCTCGAGTCTTCCTACCGCTGGATTAAGGACGGGCTGATCCGACGACGGTTGTTTCAGGCCTCGGCAATTTTGCTCGTCTTCTGCGGTATGGCGATTTATGTGGGAGCCCGCAGCGGGTCAGGAACGCCTCGACAGCAGATTGTGAGGCGTTCGAATTCCGGGACTACGGTAACGCCCGCCAGCCGCGTCCTCGCGGCTACGCAAACAGATGCTGCCGGGGCGCAGGACCCTCCGGCACCGGCGATTTCTCAGAACAACTCTGCCAGGAATTCGGTGAGATCCTTCGCGTATGTGGTTCAGCGAAACGACACATTGCGTGATCTTTGTGTCTCGACGATCGGGCGATACGACAGCACAATCGTATCCGAGATCCGCGAACTGAATCCCGATCTGAAAAACCCCGATCATCTTTATGTTGGGCAGGAGATTCGCCTTCCGTCGTCGCAATGAAGCGACGAGGCGAGAGGGCAGTTGAATTCGGACCGTGGAGTAACCGAACCTATATGAGCAAGAATTTCGAACTTCTCCAGCAAATTGGTAACGAAGAAGAATTGTTCCAAGCGGCCTGCCAATCGGTGAACGCTATTTCCTCGAAGAATGGCGACTCAAATCCGGAATTGGACAAGGAGGCTCGCGAGAAAATCCTGCAGAACGCGTCCTTGCCGAATGTACTGCGGCCGGCCAATGTGGCGCTAAGCACCGCGACTCCAGCGGTGTGTTCTGAACCCAACGCCGATCTGAAAGAAGAGGTTGGGTCAACAGATTGCCAAAGTGCCGTTGCGGCGCGTGAATTTCGAAATTCCAGAAATCCGAGCACCCCAATCGGTGAGTCAGTTAACGGGGCCGAAAACCGAGTCACCCAAAGTAACGCAAAGGGTTCTTTTTCGAAAACACTTGGCGGCGACAAGAAGCCGAAAGCAACTCTTTCCAGAACACGTCGCGAGTCACTCCCAGAAGTGGAGAACTTCCGAAAGACCTCTCCTCCTCTCCCATGGCTCGATGGGATCAGGATGGGAGTGAGCCGATGGGCAGGGAGACTTCAGGCGCGCCAGAATCAGCACGGGATCGACGTAGAAGCGCTAGCCCGTGAGCAAGAAATCAAGTTGGTTCAGCGCATTTTTCCCGGCGCGCGCCGCATTGCGCTCTTCGCCGGCGTAGAGGAGCACGCTGGATGCCCCTCAATTTGTGCCCGTGCCGGGGAAATACTCGCCGCCCGGGCCGAAGGACCTGTTTGTGTGGTTGACGCAAATTTTCAGTCGCCTTCTTTACACCGCTATTTCGGGGTAGAAAATGAGATAGGACTTGTCGAGGCTACGCGCGAATCAGGCCCCATTCAAAATTTTGCGCAGCAAATTCGCGAACCCGATCTGTGGCTGCTGCCGAGCGGCAGAGCCGCCGCAAGACTAAGCTTTGCCTCGATGGCGGACGGCCTGCGGGTGAGAATAACGGAACTGCGCGAGACCTTTAGGTATGTCGTCATCCACTCCGGACCACTTCGGCGTGAAACGGGCGCGACGCTGCTCAGCCGGTGGACAGACGGCGTGGTGCTGGTGCTGGAAGCAAATTCCACTCGCAGGGACTCGGCCCGGCGGGCCAAGGATCATCTGGCAACACTCGGCGTGAGCGTGCTAGGAGTGGTTTTGAACAACCGTACTTTCCCCATTCCCGAGGCGATCTTTCGCAGGCTTTGAGAAGCGATCTTAGTCTCCACGCCAAAAAGACTTCGCCATACACACTGAGGAATTCAGAGTCCACAAAAACGTCATCTCGAAGTTCGCTAGCATCCCCGCGGTGTTGCTAAGAACAAAATTCTACACCATCAAGCTGCTGACCTCTCTTCGGAAGGAAATGGTTGACTAATATGGCCGGACAGCAAACCTGGCAGTGGCCGAGTCGGATCGCGCTGGTAGCGGAACGCACAGAAAACAATCTCTATTGTCTAAGCAAGAGATTCCTGGACGTGACGCTGGCAGGCCTCGCGGTGATTGTGCTCCTCCCGCTGCTCGTATTGATCGCGATCTTGATAAGGCTGGATTCACCTGGGCCGGTGGTCTTCACCCAGAAACGCGTGGGAGCGAAACGTCAGCGGCTCGGGAGACAGGCCATCTGGGTGATCCAAGATTTCACGATGTATAAGTTCCGCTCGATGGTTCAGAACGCCGATTCTTCCGTGCATGAGGCGTACATTCGAGAATTCGTGGAAGGGCGCGCACAAGCTTCGGCCGAGAGCGGAGGCAAATTTAAACTCACAAAGGATCGACGCATTACACGAATCGGGAGCCTTCTCCGAAGGTTCAGCCTTGACGAGCTGCCGCAACTTCTAAATGTGTTGAAGGGCGACATGAGCCTCGTCGGGCCGCGCCCCGTGCCCCCTTACGAAGTCGCTTGCTATGGGAACGGCGATCACAAACGGCTGGCGGCGTTGCCTGGAATAACGGGGTATTGGCAGGTCAAGGGACGATGCCAAGTTACGTTTGAGGAGATGATCCGCATGGATTTGGAATATATTCGCAAGGCATCGTTTTGGTTCGACTTAAAAATCCTTTTTCTTACCATCCCCGCAGTTATATCAGGCAGAGGTGCTGAATGAACTCCGCAATCGTTTCACTACAAGCGAAGCAGAATCCCCAGAACGCGAAACCACTCGGTATTGCGGTCATAGGATGCGGCTATTGGGGCATGAACTATGTTCGAGTCTTCAGCGAACTCGTGGAATCGCGCGTAGTGACCGTGTGCGATCAGAGCTCAGAGCGTCTAAAAGAAGTCTCGCGACGGTTTCCAGGAGTCTATCTGACCTCGCAGATCGACGATGCTATATCGCACCCAGGTGTAGACGCGGTCGTCGTTTGCACGGAAGCCACGACGCACTTCAGCGTGACGCGGCGCCTTTTGCTGGCGGGCAGGCATACTCTCGTCGAAAAGCCGTTGACCACGACGTCGGCCGAGGCCGACAAGCTGATTGAGCTGGCGGAATCCAACTCAACGATCTTGATGGTGGGCCACACCTTTGTATTCAACGCGGGCGTCCGCAAGGTAAAAGAGTACGTCCGGAAGGACGGCGGCCGGGTCTACTATCTGTACGCGCGCAGGACAAATCTGGGTCCTATCCGCCGCGACGTCAACGCTCTCTGGGATCTTGCCCCCCACGACATCGCTATCTTCAATTACCTGCTTGACAGCACGCCCCTTTGGGTCAGCGCGGTCGGAGGTAAGGTGTTACGAAACTGCCGTGACGACGTTGGCTTCATCTCGTTGGGTTACCCCGACAACGTACTCGCTCACGTCCACGTTAGCTGGGCCGATCCGGATAAAGCGCGCGAAGTCGTAGTGGTCAAGAGTGACAAGCGGATCGTCTTCAACGATCTGAACGGGATTGAACAAGTGCGGGTGTTTGAGAAGGGTGTGAGTCCTGTCGAGCAGGAGCCGTTGAATTACGGCGAGTTTCGCTTCGAGATCCGGGATGGCGACATAATCAGCCCCCGGATTGAACCCGTCGAGCCATTGAAGCACCAGTGCAGGCATTTCGTCGAGTGCGTACGAACGGGGAAGCGGCCGATAAGCAGCGGCGTTGAAGGTCGAGATGTTGTGCGTGTGCTTGAAGCAGTGAATCGTTCCATCGAGTGCAAAGGACTCCAAATAGAGATAGGAAACAATACTGACTATGTCCACACAAATATTAATTCACCCAAAACCGCAGCCAGTGCCGTTCGTTGATCTCACGGCTCAGTACCGCAGCATCTCCAGGGAGATCGACGAAGAAATATCCAGAGTAATCAGGCGAGCGGACTTTATCCTGGGGAGCGATGTAAACCTCTTTGAGGAGGAGTTTGCGTCATTTTGCGAAGCCAAGTACGCCGTCGGTGTGGATTCAGGCACTTCGGCACTGGAGCTGGCTCTTCGCGCCTATGGTATCGGGCCCGGCGACGAAGTCATCACTGCCGCGAACACGTTCATCGCCACGGCGCTCGCGATTTCGCATGCTGGGGCGAAGCCGGTTCTCGTGGATGTGGACCCGCACACCCACACGATTGATGTCGCGGCGATGGCCAGGGCGATCACTCGGCGCACAAAGGCCATTCTTCCCGTGCACCTGTATGGTCACCCTGCGGACATGGGACCCATCCGGCAGGTGGCTGAGAAACTTGGCCTAATCGTCATCGAAGATGCCTGCCAAGCCCACGGTGCCTTGTATAGAGGAAAACGCACGGGCTCTTTGGGACACGCGGCAGCGTTCAGTTTTTATCCCGGGAAAAACCTGGGAGCTTATGGAGACGGCGGCGCCATTGTCACCAATGACAGCGAGATCGCAAAACGGTTGGAAATGCTTCGCAATTACGGCCAGACAGAGAAGTATCACCACCAGTTCCGCGGTTACAACCGGAGGCTTGACACACTCCAGGCTGCGGCCCTCAGAGTGAAATTGAAGTATCTGGGAGAGTGGAATGCGGCACGTCGCCGGAACGCGAAGCTGTATGAGGAGCTCTTGGAGGGAACAGGAGTTATAACGCCGACGGAAGCCGGCGACGTGGAATCAGTATGGCATCTATACGTGATCCGCACCGAGCATCGTGACAAGCTCCGGGAGCACCTGGTAAGCCGCGGCATCAGCGCAAGCATTCATTACCCGGTTCCGATCCATCTGCAGCCAGCCTATGAAGATCTGGGTTACAAACGGGGAGACTTCCCCGTCACTGAAAAGTATGCGCGGCGAATTCTTTCGCTTCCCATGTACGCGGAATTGACTTCGGAACAGATTAAATACGTAGCACTAGCGATCCGCGACTTCTTGTCCGCAAATCCCAGCACCCAGTTTGCACTCAGGCGCAGCGTCAATAGTGCGGGTTCACCTTCATGAATGTAGAGGAAATTCCATCTCCCGCCGCAGCCCACGGAGCCACGACGATGCTTGGAAACGAGCTGGCTACGCGGAGCGCGCAAGGTGTTTCCGGTCGTCTCAGTTCGTTGGCCGGCGACTCTCTGCTGGTGTCCATTCTTAGTCCCTTCGCTGTGCTGACGCGTACAAATTGTCGAAGGATTCTGCTCGCAGTGGTCATCCTGGATATCCCTTTCCAGTTCGGAACGCACCTTTTTTATGACGAGAGGATAGAACAATTTGGAGCAATGGGGGGGCTCGGCATTTCATCGACCACAATAGCTCTCGTTGGGCTCTACGTTTCGTGGTTCGTCTGTTCGCTTGGCAGGAGAGACCGTGATAAGGACCGCCCTCTGCACGTCAGCTGGTCTCTTCTCATCTACCTCCTTATCATTGTCGCTTCCTTGTTTGTGGCCCAGGACATCAGCCTAGCGTGCTTTGAGGCTTGTCTGTTCTTGCAATCGTTCCTCGTTTATATCTACGTGGCCAACTGCATTCATACTCGGGAAGATGTTCTATTTGTAGTGAGGGTTCTCCTGGCTGGCGCTGTGGTCGAGTCTCTGGTCATGATTGTCCTCAGTTTTACGGGGATGCCAAGCACGATCTGGGGTCTTCCCACCCACATTCACGTTGAGGCTGGCGAGAGAGACGGCTTCCTGCGAATCGGAGGAACAGTAGGCGCTCCCAACACAGCGGCCGCTTACCTGAGCATCGTGCTTTCCTGTGGGGTCGCCGTACTGTTTGCAAAGCTGGGATCCAAGCACAAGCTGCTGGCGATTGCTGCGTTGGGTTTGGGCGGAGCCGCGCTGGTGGCCACTTTCTCGCGTGGCGGCTGGCTCGCGCTGCTTATCTCCATGACTTTGTTCTGCCTTGTCGCGATTCGGCAGCGCGGCGTTTCCTTGAGGGCGCCTGTCGCCATTCTGGTGATTCTCGCGCTCTTCTATTTGCCATTCCACAATGTCATCTCCGCGCGCCTCTTGGGCGATGACAAAGGCTCGGCAGAGTCGCGCATCCCGTTGATGAATCTTGCCTGGCGCATTTTCCTGGACCATCCGGTTCTGGGCGTAGGTACCAATAACTTCTCCGTGGTAATGGACCGCTACTTGACTCCCGAGTTCCGTCACGGATTTCTCTTTGTGGTCCACGACAAATATTTGCTGGTCCTATGCGAAACCGGGATTGGAGGACTGCTGGCGTTTCTCGCTTTTCTGCTTGCCGCTCTGCGAAGGGGCTGGCAATGCTGGACCTTCCACGACAGTTTTTTGTCGCCGCTGGCGCTCGGATTTGCCGCGGGCATTGCGGGTGATATGGTGCACATGAACGTGGACGTTTTCCGCGGCCAGCCCATGCAGCAGTTGATCTGGCTCATTGCCGGTTTGCTGGTTGCCATGCACAGGATTTGCGCGGCCGACCAGCCAGAAAAGCTAGTTCCCAGTAATGCCCGACAACTTTTATCAAATCCAGTGAACGGAAGGGCCCGCGGAACACAGGTCTCGTCCGCATGACTTATATCGCGAACAACTCTGAGAGTGGCAAGTCTCGAGAAATGGGCGCCCGAGAAACTAAATGTGTGGAATAGCAGGAATCGTCGATCCAACGATGTCGCGTGCCGAAATACGACGCACTCTAGAGCGCATGGCGAATGCTATTTGGCATCGCGGCCCCGACGAGGGTGGATTCTTTGTGGGCGACGGCGTCGGGTTGGCAATTAGGCGCCTCAGCATTATTGATGTTGCGGGTGGTCACCAGCCTGTCGCCAATGAAGATGGCCAAGTGCAAGTTGTTCTTAACGGGGAGATTTACAACTACGCTGATCTCCGATCGGAACTGATTGCGCGCGGACACATCTTTCGTACTTCGTCGGACACGGAAGTCATCGCACATTTGTACGAAGAAAGGGATGCTCAATGTCTGATTCCGCTGCGTGGCATGTTCGGAGTCGCCGTTTGGGCGCAACGCACGCGGCGTCTGCTCCTGGGACGCGACCGCCTTGGCAAGAAGCCGCTCTTTTATTCGCAGCAGGGCAGTCAATTGTTATTCGGTTCGGAGATCAAAGCCATCCTTGCCGCAGCCCCCGAGTTGGCTGAACCAGACCTGCAAGCGGTTGTTCCTTACTTTCGACAGGGCTTCATTTCCGAGCCGGGAACGATGTTTCGGCACATCCGAAAGCTGCCCGCGGCGCATTGGCTCAGCTATCAGGACGGCAAAGTCTCGACTGGCAGGTATTGGCAGCTGAACTTTCAAGTAGACGACCAGGCTTCTCGGCCGGTCGATGAAGTAGTGGAGGAGTTGGATGCGTTGCTTGCAGAAAGTGTCCGCATCCGGCTCATGAGCGAAGTACCTCTCGGTATTTTCTTAAGCGGGGGCTTGGATTCCAGCACGGTGGTTGCGTACGCGCACAAGGCCGGTCTGCGCCCGCTCAAGACGTTTACGATCGGATTTGACCGGCCCGAGTGGGATGAATCGCAGGACGCGAAGGCTGTTGCTGACCATTTTCAGACTGACCACCATGTGTTGCATCTGAGCGAAGCCGACCTGGAGGCGCATCTGCCAGAAACGGTGTTGTCATTGGTGCGCTATTTTGATGAGCCCTTCGGAGACTCTTCGTCGCTTCCTACGTACTATGTGTCCAAGCTGGCTCGGCAGCACGTGACCGTGATTCTCAGCGGGGATGGCGGCGATGAACTCTTCCTGGGCTATACGAGCCATCAAGGTGTTCGGTTTGCCGAATACTACCAGCACCTGCCATCGTGGTTAAATCGCCGAATTCTGCCTGCGATGGCGCGGGCGGGAGCAGTGTGCTTGCCTGCCGGTAGAAAATACGGCGCATTGCGCGCCGTTAAGGTCCTTGAGGACAGCCTGCTGCCGTTCGAACAAATGTATATCAGCAAAGGCGCTCTCTGCGGCGAAGCATTGCTGAGACAGCTGTTCTCAAAGGAATTCTCGGCGGAAGTTTCCCGGTTCTGGGCTCCGCGGTATCCAGACGATGTCACCGCAGCAATGCATTCGGAGTTACCAGCCCTGAAGAAGGCGAGTTACATCGACCTTCGCCACCGGCTTCTGGAAGACATGCTCGTCAAAGTCGACCGTATGAGCATGGCACACTCTCTTGAGGTCCGCTCGCCCTTACTAGACCACCGGCTTGTGGAGTTCGCGGCGAGTCTGCCACCATCCATGAAGTTGCGAGGCTGGCAAACAAAAGCCATTTTGCGCGATACGGTCTGCCGGTATTTGCCGGCTTCGACGCTACGCAAACGAAAACATGGATTCAGTGTGCCGCTTCGAGAATGGTTCCGCGGAAGCCTGCACGAGATGGTTTGCGATTACCTTAGTCCTGCGAACGGTCACTTGGCTCCCGGCGTGTTCAACCATGCGACGATCAGCCGATTGATCGCCGAGCACCACAAGGGAGAACGGGACCACTCTTCGGTTCTCTGGCTGCTCTTGAATTATGCTGCTTGGAACAATCTCTACAGCCACGCGAAGATATCGAGTGGGTGGCAGCAAGCTGTCAGTGAGACGGGCGTCGCTGCCTCACACGCTTGACGTTCCTTAGTAAAACAACCTAAAGGACCTCGGCCTGACGCAGAGGCCTCGAGTAATGTAAGACTCTCCATGAAAATTCTAGTCGCCACATCGATTTATCCCACTCACGACAATCCCGCCAGGGGGACGTTCGTTCGAACGCAAGTTGAGTATTTGAAGCGCGCTGGAGTTGAAGTTGAGCTGCTGGTCGTGGGAGAGCGCTCGCGAAAGCTCAAGTATCCAAGAGCTGCTCTGGAATTGCGCCGGCGGCTGGCGGACAACTCCATTGATTTGGTACATGCGCATTACAGCTACGTAGGGATTCTTGCTCGCATGCAGTGGAAAGTGCCCGTGGTCGTCAGTTACTGCGGCGATGACCTCCTGGGCACAATAAGTGTACGGGGAAAGCAGAGCTGGTTTGGCAGACTGGCTGTCTTCGCCGGGGGAGTGCTGAGCAATCATGTGGATGGCGTCATCGTCAAAAGCCGAGGGATGGCAAGCAAGCTTAAGAGAACCAGAGATGTCTACACCATCCCAAATGAAATAGACTTCGGACTGTTCCAGCCC
>DASXMM010000367.1:0-8466 GCA_036495665.1 Candidatus Acidiferrum sp. | reverse complement strand
CGTCTTCTGGGGACTCGGTCTCGGCGGCGTCTACACCTTCCTCATGAACACCGTCCAGGCGTGGACCTCGCAACCCGAAGCGCGCCCCACCTGGTTCCCGGGAGCATCCTTCCGCGCGGCCATCACTTCCGAATATCTCGGGGTCGGCTACATCATCGGCTCGCGCGTCTCCGGCATCCTCTTCGCCGGCGGCATCATCTCCTGGCTCGTGATCATGCCCGCCATTAAGTTCTACGGGCAGCTCGGCGGCAACACACCAATCTATCCGTCCACGATTCCCATTTCCCTGATGAGCCCCGACGACATCTGGAAAAGCTACATTCGCCCCATGGGTGCAGGCGCAGTCGCTGCCGCGGGACTCATCACTCTTCTGCGCACCTTGCCCACCATCATTTCGGCCATGCGCGCTGGCATGAAGGATGTGCGCACCGGGGCGCCTGGAGAATCAGCAGCCGCCAGTCGCACAGACCGCGAAATGTCGATGCGCACCGTCGTGATTGGTTCCCTGGTCATCGTCGCCATGATCTGGGTGCTGCTCACCTTCCATCCAATCCCCGGCGCCGAAACGCATTGGTATCAGAATCTGTTCGCGGGCGTTTTCGTCACCGTCTTCGGATTCTTATTCGTCACCGTCGCGGGACGCATCAGCGGCTTGCTCGGCAACTCGTCCAATCCCATCAGCGGCATGAGCATCGCCACCCTCATGGCTACCTGCGCGATCTTCTTCGTCGCCGGATGGACCGCGCCGAACTATCAAGTCCTCGCCTTGATGATTGGCGGCATCGTCTGCATCGCCGCCGCCATCGCCGGCGCCACTTCGCAGGATTTAAAAACCGGTTACCTCGTCGGCGCCACTCCCTATTGGCAGCAGATAGGGCTTTTTATCGGCGTCACCGTTTCCACGCTGGCCATCGGCACCACTTTGAATTTGATGAATCAAGGCCTGCAAAAATATATCCCACAGCAAATCGCGGTGAACATTCAATCGCTGCCCGTCGGCGTGAAGATCGAACAGGACACCTTCACCTACAAGGGCAAATCCTACGTCCTGCTCAATTCCCTAGGCTCGCACGAAGTTCCCGACGGCGAATATCTCTTCGATCCCAGTTCGCAGGAAATCGAATACCAGTGGGCGCAAGGCATCGGCAGCGACAAAGCCCCCGCTCCCCAAGCCCGCCTCATGGCGACCGTCATCAGCGGCATCCTGAATCAGCGCTTGCCCTGGAGGCTCGTCCTGATGGGCGTCGCGCTGGTCATCGCGGTAGAAATTCTCGGCGTCCGCTCGCTCGCGTTCGCCACGGGTTCCTATCTGCCGCTCGGCACCACCGCCGCCATGTTTATCGGCGGACTGATCCGCCTGCTCGTCGAAGCCACTACCAAGAAGAAAGACGAAAGCGAAGCCAGCCCCGGCGCGCTCTTCTCCTCCGGCTTAATCGCCGCCGGAGGTGTCTTCGGTCTGCTTGGCATCGTGATTGCCCTCTTGCAGGATCCCGAAATCTCCGGTCGCGTCCCCCACTGGGTAACCGCCGTCTTTCGACTCCCCTGGCCAGCCGATCTCTTTTCCTTCGGTCCCAAAATCATGGGCCCGCTCGCCACCAGCAACCTCTTCGGCATTTTCATGTTCGCCCTGCTAGGCGCCTCGCTCTTCTATTTCGCTCGCAAAAAACTGGATTAAGGAGAAAGGTACAGAACACCAAAAAACAGCGCGAATGCAGCAACAGGCTAACTTTGACGAGGACTTACTAAGGCCGTAAACTTGAGCATTATGGCTTCTCGGCAGGGCGTCAAAAACTATCGCGTCAGCTTCGACTTCTACATCACGTCCGGCGTCAAGTACCTGCTGATCGCGAACTTTGCCGTCTTCATCCTTGAAGCCTTCATCGTCCATTTCAGCGGCGTCGACGGCTACCGCCAGTTCATCAAGTGGTTCGGGCTCGTCCCTGCGGCTGTCGTGCCTGGCTTGCGAATCTGGCAGCCCTTCACTTACCTCTTCCTGCACGACGTGGACAGTTTTTTCCTGCACCTCGTCATGAACATGATCATGTTGTGGATGTTCGGCCGCGAACTGGAAATGGTGTGGGGGCGAAACCGGTTTTTGCGCTATTACTTTCTTACAGGCGTTGGCGCGGGATTGATCAACGTCATCGTAAAATCGGTCCCCGCTCTCTTTGGCCACGGGCTCTCCTATGTCCCGACGATCGGCGCGTCCGGCGCGATCTTCGGAATATTGATTGCTTGCGCGATTATGTTTCCGGACCGGCGAGTTTACCTGTTCCCGATTCCCGTGGCGATGAGCATGCGCACGGTCGTCGCGATCATGGCGGCGTTTACATTTCTCGGCACGTTCGGGCTAGGTGACGACAAGGTGAGCCACATCTGCCACCTGGGCGGAATGCTGGTGGGATATATTTACTTGCGGCGCGGCTCTTTTTTGTACAGCGTGCGAAATACTGTTTCCGACTGGCAGCACAAACGCAACCGCAAGCGATTCGACGTGTATATCAACAAGCACAAGAACGAACCTCCTTCGCGCCCGGACCGCTGGGTCAATTAAACTTTCTTCTGTAGCCGTTCAGGGTTTTCGTCGTCGTTCTGGACGAGAAGGATTCTTTTGCGGAAGTTTGCGGATGCGATTCTGAAAATATTTTTCGGCGCGTTTTTTGCGCTGACTTCGCTTTATTGTTTGCTGGCCTTTCTTCCATACACCTACTACTCGCTGATCAAATCACCTGCCTATTCCTGGATGCCGTGGTTTGTGCGGCATCACGATTTGCTCTTCTGGCTGGCGCTGCTTGCTGCTGCGGTTGCGTTTCGATCGAGCAAGAAAAGAGTTTCTTACTTTATTTGCTTTGGTGTTCTTGCTTGCGTTGGACTTTTTCTAGCGGTGCGGCCATTTCTTGCAGGTCTGGAGAGCAACAGAACAGCTTATTTCGGCGGCGTCGCGTCGCTGTGGATCATCATCGTCGTGGTCGGGCTTTTTGGTTTTCGCCATTCGAATGCTGCGGAAAGCGATGCGGCGCTTACCTCGAGCCTTTCCTATCTGACTGGAATTATTTTGGCTTTGGGCGTTGCGTTGCTCAGCGTTGCGGGCACGCATGTTCGAGCGTATTCGGACACACGATCGTTTTCTTTGCACGCTATAGACATTTATCTGGTTTTCTGGAGTGTGATTTCCCACGTTCTTGTCGCGGTGATTCTTGTTTCGATTTTGAATTTGATACGGATTGGGGCTTCGAAAGCGTCGCATCCACGCGCCGTACGATGGACGCTGTTTGGTCTTGTGATTTTTGCTGCGCTGTGGGCTTTGTCGGTGCGTTTTCTGGAGAACGCGCTGAGTTTTGAAGGATGGTTCGCGCATCTTTATGCTGCTTCGCTTGCCGCGGCGCTCACGCTCTTGGGATTTTCCGCCGCGCAGCCGTTTCTTAGGCGCGAGGGAGCGGATTCGGAGGCGAGGTCTGCTACGCAAACGGCACTTCTCATCATCATCCCTGCTATTCTGGCGGTTTTTGCGGTGGCGCTGCCGACTTTGGTTGGTGGTGGAGACTGGAACGGGATCCTGGAGGGGACGTTCACGTTGGTCTTCTGGATTGTTTTGGGCTTTTGCGTTTTTCGTTTGCTCCCGCGCAAAGGCGCCTATCCATTTAAGACTGTTCTGGCGACTCTGGTTGTGAGTTTGCTTGCGTACAAGGCGCTCACAGCTACGGAACTTTTCTGGGCCAAGCCGCTTGGCAATACGGATGACGATATTCAGCGGTCGGTTGAAAAGTATGCGGAGCGCGATACATCGTTTCATCTGGTTTATCGAATGCTGGGAAACGGGCCGAGGAGTGAACCCTGCGGGGAGCTTTGCCGGATGTTGCGGGAGTATACCGAGATTCGCGGGGCGCAAGCGCGCTTTGATTTGAAACTTGTCGATCCGTTGGTTCCGGCGAGCGGCGAGCGGCCTAACATTTTTCTTTTTGTGATTGATTCGGTGCGGCCGGATTATCTGGGCGCCTACAATCCAAAGGCGACGTTTACGCCGAATCTGGACGCGCTGGCGCGGGACAGCATCGTGGTCCGAAACGTTTGGACGCCGTATGCGGGGACTTCGCTCTCTGAGCCGGCGATCTGGGCGGGGGCTTTGCTGTTGCACGCGCATTTCATGCAGCCGTTCGAACGCGTGAACAGCCTTGAGAAGCTGGCGAAGATCGACGGGTATCAGATGATGGTGAGTTACGATGAAATCCTGCGCGAGATACTTTCGCCTTCCGACGACCTCATCAAATTGGACACGGACAAGAAGCTTTGGAACCAGCTTGAAGTTTGTTCGACCGTGCAACAGGCCGAGAACGCGCTCGAGCATCGTCCTGATCCCGCGCGGCCGATTTTCTTTTATGCGCAGCCAAAGAATGTGCACCAGTTCGCGCGAAACGATATGCCACAAGCGAAAGGGGCGAATTGGCCCACTCAGCGGGGGTTCAACTACCGGATTTCGTTCGAATTGCATCAGGTGGACGATTGCATGGGCGGTTTTATCCGCTGGATGAAAGCGCGTGGGCTTTACGACAACAGCATCATCGTGGTGACGTCGGATCACGGCGACGCTACCGGCGAATTTGGGCGCAACAGCCATTCGCTGGTGATTTATCCGGAAATTATGCGCGTGCCGCTCATCGTACATCTGCCGAAGACGATGCAGAACAAATTTGTACACGACGACGAGCGCGTTTCCGCGCTGATCGATCTAACGCCGTCCTTATACTATTTGCTCGGGCACAGGCCCGTTGTTTCGAATCCGCTCTTCGGGCATCCGCTGCTCATGGAAACGCAGGAGGAATTGCATAGCTATCATCGAGACGATCTCTTCATGGCTTCCGATGTACGGGCGGCTTACGGCCTACTTGCCGATAATGGGCGCTACTTTTATGCGACTTACGATTCGCCCCCGCAGAGCTATCTCTATGATCTGGTTCAGGATCCAAACGGGGAACACGACATCCTTACGCCTGAACTGAAGAAGCGCTACGACCAGCAGGTCGTCGAACATTTACACGCAATCGCCAACTTTTACGAGTACAACCCGGGGATCAGTTCATTGCTAGCCACGAAGCACTAAATTAGTGTCGAAGCGGAAGGCGGTCGGGCAATCCCTCGACGAAATGGATGGTCCACGATATCGTGGACTCATGAGATATTCGGCTAAAGAGACCGAAGCGTTTTTTCGAGGAACGCGCAAGGCGTGCCAATCCGGCCAAGGTCGACCAGATTTTAGCTCGTATGGGTCAGTGCAATCCTCCGATTGAGGGAGATGAACTTCCGCCGGAATTTTTGACAAAGAAGAAAAAGAAAAAAAAGAAGTAACTTCATCGCGGCGCCCCCAGATTTGTGTCTTCTACGCGGGGCCGCCGATTACGTGGAATTTCATGAAGTTGGTGGTGCCGCGGATGCCCATGGGTGTGCCTGCGACTACGCCGATGACGTCGCCTTTGCGGACGAGGCGCTCTTGGAGGAGGCGTTTTTCGGCTACCGCAGTGAGACCGTCGATTTTGCGCACGTCGGGGATGTGGCGAGGCATCACGCCCCAGATCAGGGCCATGCGGCGGCGCGTTTCGGCTTCGGGCGAGAAGGCGATGATGGGAACGGCGGGGCGGTAGCAGGAGACGAGGCGTGCTGTGAAGCCGCTGTGGGTGAAGACGGCGATGAGCTTCATGTGCAGTTCATGAGAGGCGTGGCAGACGAGCTCGGCGACGGTTTCGGCGATTTTTAATTTTTCGAGGGGGACGCGCGGGGGCGTTTTCCAGTCGCTGGCTTCGGCTTCGTTGATGATTTTGGCCATCATGCTGACGGCTTCGATGGGATATTTTCCGGAGGCGGTTTCGGCGGAGAGCATGACGGCGTCGGAGCCGTCGAAGATGGCGTTGGCTACGTCGGAGGCTTCGGCACGGGTGGGGCGTGGATTCTCCGTCATGGATTCGAGCATTTGCGTAGCGGTGATAACGGGGCGGCGGAAGTGGCGTGCGCGAGCGATAATTTGTTTTTGCACGACGGGGACGCGTTCGGGGTTCATTTCGACGCCGAGGTCGCCGCGAGCGACCATGACGCCATCGGCGACGCGGAGAATGGCGTCCAAGTTGTCGATGGCTTCCGGTTTCTCGAGTTTGGCGATGACAGGCGTATTCTTGCCGGCGCGGCGGATCAGAGACTTGGCAAGAAGCACGTCTTCGGGGCGGCGGACAAAACTTACGGCGATATAGTTGGCACCGTGCTTCAGGGCGAAGGTGAGATCTTCGCGGTCTTTCGGGGTGAGCGCTGGGACGCGCAGCTTGATTCCAGGCAGATTGATGCCTTTGTGCTCGCCGAGGGCGCCACCGTTGATGACCTCGCAAGTGACTTCGGGTCCGCGCACTTGCACGACGCGCAATTCGATCAAACCGTCCGAAAGCAGGATGCGGTCTCCGCGATGGACTTCGCGGGGAAGCGGGCGGAAGACGGTGCTGACGCGGGTGGAGTCGCCCAGAACTTTCGCAGTGGTGATGACGAAGCGCTGTCCTGTGCGCAGGATGACGGGCCTGCTACCGGCGAGCGGGCCGGTACGAATCTTCGGGCCCTGCAAGTCGGCGAGGATGGCGATCGGTTTTTGCTGCTCAACCGCGGCGGCGCGCAAGGCGACAATATTTTGCGCGTGCTCGGCGTGCGTGCCATGGGAAAAATTTAGGCGGGCGACATCCATCCCGGCTTGCAATAACCGGCGAATCATGCGTGGCGCGGAACATGCTGGGCCGATGGTACAAACGATTTTGGAATGGCGAAAGGCCATGATTTCTCGCGAGAGGGAGTTTACAACGTTCCGTACCCTAGCGAACAAAGACGTACGGGATTAGGGGTTCATTATTTCGACGCGGCGAATTGCGTAACGATGCGGGCCAGAAAATCGACGCCTTTATCGAACGAGGCGAGCGGAATGCGCTCGTCGTCGGCGTGCATGCGGCGGGAATCCTCGTCGGTCAACGGGAACGGGGAAACGCCGTAGGCCTGCACGTTGTGCAGTCGCAACTGAGCCGAATCCGTGGCGCCTGCGGACAAGAACGGCAGCACCGGCACGCCGCCAAATTCCTGCGCGGCAGCCTTCGTGATTGTGGCATAGAAATCGGACTCGAGCGAAGACGGGGGAGCGGCGAGGCCGGCGTCGGGCTGGACTTCAAAGCGGATAGTGGGATCGTTGACAAGTTTGGTGAGCTCGGCGATCAGAACGTCGATGGTGTCGCCAGGCAAGAGGCGGACGTTAAGCATCGCACGGGCTTCAGAAGGGATGACGTTGGCGCGCACACCGGCGGAAAGCATAGTGGGAGCGATGGTGTCTCGCAGCATGGAGTTCCAGAGCGGGTTCGTGTCGGAAATGACGCGCTGGGCGTGTTCGCCGCGGTCGGGAGTGTCGAGCGAGCGAATCCACTTGGCGAGTTCGTCGTCTTCGAGAGGGGCGAGCTGTTCGAAATAGCGGCGAACGATGGTGGTGTAGTGGACAGGCGCGATGTAACCGCCAATTTTGGTGACGGCGGCGGCGAGGTGAACCACAGCGTTGTCTTTGGTGGGCATCGACGCATGGCCGGAGGGGCCGCGGGCGATGACGGCGACGTCCACGGGAACTTTTTCGCTAGCTTGCACCGCGACGTATTCGACTTTGCCGTTTTTTAGAATGACCCGGCCACCTTCGTTGAGGGCGAAGCCGGCGGCAAATTTGTCCCAATATTTGGAGATGAGGACGCGGATGCTGGCTTCCCCACCTTGCTCTTCGTCGGCGGTGGCGAGGAAGATTACGTCACGGTCGACGCGCGCGTTGGTGCGCTTGAGAGCGATGAAGGCGGCGAGATTGGCGGCGAGCATACCTTTATCGTCGATGGAGCCGCGGCCGTACAGGTAGCCGTCTTTGATGACACCGCCGAAGGGGTCGACGGTCCACTTGGACTTGTCGACGCCAACGACGTCCATGTGAGCGACCAGAAGCAGGGCGTGAGCGGGGTCTGGAAGGGCGGCGCTGCGGATGCGGGCAACTAATGCGCTGCGGCCCGGGGCCAGGTCGAGAAATTCAGGGGTGATGCCTTCTTTGGTGAGAACCGCGGCGACGTATTTTGCTGTGGCCTGCTCGTTACCGGGAGGATTACTGGTATCGATGCGGATGAGATCGGCGAGCCAGCCTTCGGCTTCCTTGGCGAGTGCGGTGGTGTCGCCGGCGGGGGAGCGCGTGGACTGGACGGTAGGCATGGCGGTGGACGGCGCCTGGGCCGGTAAGGGCTGGGCCGCTGCCGGGGCCAGGAATGCGAGGGCGAGAGCCATGGTCTTCAGGGTGGTCTGGAACTGGGCGGACACGAAACTGTGCATTCTGCGGTTCCAATTCACGAAAACTTCCTCCGTTTTAGATGCGGCCTCGGCCTCAAGGGACCGGCTCAGCAAACGTTTTGCGCCTAACGCGCTTCATACTAACATGCA
>DASXMM010000366.1:0-8616 GCA_036495665.1 Candidatus Acidiferrum sp. | reverse complement strand
CGCGAAGATCACCGCGCAGAAAGTGCGCGAAGTGCAGGATTTTCTGGGAATTCCCATTGCCGTTGAAAACGTGAGCAGTTACGCGGAGTATCACGACTCGGAAATGACCGAGTGGGAGTTTCTGAATGAAGTCGTCGAGCGTGCCGACTGCGGCATTCTGCTCGACGTCAACAATATTTATGTCTCTTCGCAAAATCACACCTTCAATCCGTTTGATTATGTGAACAGCGTGCCGGCGCATCGCGTCGCGCAGATTCACATCGCCGGCCACTCGAAATACCGCAAATACATTCTCGATACGCACGACCATCCGGTGATCGATCCGGTCTGGAAACTTTACGAGCGCGCGATTCAGCGCGCGGGCCATACCGCAACGCTGCTGGAGTGGGATGACAGCATTCCCTCGTTCCAGGAAGTGCACGACGAAGCGCTGAAAGCAAATAAATTCCTGCGCGCCACCGCGCTGGCGGAAACAGCATGACATTTTTCGTGCGGGCGGAAGCAATCTCAGGGCGCGTGTTGCGCCGGTCGGTGGCCGTATGAAGCTGATGCAGCTCCAGCGGACGATGGCGCGCGCGGTGATGCAGCCGCTTACGTCGACGGAACGCATGCAGCGCCGCGCTCCCGACGGCGGACCGATGAAGCGCTACGCTTCGCGGTTCATCAAGCCGAATGACCGGCTTACTTCCTTCGAGCGGCTCGAAATTTACAACCGGCAATACTGGTTTCGCGTACTGTCCGCCCTCGGCGAAGATTTTCCCGGTTTGCGCGCCGTTCTGGGGCAGCGCCGCTTTGACGCCATGGCCCAGGCGTATTTGATTGCGAATCCGTCGCGATCGTTCACGCTGCGCAATCTTGGCGCGCGCCTGGAATCGTGGCTCCGGAAAAATCCCAAGTGGGCCGGCAAAAATCAGACGCTTGCGCTCGATATTGCGCGGCTCGAATGGGCGGATATCGAAGCGTTCGATGGGAAAGTTGAACCCGCTCTGCGCCAGGAGGATCTGGCGAGCGCCGCCGGCGCGAAGTTGAAGCTGACGATTCAGCCGTATGTGCAGCTCTTGAGCTTTCATTATCCCGTCGATGATCTGCTCCTTGAAGTCCGCAAAACCGAGGAAGACACGGATTTCGCGAGCAACGCATTTACGGAGCACCACAAGCGCAAACGCGTGCGGGCCGTGGCGAAACTGAAACCGGGGCGAATTTTTCTGGCGGTACACCGCATCGACAACTCCGTTTATTTCCGGCGTCTCGAGCAAGAAGAATTTTTGATTCTGACGGCGCTGCGCCAGGGCAAAACACTCTCCGCGGCTGTCGAAGCTGCGTTTCGCAAGAGCGCGATTGCGCCGGAAGGGCGGCCGCTGCAAGTGCAAACATGGTTTCAAACGTGGGCCACGCTGGGCTGGTTCTGCCAGCCGCAGAAAAAACGCGCCGCCAGCTAAATCCTGTTGTACGTTGGCGCATCCGAATCTCCCGAGAGTCCGTAACTTATAATTGGCTTGCGACGAATACCAATGTGACGAAGAGCTGCGATGAACACACTGCTGACGACTGATCTTCTATGAACAGAATACTGACGACGACAAAAAACTGGCACGACAAGTTTTGCCACTACGCGGATTATCTCCAGCACCCGTTCCTGCTGTTTGTGCGGCTGTACTGGGGCGTGCAGTTGATGCAAAGCGGGTGGGGGAAGCTGCACAACCTCGACAAGGTGACGGAGTTTTTCACGAGCCTCAACTTGCCTGCTCCCGCTTTCACCGCGACTGCAATTTCCTGCCTCGAATTTTTTGGCGGACTCTTGCTGGCCGTCGGCTTGTTCTCGCGGGTGATTTCGTTCGTGCTTACCATCAACATGGTGATGGCCTACGTCACGGCGGACAAAGAGGCGCTGCATTCGATTTTCAGCGATCCGGACAAGTTCACCGCCGCGGCTCCGTATGTGTTTCTCATTGCTGCGCTCATCGTGTTTATTTTTGGCCCTGGAATTTTTTCGATCGACGCGCTTGCAGACAGGTTTTTCTGGAAAACCGGATCGCAAGCGAAGAATCCTGTTTAGGGCGCCCACGGATTCGTTCAGGCGCAATTTCTGCAATTGGCGTAGGATAGATCTCGGGGACTCAGGTTCCGGATGGAAACTACCTTTGGCTTCAGCAAACGCTCCTTCCTGGTTTTTCTGCTTCTGCTCATCCCCTTTCAGGTCGCACATTGCGCTGCGACTGCAAATTCCGCGACAACTTCTGCGGCAACGCCTAGTGTCGGGGCGGCTGACGTGACTTCGACTTTGATGATCGGCGGCTCGCGCATTGACGTGACGATCGACGCGAGCGAAGCGCCCGTTTCGGAGGTGGACGTCATGAAGTGGGTGCAGTCCGCCGCGGAATCCGTCGCTGCTTACTATGGGCGCTTCCCCGTTCCTCATTTGACGCTCCGCATCATGTCGGTCGAGGGGACTGGCGTGCGCCACGGAATGACGTGGGGCCGGGGCGGTGGACTGATCCGGATCAGTGCGGGCGGCAAAACTTCGGCGGCGGAATTTGCCGAAGACTGGATGCTGACGCATGAAATGATCCATCTCGCGTTTCCGTCGCAGGCGGACGAGCACCATTGGATCGAGGAAGGGCTTTCGGTGTACGTCGAGCCCATTGCGCGGATTCGCGCGGGACACTGGACAGCGCTGAAAATGTGGAGCGACCTGGTTCGCGACATGCCGAAGGGCGAGCCGCAAGCGGGTGACGCTGGGATGGACCATACGCACACGTGGGGACGAACGTATTGGGGCGGGGCGCTGTTTGCGTTTGTGGCTGACGTACAGATTCGCAAGCAGACGAACAACAGAAAAGGATTGGAAGACGCGCTGCGCGCGATTCTCGATGCGGGCGGCACGATCAACGAGGATTGGGCGCTGGAGAAGGCGTTCAAGATTGGCGACGAAGCGGTAGGGCTGGACGTGTTGGAGAAATTGTACGCGGAGTGGAAAGACAAGCCGATGCAGGTCGATCTACCGGCGATGTGGAAGCAGTTGGGCGTCGAAGCGAACGGTGCGACGGTCGTGCTGAAGGATGATGCTCCGATGGCCGCGATTCGCCGAGGAATCGAAACGGGAAATGCACGGATCAAGATGGACGACGGCGCTGCGCCGTCGAAGAAAGACCCTGGCTCGAGCGCTCGGCCCTTGGCTGTCTTTGTCGGCCGTACAGCTAGGTCGAACTGACTCGAGGGCACCCCCACCCCCGTCCATGCACGAAAGAGTGCGGAACAATAAGAAAACAATGGGGTTGCGGCAGATCCCGCATGCACGCAGGGCACCGCAAGAGAGCGGCCGTCGAGCCTGGTACCCCCCACCTCCGTTGTGTACGAACAGAGTGCGTAAGCGTAAGAAAACAATTTGGTTGCACGCGATCGTTCGTGTACGCAACGAGACAAGAGGAGCGCAGAGTCGGCTGCGTGGGTACCCCACCCCGGGTGTTTTAGGCAAAGAGTGTGGAAGAGTTTGAAAAGATTGGGGATAGGGTTTTGGGCGGCGCAAAAGAGTGCGTAAGAGTATGAAAACAAAGGATGAGGAGCGGAGAAATCTAACGCTGAGACGTCCCGAGCGGGTCGGGGTAAACGCCGAGCACAAAGGTTTCGCAGAGGAAGAAGGAGTGGAATCGCCGGGCGAGGCTGGTGGGCGACTATCATAAGGCATGTTACCACATCCGATAATTCGTTGTCAATAGTTTACTGGACTGTCATTCGAATGAGCGGTGGAAAACTGTGAGAAACTCAAAAGCCGCCCCTGAAAACCGCAGGGATGCGAGACGCGGCCAGGTGGCTTCCAGAGCCATGATGTGCCGTGAGCCTATCGGCTGGTCAAGGAGTCTCGGCTGCCTCGCGGCTCAAGCTGTGCAACGTCCATCACGTTAGGTCTCTGATGACGTGCTCCATGCCGGCTATGGCTGACAGTGCGGTTGCTCGATCACATTTCTGGCCTAGGCGTTGGGCGCGACCCGGATGAATGAAATTGCGAAAATCCTTTGCCAGTCTTGATTGAATCGCCGTCGCTTCCTCGATGGCGCCGAGTTTTTCCGCCACTTCGATGTACTCGCCCAGATGCCATTTGTCGATTGGTCCACGGCCTTGACTGCCTGACAGTGTGCCAGCGGCATGAAGGGCGTTGACCGCGTTCGCTACATCCGCTATCAGATGCTGCTGGATAGCCCAGAGCAGCAACGCTTCGATCGCAGAGCCGGCGAGTACAGTGGCGGCCTTCCACTCACTGTTTGATAGGGCTCGGCTGATTGCGCCTACGTCATTTCGCAGATTTGCTCTTAGGTCTGCGTCAGAGATGAAGGTGAGGTCAGATGTGCCAGGCGCGGGCGACTCGTCGGGACACTTGGCGAGAGCATCACGAATAATCCTAACCGGGCTGAGAGTAGCGCCACTGACGAAGCCAAGCTGGTCACCCAGCCGCGTCTCGGCAAGCCACTTTGCAATTCGATCTCTAATTGCGGCGAGGCTGCAAATATAAGAGGCATAATCGCTGGGCCCCAACACCAGCAACTCCTCAGGCATCCTCTAGACCAGATTCAGAAGACCGGTCAATAGGCCAGACTCACCGCGCTGAATCCCGATCATCTCGCCTTCGCGCTGCCGGGATGCCCAAGGAAAGATCTGGTCAATGAACTGGACAACCTGGCTGGGTACAACTCGCGGCATTGCGTTTCCTCCTACTTTTCCAGGTCGAGGAGATAAGACAGCGCGCACTCGCGACTAACCGCACGCGTCTCGACGACCGCATCGATTGCTTGCGGCGCAACGTAGGCCGCGCCAGCCATTGCAAGCAGAAACAGTTTTTCCAGGCTGATATCGCCAAGAACCTGAATCACGCCGGAAGAGCCTGCCAAAGTCAGAGCCGACCCCGCGGCAACCACCGCTGCACCAACGATTTTTCCGAAGAGTTTCTCGTAAATGGTGTCGAGCTTGTTGCTAAATTCTCTGGCGGCCGGCCGGATTTCTGTGGTGATGACCTTGTTCACTGAATCCGAGTAGTCGGCGTCCACTGGCACGTGCTGCAGTTTTATCTGCAACGCATTTAAATGCTCCAGAAAGGCCTCTCGTGCCGTTTCTGATTCTTTGCGATAGTCAATCGCATTTCCCAATGTCAGCTTAGACAGCCGTTCCGCAGGGACCAGTTCGTCAAAAATGGCGAGACTCAGATCAGTGGCTAGAGTCGGTTGGCCTGCCCGCGAAGACGCCGCGACAGCACGGAGTACTTAGTTCCTATGAGACTCGCATACGGCGACGCGTCGGACATAGGAGCAAACGCATTCTTCGCTCCAACATCCAGCGCAAAATTCATTTTCACTGAACAGATTGCAGCTTTGGAAGCGAGAATTTTTAGTCGACCTTCCGGTGTTTGATGATCCATATGTCGGACGAGCGGGTCGTTGAAGATTTCAAGCGCCGGGCGAGACTGCTGGAGATCGATTGCTGCGACTTTTTGAAACATTGTCTCGTGGGTTTCACCGTTCCCATAATTTCCCGGGCTGATGTGAAGGTTGCGAAAGAGTGGGGATGCGCGCAGTCCTTCTTGAAAACGCGTCATAAAGTTTATGTCGCCTAAGTCAGACTCAACCGACGCGAGTAACGGACCTTCCACAATTCCGCCGGGCGCCCCGTGAACATATAGCGCCACACCATGATCTCTAAAGGAGTGCTCGTACGCCCGAAGTGGCGATGCGGCACCTACGGTTCCGTAACGGCCGCCGAACATAAAGGACGGCCGGTCCATGAAGTGTATCTCGTCAAAAAGCAAAACGGATTTCTTGAGAGTCGCGAACTCGACCCAAAAATCCGGATAGTAAAAGGCGCGGAGTTTATCTCGCATCGGCGTCCCTTTTCGCTTGAGTGCAGAGAACTGTAGCCAGTTTCAGAAGTACTAGTCAAGGCAATTGGCCGCGCAGGTATCGCCTCTAACGCGGTTGGAGCCGCTTTCCTGCAGCGTCTCTGCAAAGCCACTCGCAAGCCGCTGAAATCAAAGAATCGAATCGCGATTCGCCGATTCCCTATCGGTTGGTCGCAAATCCCACCCTGGTATCCTCGCCCTAATCCCAATTTGCAACAGAACTGGCGGGTGGAGAAAGAGAAAAGCAGATCCCTCGCTGCGCTCGGGATGACAATTTTGGCGAGTTGCGGGCGGGGAAAGTGGTCACGCGAGATAGTCACCGCGGGGTTATCGCGACTTGGGGCGCGAAGCTCGGGCCATGTGACGTTGATCTAGGGCTTGGCGGAGGAGGGTTTTGATGACGGCTTGGCGGCTGATGTTGAGTTCTTTGGCGAAGCGGTCGAGTTCGTGGAGCATGGGGGCGGCGAAATCGACATTGACGCGCTGGATGGGCTCCATGCGGCGGCCGGAATTGGTGAAGAACCGAGAGACATCCTGGCCGGAATCGGCTTTGCGGGCGATGGATTCGGCGGGGACTGGATTCTTTTTACGAGACGTATTTTTCATATAGGGCACGCTCTTCCCGGGTGGCTTTCCAGAGGGTGACGAGATGGTAGAACTCGCCCTCGGCGTCTTCCCGAATTTCGAAAATCACGGCATAGAGACGGTCGCCCACCCAGCCGACGGCACGGTGCTGATGCGGGAGATCGACGCGCTGGTCCAGATAGTACGGCTGGAAGAAAACCTGCTGCACCTCCTCGAAGCCGATTCCACGCTTGGGATTCTGGCGGAGCTTTTTGCTCTTCCTGAAATCAAAGTGGAAGCGCATCAAGATATAACTGTTATACCACAGAGAAAGGCCAAAGGGCGGTGAAATTGGGGTGGGTCCACGGTTCCGGTCGCAGGGGCGTTTTGGGGATGGTGGTGGTGAAGGAGCCAGCGAAGGGAAATTCTGCGGGGTGGGTGGCTAGACCGGCGCGGACGGGGTTGAGCCAGATGTACCAGGCGACGGAGTCGGGGGATTCGTTGGGGCGAAGGATGTGGTCGTAGTATTTCTTTTGCCAGAGGGGATGGTTGAGATGGCTGGAGAATGCGCGGCTGGATTTGAGTTTAAGGGTTTTGAGGAAATTCAGGAGATCGGAGTGGGGTTCGAGCCCCTCGGCCAGTAGATGAACGTGGTCGGGCATGATGCAGTAGGCGTGAATGGCGAAGGAGCGGGAGGCGGAAGTGGCGCGGAGGATTTCCAGGAGGTGGACGCAATTTGCGGGATTGGAGAAAGTGACTTGACGATCGTGGCAGCAGAGGGTGACGAAATAGCTTGCTTTGCCCTGATAATTCGAGGGACTTAGGCGGATGTTTTTATGATGGTACATTAATGGATGGGGAATTATAGCAGGATTGGTGGCGGGAGGAAAGGCGGAAAGGGGCGCCCGCCTCGGAAGGCGGCCGCTACATTATTATGTCATTGGGCAACGGCTGCGCGCGGGGCAGGCTTGTGGATTATTCTGGATGCAGAGGAAGCAGCCATCTCACGCGAAAAGCATGATCGTAGCCCGGATTCCGGGGTTAACCCTGGGGCCGGGCAGAAGGGCGGGTCTGTTTAGGTGTTGGATGCGGAACAGAAGAAGGCCGCGGCCGCTGCTCGATCCAACTGGTTTTCTTCTGCCGGGCAGGCGCCCGATTCGGGGGAAATCGATAGCCACCACGCGCTGTTCGCCATACTTCATGGGATTTACTCCAGGCGCCTGACAGGCAAGCTGCAACTGCTCTTTGGACGCTTGGAAAAGGCCTTGTTTTTCGACGGCGGGCAACTGGTGTTTGCGAGCAGCAGCGACAGCCAGGATGGCCTAGGGGAAGTGATGCTTCGAGCCGGGGCGCTGACCCAGAGCCAGTTTGAGGAGGCGTCCACACTGGTAGAGACGGGGCAACGGTTTGGCTCCGCCATTGCAGAGATGGGCATTTATGGAGTTGAGGAGATTGTCGGCTGGGTGCGGCGGCAGGTACTGCAAGTCGTCGCGTCCGTGCTGGACTTCCCTGCCGGCCGGTACTTTTTCTTTGGCGCGGCTGAAAAAAATGTGGTCCCGGAAATCGGTGCTCCTGTGCCGCTGGGAAAGCTGCTGCTGGAGGCGGTGCGCAAGGCCGGTGACCTGCCTCTGGACCGGCTCGCGGAGGACGCCGATCTTCGCCTTGAGGTTTCGTCTGACCCGCTGCGGCTTTTCAAAGAAGTGGAGCTAGATGACCGGGAACGGAACTTGCTCGGCAAGGTCTCCCAAAGGATTTCTGCCAAAGACATCGTGTCGCAAAGTGGGCAGGCCAGCGCACAGGACTCGCGCGCGCTCTATGGCCTATTGCTATTGGGATTTGTCGTAGGTGCGCGGGAAGCTGTAAAAGCGGAACCGGTGAGGCCGGAAGCGGAGCCCGTCGTTCCCATTGCGCCAGCAGCGCTCGAAGAAGCGTCTTTGGTCCAGCGGGAAGAATCAAAAGGGGTGCCTCCCGCGGGAAACGTCGCGCACGCGCTGCCTCAACTTGAAGAGATCCCGAGCGATCCAGAGGAACCGAAAGAAACGGATGCGCCTCCTACGATGCCGGTCCCGCTTCTGAGACCGCATATGATTTCGCGGGAAGTGCAAGTGCGAGCTACGGGCATTCCGCCGGAGAAGAACGGGCCGGAGCGCCAGCTTTTCAACGAGGAA
>DASXMM010000365.1:0-8480 GCA_036495665.1 Candidatus Acidiferrum sp. | reverse complement strand
CGATCATGAGTACGTGAAGATGATCGACGGGCCGAACATCAAGAAGGGGAAAAACAAGTACGAGCTGGCTTTGAAGATTAAGGAAGATATCGCGAATTACCGGAAGACGTCGGGCGTGGCGCGGTTGGTGATGTGCTGGTGCGGGTCGACGGAAGTTTTCGTGAAGGCAGAGGAGGTGCACTCGACGCCGGAGAAGTTTGTGGAGGCGATGAAGTCGAATCATCCGGCGATTGCGCCTTCGATGCTGTATGCGTGGGCGGCGATTACGAGCGGGGTGCCGTTCGCAAATGGCGCGCCGAACCTCACGGTGGACTTCCCTGCTATTCAGGCTCTGGCGCAGGAACATAGCGTGCCGATCTGCGGGAAGGATTTTAAGACCGGGCAGACGTTGATGAAGACGATTCTTGCGCCAGGGTTTAAGGCGAGGATGCTGGGATTGGATGGATGGTTCTCGACGAACATTTTGGGGAATCGCGACGGCGAAGTTTTGGAGGATCCAGGATCGTTCAAGACCAAGGAAGAGTCGAAGCTGAGCGTGTTGGAATATATTTTGCAGCCGCAGCTTTACCCGATGCTTTACGGGAAGATGCATCACAAGGTGAGGATCAACTACTATCCGCCGCGCGGGGATAACAAAGAGGGTTGGGACAATATTGATATTTTCGGATGGCTTGGGTACCCG
Source organism: Candidatus Acidiferrum sp. (assembly GCA_036495665.1). Taxonomy (GTDB): domain Bacteria; phylum Acidobacteriota; class Terriglobia; order Acidiferrales; family UBA7541; genus Acidiferrum. Next base: position 7,798 of record DASXMM010000365.1, on the reverse strand, counting down.
ATGCAGATCAAAGTGGACTTTTTGTGCCGGGACTCGATCCTGGCGGCGCCGATTGTGCTGGATCTGGTGCTGTTTCTGGATTTGGCGCAGCGGGCGGGGATGCACGGGATTCAGGAATGGCTTAGCTTTTACTTCAAGTCGCCGATGACGGCGCCGGGGCTATATCCGGAGCACGATTTGTTTATTCAGTCGATGAAATTGAAGAATACTTTGCGGTGGATGATGGGCGAGGATTTGATTACGCACTTGGGGCAGGAGTATTACGACTAGCTGAGTTTTCGCGGCGCAAACGAGACAAATTGTCCTGCTGGGGATTTAAATTTTCGATTGGGCGAAATGATTTTTCGATTTGACGGTCGCGAGATGGCCGCGATACGCTACGGGCCGATGGATAGCGCCTGTACACCCCGCGATTCTGCGACATACCTTATTTCATCCTATTTCGAGGAGATTCATGTCGAACGAACTGCGTAATTTCCTTGCTCTTTCCTATGACGAGCTTGAAGAGCTGAACCTGAAGGCGAAAGAGCAGCGCAAGAACCGCGTAGCTGCGCACAAAGTACAGGAAGAGCGGATCAAGTATTTGACGGACGAGAAGCGGATCAAGGCTGTGACCGTGCTTTTCAGCGACCTGGAAGGCCGGCTTCACATGTTGGACTACGACAAGAAGTTTTTGATCAAGAGCTGGGACAATTTGACGTTTGATGGCTCTTCGATCCGCGGATTTACGGCGCAGCGCGAGAGCGATTTGCGGTTGTCGATGGATTGGGGAGCGTTTTACTGGGGGCCGGCGGATGTTTTTGGTTCCGGCAAGGTTTTGGTGTTTGGAGAAGTGATTGATAAGGATGGTTCGCCGTATCGGGCGGACATTCGCGGAGTTTTGAAAGGGTTTGCGGCGGAGCTGCACAAGAAGGACGGGTATACGCTGAATGCCGCGAACGAGATTGAGGGCTTCCTGTTCAAGGACACGGATGCCGAGCGACACTACACGGAGACAGGGAAATTTGAGTACGTGAACACGGGCGGATACTACCATTCCCTGCCCGGTGATCCGTTGCGCACGTTCATTGATATGACGGCGGAAGTGCAGCGGGCGATGGGCTTTCAGAACGAGAAGGATCACCCGGAAGTGGCGCCTTCGCAGTTCGAAATTAATTATGGGTATGGCGAAGTGGTGCAGGCGGCGGACCAGATTCAGCTCTATAAATTGATTTGCCGGCAGGTGGCGACGAACCAGGGGGCGACAGCATGCTTTTTGCCGAAGCCGGTGGTGGGAGTGAACGGCAACGGCATGCACACCAACGTTTCGATCAGCGAAGGCGGGAAGAACCTTTTCTGGGATCCGAAGGGTGAAGAAAAGTTGAGCAAGATGGGGTGGGGATTTGTGGACCGGATTTTGACGCATGGAAATGACAATTGTTTGTTGCTGAATGCGAGCGTCAATGCGTACCGGCGGCTTGATCCTCATTTTGAGGCGCCGAATCAGATTAAGGCTTCGCCGGTGGATCGCGGTTCGATGATTCGGATACCGATTGGGAATGAGAAGAGCATGCGCGTGGAGGTGCGGTCGGTGGCGCCGGACGCGAATCCGTATATGGTGATGTATTCGATTTTCAAGACGGGGTTAGATGGAGAGACGTCGAAGATTAAGAACCTGCGTCAGGCTGAGAGGTATTTGCCGGACAATATTTATACGGCGCTGGAAGATTTCAAGAAATCGGCTTGGACTACGAAATTGCTGGGCGAGGATGTGAAGGGGCGGTATGCGGATTTGAAGCAGGCTTCGGCGGACCGGTGCTCGCGGCTATTGGGAACGTTTGTGAAGGCGCCCGAGGTGCAGTATCACCACGAGGTTTATAACCAGTATTTGTGGAATATGTTTTAGAGGCTGAGGCAGAAATTGGCGACCGGCCGGCCTCAGAAGGCCGCCCCTACAGGGTTCTTGAACGCCTGGGCTTTGGCTCGGGCGTTTTTTCTTTTGGGGACGGCTAATGGGCTGACGGGGGTTGATTCACGGATTTGTAATCTCAGTGTGCTAGATTATTTGAACCCATACGTACCCTCGAACTTATACCCGGAGGAAAAGCAATATGGCCAGTCCCGGCTTTGCGTTTGCGAATCCCAGACCCTCGCCCGATGATTACAACGAGTTTGACCCGCAGGACGTTTTTGCGGATTCCAGCGTGGCGGAACTGCAAGTCACCGAGGCGATTCCCGCGCCATGGAAGACGCCACCGATTATGGCGCTGAGCGATGTGATTGGGGAGGCTGCGAGCGAAGAAATTCGGGCTGCGGGGAAAATTGTGTTTCATTCGGCGGGGGATACGGGGGGCGTGAAGGAACCTTCGCACCAGTTTGCGGTGGCGGATGCGATGTCCGCGGATATTGGGACGGAGACGTACGCGAATGGGCGGCCGGCTCTTTTCTATCACCTGGGGGACGTGGTGTATTACTTCGGGCAAGAACGCTATTACTACGACCAGTTTTACGACCCTTACCGGGATTATGCCGCGCCGATTTTTGCCATACCCGGGAATCATGATGGCGTGCTTTTTAAAAGCGAGCCGGTGCCGTTTTCGCTCGCTCCTTTTGTTGAGAATTTCTGCTCGAAAGCGCCAACCAGTGATCCGTCGGCGAAGGGGTTTGCGCGCACGACGATGACGCAGCCGGGCGTCTATTTCACCTTGAACGCGCCGTTTCTGAAAATCATTGGGCTTTATTCAAATACGGGCGAGAGCACGGGGATCATCAGCGACGCGACGACAGGGACGGCGCAATTGCAGTTTCTGCAGAGTCAGTTGGCGGCAGCGGCGGCACAACGCGCGCAGAAGGGGGCTGCTCCATTTGCGCTGGTTATTGCGGTACATCATCCGCCGTTCACCATCAGCAATACGCACTTCCCCAGCCCGGCCATGCTGGCGCAAATCGATCAGGCGTGCACAACGGCGAAGATCTGGCCGGACATCGTACTTTCGGGGCACGCGCACCTTTATGAGAGATACACGCGGGTGATGAAGGCGGATGGGAGGCAAATAGGGTACGTGGTGGCAGGCAACGGCGGGTATTTGAATCTCAGCGATCCGCGCCAGGGAAAGAATGGGGTGAATCCGCAGCCGGGCATTCCGGGAATTGATGGCAAGGGAAATCAACTGACGCTGAACGTTTATAACAATACGACGCACGGATTCTTGCGGCTCACGGTGGATGAGGGATCGATTCTGTGCGAGTCGCTGGGCGTGGACGAAACGACTGGGAAGACTTCGAGCATGGATGCGTTTACCGTGGACGTGACGAAGCACGTCGTGGCTACGCAAGGCGCTGTGCAAGCGAGCAGAACGCGCAAGGGCGACGTAATTCAGTCAAAGGCGCGGAAGACTGCCCCTGCGAAGCCCGCGAAGCCGTCCAAAGCATCGAAAGCCGCGAGAAAGAAATAGCGTTTTGCAGTGGACGGCCTCGACGGCGGGGTCAGGTGCCTTGGGCTTTTGCGGTGTGGGCGGCGACGGCGTCCAGAACTCGCGTCGAATAGACGAGGGCGGCGCCGGCGTTCATGGCGACCGCTACGCCCAGCGCTTCCAAGATTTCTTCTTTCGACGCGCCAGCTTTGATCGCGGCGTCCGAGTGCACGGTGATGCAGCCGTCGCAGCGAGTTGTGACGGCGACGGCCAACGAGATGAGCTGGCGAGTCTTCTCGTCGAGCTTGCCCGTTTTGGAGTTGGCGGCGCTAAGCGTTTGATAACCGCGCACGGTATCGGGACTGAGTTTTGCGAGCTCGCCGATCCTCGACATAAGCTCTTTGTAGTACTCGTTCCAATCAAGCATCATCTGCGTGTCTCCCCGGTGCGCGATTTAAGGCTCGGCACACCATTGGGATAAGTATATAGCGCAAGACATTTTAAGATGCCACTGAGGGTTTCGAGTGCGGCGAGCGCGCGGGAAAATGGTGTATATTCTGTCGCGGCGTGGGCCTGCTGAGATTCTTGGGATATGAGGGGATATTTCATGCGAACAGTTTGCTTGGGTGGTGTACTTGCGGTGGGAATCGCGATGGTGGCGTCGATTGGATTGGCGCAGCAAGGATCGAGTGCAGGTCCTTATAGAGTGTTAAAGACGGCGAAAGTGGGCGGCGAGGGTGGATTTGACTATGTCTTTGCGGATGTTGACGCGCGGCGGCTCTACATTCCGCGCGGGGGGCCGTCGGGGCAACTGACGGTTTTCAATTTGGATACGTTGGAGCCAGCGGGCGCGATTGCCGGTGTGAGTGCCGGGGGCGCTACCGTTGATCCTGTGTCGCACCACGGGTTTTCTACCACGAAGCCGGTTACGATGTGGGACGCAGGCACTTTGAAGGTGATCAAAACAATCGATGTGGATGGGCGTCCGGACGGGATTTTGTGTGATTCGTACAACCAGCGCGTTTGGGTGCTGAGCCATCAGCCGCCGCACGCGACGGTCATCGACGCGAAGGATGGAACCGTGGTGGGGACGCTGGACCTGGGCGGAGCGCCGGAGCAGGCCGTGAGCGATGGGAAGGGTACGATCTATGTGAACATCGCGGATAAGGCCAACGTTGCAGTGGTGGATGCGAAGAAACTGAGCGTCACGGCGCATTACGATGTCAGTTCGAAGGGCACCGGAGGGAGCGGGTTGGCGTTTGACGCGAAGAATCACATTTTGTTTGCGTATTACCGGCAGCCGGCGCCTGTGGTGGTGATTGTGAACGCGAACGACGGGACCATCATTACGACTCTGCCGACGGGGATGGGTGTGGACACCGTGGCGTTCAATCCCGCGACGATGGAAGCGATTAGCGCGGAGGGCGGCGGGACGATGACGTTCATCAAAGAAAATAGCCCGACCAGTTTCGCGGTGGAGCAGACGCTGGAGACAATGAAGGGCGCTAAGACGCTGGCGCTGGATACGAAGACGAATCATTTGCTGACGATGACGGCGGAATTCGGACCGCCAGCGGCTGACGCGCAGCCTGGGCCGGCGGGGCGCCCTCCGCGGGGGCCGATGATTCCGGGCTCGTTTTCGATTTTGATGGTTGGCAAACCGTAGAGAACCCGCACGAGCGGCATCCGGCAGACAGACGCGCGTTATGGTATGTTTTGTAGTTCGCTGAAACGCGGCGGATTGCACTGTTTCGTGATGGCGCGCACAGGTGTTTAATACGAATCGCTTTAAAACCCCAGGGAGGATTTGCATTCATGAAGAGTTCGTACAACGGCCAGACTGTTCCTGCAGAGGGTAAAGGAATCGGCTATAGCGGCGGCGAATTGCAGGTTCCGGACCGGCCGATTATTCCGTTTATCGAGGGGGATGGGACGGGGCGCGACATTTGGAAGGCTTCGCGGCGGATGTTTGATGCGGCGGTGGAGCACGCTTACGGCGGGAAGCGGGCCGTGGCGTGGTTTGAAGTATTTGCGGGGGAGAAGGCGTTCAATACTTATAAGGAATGGTTGCCGACGGAGACTGTCGATGCCATTCGCGATTTTCGCGTGGCGATTAAGGGGCCTTTGACTACGCCGGTAGGTGGCGGGATTCGGTCTTTGAACGTTGCGTTGCGGCAGATTTTGGATTTGTATTCTTGCGAGCGGCCGGTGCGGTATTTTGCGGGTGTTCCCTCGCCTGTGAAGCAGCCGGAGAAGATGGACATTGTCATTTTTCGCGAGAATACGGAAGACGTTTACATTGGGATTGAGTGGAAGTCGGGCACGCCTGAGGTGAAGAAGCTGCTGGAGTTTTTGAATCACGAGATGTTGAAGGATGGGAAGAAGCAGATTCGGTGGGATTCGGGAGTGGGGATTAAGCCGATTTCGCCTACAGGGACGAAGCGGTTGGTGCGGCGAGCGATCAAGTATGCGTTGAAGCATGGGCGGAAGAGTGTGACGTTGGTGCACAAGGGGAATATTCAGAAATTTACCGAGGGGGCGTTTCGGGATTGGGGTTACGACCTGGCGCGAGAGGAATTTCGCGCGGAAACGGTTACGGAGCGGGAGAGCTGGATCCTGGATAATTTGGACAAGAATCCGGGACTTAGCGTGGAGCAGAATGCAGCAATGATCGAGCCGGGGTTGGAGCAGGCGACCGAGGCGTTTACCAAGTCGATTCGCGATGAAGTGAAGCAGACGATCGACTCCATTGGCGCGACGCACGGCAAGGGGCAGTGGAAGAAAAAGTTGATGATTAACGACCGGATTGCGGATTCGGTGTTTCAGCAGGTTTTGCTTCGTGCGGATGAGTACAGCGTTTTGGCTACGCCGAATTTGAATGGGGATTATCTGTCGGATGCTTGCGCGGCTCAGGTGGGCGGGCTAGGGATGGCGCCGGGGTCGAACATCGGGGACGGATTCGGAGTGTTCGAGGCTACGCATGGGACTGCGCCGAAGTATGCGGACAAGGATGTGATCAATCCTAGTTCGGTGATGCTGTCTGGGGCGATGATGTTTGAATTTTTGGGGTGGAAGGAAGCGGCGCAGTTAATTGAGGACGGGATTGCGCGGACGATTCAGCAGAAGCGCGTGACGTATGATCTGGAGCGATTGATGCCGGGGGCGACGAAGGTTGGCACGGCGGCGTTCGCTGACGCGATTATTGAGAACATGCAGGCTGCGGCTGTGGCGCGGTAGCGGCAGCGAACCGTTCCATAAAGAAAAAATCTAACGCAGAGACGCAGAGTACGCTGAGACTGCGCAGAGAAATTCCAACGAAAACGAGGGGACGGATGAGCAGAAAAAAAGTCACGGTTGTGGGCGGTGGATTTGTGGGGTCGACTACGGCGCAGCGGATTGTGGACTTAGCGCTGGCCGATGTGGTGTTGACGGATATCTTGGATGGACCGCCGGCGGGTAAGGCGCTCGATATGCTGGAGTCTGGGCCGATCACGCGGACGGATTCTCGGGCTACCGGGGCTTCGACGGCTACCGGAGACTACAGCGCTACAGCGGATAGCGACATTGTGGTGATTACGGCGGGGTTTCCGCGGAAGCCGGGGATGTCGCGCGACGATTTGTTGAAGGCGAACTACGATGTCGTGAAGGCGGTGGTAGAGCAGATTGTGAAACATTCGCCGAACTGCATCATCATTGTGGTGACGAATCCGTTGGATGCGATGGCGCAGGCGGCGTTTAAGGTGAGCGGATTTCCGAAGAATCGCGTTTTGGGAATGGCTGGCGTTTTGGACTCGGCGCGCATGAGCTCGTTTGTGTCTGCGGAGTGCAAAGTGAGCGTGGAGAATGTGCATTCGTTTGTGCTGGGCGGGCATGGAGATGACATGGTGCCCTTGCCGAGATATTCGACAGTGGCGGGAATTCCCCTCCCTGATTTGCTGCCGAAGGAACGGATTGACGCGATTGTGGAGCGGACGCGGAAGGGTGGGGCGGAAATTGTGAACCTTTTGAAGACTGGGTCGGCTTACTACGCGCCTTCGGCGGCGGCTGTGGAGATGGTGGAAGCGATTTTGAAGGATAAGAAGAAGATTCTGCCTTGTGCTGTTTATCTTGACGGCGAATATGGGGTTAAGGGGCTTTTCGTCGGCGTGCCCGTGAAGCTAGGTGCGGGCGGCGTTGAAGAGATCATTCAGATCAAGCTGACGGCGGAAGAGAATGCTGCGCTACAGAAGTCTTCGGCGTCGGTGCGGGAACTGGTGAACGTCCTCGGGATCTAGAAAGGTACGTTACGGAAATCAGGGGCGCGGGAGTCGTTCGATGAGCCGAACGATTTCGGCGCCCATTTTTTTCGCTCTGGTTGATTAAAAGCCGAAGAGTTTTTCGGCTCCTACCACCAAACCTAGTGTGAA
>DASXMM010000364.1:0-2940 GCA_036495665.1 Candidatus Acidiferrum sp. | reverse complement strand
GTCGGAAACATGATGGAGTTGAAGAAGCCGACGAGGACGATGGCAAGCACGGCGACCAGCCCGGATGTGGCAATTCCAATCAAGATGCACGCCAGGGCGCCGACTCCGAAAATCGCGAGGAGGCGCGGGGCGCTTATGCGCTTCATCATCCAAGAGCCGGAGAAGCGGCCAATCATGAATCCGATTTGATGCGCCACGAGGAAGAGGGCAGCCATTTTTTCCGGGCTGTCTGGAACGAGATAGGTGACAAATGTTGCGTTTTCACCCCGATGGGCCGCGAGGAATTGAGAACCCCAATGGGCCATGCGATCGAGCGTATCGGGCATGGTGTGCTTCGTAAAACGAATCACGAAGCTCGCGACACCGACCTGCGCTCCGACGTAGAAAAATTGAGCCACGATGCCTTTGATCAAGTGCGCGTGAGCCAGCAGGCGTCCGGAATCCTCAGTCGAGGCGACGGCCGTGGCTTCGGACTGTCGCGGGTCAACTTTGGGCAGGGCAAGGTAGATGAGAGCAGCTACCGACAGAAAGATCGCTGTAATCACCAGGTAGGGCACCCTGACCATGTTTGCTTCCGACGTGATGTAGGCCTGTAGCTCCTGGGGGCTCATTGCTGCGCGCTGTGCAGCGGTGTGTTCGATGCCAGAAAGAATAAAGGCCGCACCGAGAGTGGGCACGAGCGCGCCGCCGACAGCATTGAAGGACTGGGCAAAATTCAAACGGCGGGCGGAAGTCTCCGGTGGACCGAGAATAGTGACGTAGGGATTGGCGCCGACCTCAAGGAAGGATTGTCCCGAGGACATGACGAACAGAGCCAATAAGAAAAATGCGTATTGTCTGGAGCTGGCGGCCGGAAGAAAGAGGAGCGTGCCCGCGGAACAGATCAGGAGGCCAACCAGAATGCCGTTCTTGTAGCCGATCTTTTCCATGAGGCGACCGGCAGGGAACGCAGCAAGAAAATAACCGCCGAAGAAAGCGACTTGGATAAAAGAAGATTGGAAATCGGTGAGATCGAAAGCCTTCTTGAAATGCGGCACCAGAACATCGTTCAAATGGACGCCGATGGACCACAGAAAAAACAGGCTGGTGACCAGGATGAACGGTACCAGGTATTTTCGCTCGGTGATGGGCGCGGATGGTGAAGTCATTTCGCTCTCTCAGGTCAGGGCGCGATCGAGATGAGTATAGCCGCCGTCGACGAATACATGTTGGCCAGTGATATGCGAAGCCTGCGGGGATATCAGGAACAAAACCATGGCGGCGATTTCGTGCGGCTTGGTCATGCGACGGCCGAGCGGTATCTTCGAGACGATATGGGCGAGTTTTTCTTCGGGATTCGGAAACGTGCTGACCCACTGCTTGTAGAGCGGCGTGATTACCTCGGCGGGCACCAACGCGTTGACGCGAATCCCGCACGGCAATAATTCCGCAGCCCAGTCTCGCGTCAACGAAAGAATCGCGCCTTTCGCGGAAGTGTATCCGGATGTGCCGCCTTGCCCGGTGATAGCGACTTTCGAAGCGATGTTCAGAATGCAGCCCTGCGATTTTTTCAGAGCGGGCAGCGCGAAGTGGGCCATGTTGTAGTAGTGGAAAAGGTTGAGCCGCAGCGAACTTATATATTTTTCCGGGCTGCCGTTCTCGAGACCTACGTTGTCATTCGCGCCCACATTGTTGACCAGAACATCGATCCGGCCAAATTCAGCAAGTGTTTGATCGACCGCGGCACGGCAACTTTCCGCCGGCAGAATGTCGGCCGAAATGAAATGGCATTTTGCGCCGCCGTTTTGTAGCTCTGACTCCAGTTTTTTTGCGGCGTCGACGTCCTTATCCACGAACACGGGGACCGCGCCTTCTCTAACGCAGCCTCGCGTGATGGCTTCTCCGATCCCTTTGCCACCGCCGGTAATGAGGACAACTTTGTCTTTAAGCTGCAAGTCCACGAGGTGCCGCCTTCAATCCGTAAAATCGAATTGCGTTGCCACCAAAAATATTTTCTTTGTGCTGGGCCGCATGGGCATCGACGTACTTCTCTATGACGCCCTTCACTTGCCCGTAGGTCGCTGCCAGAAGGCACACAGGCCAATCGGAACCGAACATCAGCCGCTCGGGCCCGAATGCGTCAAACACTACGTCGAGATACGGATGGATGTCTGCACTCTTCCAATGGAGCCAATCCGCTTCCGTGACAAGCCCCGAAACCTTACAAAATACATTTGTATTTTGCGCGATGGTGCGGATGTACGATTCCCAAGGTTCGAGGCTGCCGAATTTGATCGGAGGCTTGGCCATGTGGTCCACCACAAAGCTCTGCTCAGGAAAACGCGACACCAACTCTATCGCTGCAGGAAGTTGCTTTGGATAGACCAAGATATCGTAGACAAAGCCAAATTCACGCAGCAGCGCAATGCCGCGCGTAAAGTCGCGCCCCACCAGAAATTGGTCGTCGGGTTCCGCCTGGGCGATGTGACGAAACCCACGCAGCTTCCTGTACTGAGAAAAGGAACGCAGTCTTTCCTCGATTGCGGGCGAGCGCAGGTCGATCCACCCTACAACACCGGCAATGAATTGGTGCTTCTCCGCCAGGTCCAAAAGGAAAAGCGTTTCGTCTTCGGATTGGTCGACCTGGACAACCACGGTGCCATCCACGCCATTTGCGCCACACTCGCGTTGCAACTCTTCCGGAAAGAAATCGCGCTTGATAAGCGACATCTCGTCCGTAATCCAGCCGTCGCGCGCCGGATCGTATTTCCAGAAATGCTGGTGCGAATCGAGGATCATTTATGGCTGATCTCTAAATATTCCCGACAAGCCCGTTCAGCGGCCATCAAGATAGTGCGTTTCGGCCAAGTTGCGCAATCTCGCGGCGGCACCCTCGGCAGTGATATCCCGCTGTGGGCCGGCGAGCAGTTCGTAGCCGACCATGAATTTCTGCACCGTGGC
>DASXMM010000363.1:0-4278 GCA_036495665.1 Candidatus Acidiferrum sp. | reverse complement strand
AGTATTCACGAGTGGCGCCTTCGGCGGCGCCGAAACTGTATTTTTTGAGCAGACGATAGCGACCCGTTGCCGCGATGGTGAGCAACCCCGCGCCAAGCATCATCACGACGATGCCACTCAGAAAGAGTCCTAAACCTGTTGATTTCGACTTCATGCGAATCCTCCGTGGAAAACAGCCGGCTATCCTGGCGCCTGAGTCCAGGAATTCCATCTATTTGAGCGATGAGCCGCCATCTCGAAGTGAAGCTAGCGCACCGAATATGAACAGAGAATAAACGCCGCTCGGGCCGCATCCGCGGTTTGTTCCCAGGACGGCGCGCCTCACGTTCTAATGCGCGTCTCCAACAGACGACAACACAACTACCAGGAGCCGCGTTGCTGTGGGTGGAGCGCGCGAGTCACTGCTTCAACATCTCCATCGCTGTCACGGCGTAAACGGATGCGCAATCGACGACCCGCCGCATGTCCACGTATTCTTTCGGTCCATGCGCGACGGAAAGCAGCCCAGGGCCGTACGCATAGGCGGGCACGCCTTTCGCCGCATAAAAACGCGTTTCCAGCAGGCCGGGGCACATCTCAAAACGCGGCGCGTTCCCGGTGATCTTCTCTATGCTCGCAGCAAGCGCCACGCCCAATTTTTCATCCGCACCGGAACCCGCCGGCGGCGCTTCCTGGAAAATCTCCCAGGTCAGCGGAATTCCTTCTCGCTGGCATTCTTGCAGAACACCAATCAGTCTTGCTCTCTCGTCTTCGAGATTTTCTTCGGGATTGATCCGCCGGTCGACCGTAAACCAGCATTTCCCCGGTACGACGTTGAAATTCGATCCGCCTCCGCTTTCCCCACCGACCATCAAGATGGAGTGTCGCGCGCGCGACGCCCCGCGACCAACGCCGTCCTCCGATGCGGGTTCGCCCCCAATCTGATGCACTGTCGTGCGCTGCTCCACTTCTCGCTTCAGCGCGAGCAATCGCTCGACGACCCGATGCATGCGTTCGAACGCGTTTTCTCCGCGATGCTGCAGACCTACGTGCGCAGACTTGCCGCAAACCTCGACGCACAACGAAATCGCGCCACGATTTGCATTCCACACCACCCCGCTCGTCGGCTCGGCCGTCAGCATCCCGATCCCGTTGCGGCCCAGCAATCCATCGCGTGCCAACCGCGCCGAACCGCGCGCTCCTCCGGTCTCCTCATCTGGCACGAGCATCAGACCTACCTTGCCTTCGAGCGACACGCCGCACTCCTTGAGCGCCCGCATCGCATAGAGCATCGCTACAATTCCGCCCTTCATATCGCACGATCCGCGTCCAAACAAAAAATGCTTCTTCCGTGCCGGCTTGAATTGCTCAGGGCTCTGCGCGGGCACCACGTCGTAATGCCCGTGAAAGTAGAGCGTCCGCATTCCTCGGCCGTATTCGGCCAGCAGACAAGTCGGACTTTCGTTCGCGTATTTGCCCTTCGACACTCTGCGTTTCGACTTGGGCTGAAACCGCCTCAGATCGAAGCCGAACCGCCGGATGTGCTTCTCAAGGGCTTTGGTAACGGCGCGATAATTTTTCCCTGGGGGATTTTCGGAAGGCATAGCGACAAGCTCGGCCACCACCCGCGCCATCTCTTCTTCCCGCCCGCGTATCCACTTCAAAACAAACCTTTCACGGCCGGCCCCGTCAACGCTCGTAGCACTCATATTTGGCTGATGCTATCGCCAACAAACTCCCGCGCACAGCGCCATTTTGGTTTTTCCCCCCAAAAACCACTTCAGAAAGCCTCTGCGCGCCCGAACCCTACCCTGCGGGACAGGCGCCCGGGACCCCACGCCACGTGCCCTATTTTGCGTCCTGTGTCCAGTTACTTGGAAAGATTCCGCTTCCTAAAGTTGATCATCCATCAGCCTAGGAAATCGCCACGACGAGGTGCCTCCATGCACATGCAAAGAATAACGACAACGTCCGTTCTCTCTGTGACTGCGATGCTGCTGGGGTTCGGACTAGCGCACGCAACCGACAAACCGGGCGCCGTGCCCGCGAAAGTAATTTCGGCGAAAACGATTTACGTGGATAACCAAACCAATGACGCCGAGATTCAACACGACGCCTATATGAGCATCGGCAAATGGGGGCGCTACGAAATTGTGGACGCTCCGCAGAAGGCGGATCTTGTTTTGCGATTTACGGGAAGCAGCGTCGTCAAATTCGTGCCCGGCGGAGACCCTGCCGCCACCTACGATCCCAAGCCGGTCAGCGAGACCTCCGCTCAAGGCGAGGAGCTTGCGCCACCGGGGTGCACGCGGCTCACTCTAATCGATGCGAAGACGGGAACGACCTTGTGGTCTGACCTGAGGAAGACGTCCAACTCGCAGGAAAAAAGCAAGGTGATGGACGGGCTACACGACGCCGTCGATCAGCAAGAGAAGTCTCACCACAAATAATTTTCAGAAGGTAGAACGGCGGGACCGGCGAAGAGCGCGCCACCGTGCAGCCCGGGCTCACCCTACGCGTGCTTGATTGCTCCGCGACGCTTCGTCGAGCCAGCGCTCCAGCACCGGCTGATATTCGGCTTCGGTCTCCAGGAAAACGACGCCGGCGCCCATGTTCGGCTGCGCGTAGACGATTTTTGATTTGGCCTGAAAGAAAGCTTCCCCTGCCGAGATTTTAACGAGAACGAGAGTTCCCGTCGGGAACGGATTCATCATATCCAGGTAGCAACCGTAAAGACTCAGCTCGCTTACGCGCGTGGCTATGCGCACGTCCGAAGTCTCTTCAATCAACTCGGCACTGGCAATGAACGAATATCTTGGCGTGCGGCGTTTTTCCCGTTCGGATCCCAATGGTTCGCCTCCGGAAAGATGCCCCTTTCTAAGATGGTACGACGGATTGGCGAAATGTTGTTGCACAGTCGCCCAAATCATAACTAGCAGTACCGCGGCTCAAAGCTCGCCATGAACACGTAGCTGTTATCGACGACGGTGATAGGATACGTGCCTCAAACGAGATACGCGCAGTGAAACACTCGCCGAGCGGATTCGCAGGATTGTTCGATCCAGACGGCAAAAGCCGCAAAGAAAACAGGTGGGTTCCAGATGAAAAGACTGGTCTTCGTGCTCCTGATTTCTCAGTTGATTGCCACTCGCGGGGCGTTGGCGCAGGAGGCGGAGGAGAGTAAGGCTCCGTCGTCGGAGCGGCATGAGTTCGTAATTGCGAACTTTAAAACTGAAAGTGGCGTTGTTCTGCCGCAGGCGCGCGTGGTGTATGGAACGTACGGCAAGTTGAACGCCGCGAAAGACAATGCGGTGCTGCTGCCGTCGCACTACATGGCTAATTTTCACGGCTATGAGTGGCTAATAGGCGCGGACAAGGCCCTCGATCCGTCGAAGTATTTTCTTGTCGCAACCGAATTGTTTGGCAATGGCAATTCGTCGTCGCCGAGCAACACGCCGGAGCCGCTTCATGGGCCACGCTTCCCTGTTACGACGATTCGCGACAACATCGAGGCCGTGCACCGCCTGCTCACCGAGGAGTTGAAAATTACGCACCTGCGCGCCGTGATTGGATTCTCGATGGGTGCGCAGCAAGCCTTTCAATGGGCGGTAAGCTACCCGACGTTTGCGGACCGATTCGTAGCGACGTCCGGAACCGCGAAAACCTACGGGCACGGAATCGTGCGCCTCGAGAGCGAGATTACCGCCATAACGACCGATCCCGTTTTCGCGAACGGCGATTACAAGGAAGAACCCAAAAAAGGCATCGAAGCATTTGCGATTGTGTGGGAGGCCTGGCTCTTTTCTCAGGAGTGGTGGCGAAAAGAGATGTGGCGCGAAGGCGCGAAGCCCGGGACAACGTTCGAGAGCTTTGTGAATGACTTGAAAACGAACCTCATTCCTGGAGCGGACGCCAACAATTTAATTTTGCAGATGCGCACGTGGGAGAAACACGACGTAGGAACGACGCCAGGCTTTGGCGGCGATGTGGAAAAGGCCTTGGCGTCGATCAAAGCGCCGTTCCTGTACATGCCCTCAGCGACGGATTTGTATTTTCCGGTCACCGACGCACGCTACGAAGCCGGTTTCATGAAAACCGTGACGCTCATGCCGATTCCGTCGCTCTGGGGCCACCCGGCGGGCGCAGCCGCCGATCCCGCAGACGCGAACTTTTTGAACGAGAACATCGCGCGATTTCTTTCAGGCAACAAATAGGCGCGGACAGTCACCACAAAAAATCGCGCCTTGCCTCGCCAAAAAATCTTTCACAGCCAGGTGCCGTGGTTCGATTCTGAGTCCC
>DASXMM010000362.1:0-10552 GCA_036495665.1 Candidatus Acidiferrum sp. | reverse complement strand
TTCAGTCTGTTTCCCTTGCAAAAAGCCCGAGAATATGATACAATTAATAAAGGGAGTTTGTTAGGTAACTCCAAAATTCATCGCCGTATGGGCTGGGAATTCTTGCTGTATGGCGAGCGCATTCCTGAGGAGGAACGCATGGCGACGGGCATTTCCTACGCAGAGACAGAACAGGGCGTGAAGACTGCAGTGGTTGACGTGACCAACCCGGCGTTTGCCGTGGCCGCCACGGACGAGGAGCTCGCCGCAATGGCCGAGCAATATGTTCACGAGGCCGCGCAGCAACGGGAGGTGCCGGAAGCTCTCAAGGCGGCCTTACGAAATTCGATGTTGGGCAAGGGACTAATGGCGGCCGCGGGAACATTTCTGAACGGGATGACTACCTATCTCTTGAAGCTAGGGCCGGAGAATCTAGGCGCGGACGCTGGTCCGATCGATCGGAGGATTGCTGCGTCGTTTCCCGCGTTTACGGCGCGCCTGCGGTTGCAGGACATGGCGCGTTTGCTGGCAGACGGGCTGCGGCGTAGCGCTGCTGTCGAGCCATCGCAGCCCGTGTGCCTCGTGAATATTGGCGGCGGAGCGGGAGCGGATAGCTGGAATGCGTTGATCCATCTCCATGCGTCGGTTTCGGACGCAGCAGCCGACGCTCGGCGGCCGTTATTGTTAGCGGGACGGAAGATCGTGATCGCAGTGATGGATCTGGACGCTTGCGGCCCCGCCTTTGGCGCGCGTGCCGTCGCGGCGCTAGGCGCAGGCGCCGGACCATTGAGCGGGCTGGACGTCGAGTTCCGGCATTTGAGCTTCGATTGGTCGGCCGTCGGGCGATTGGAGGCGGCGCTTGCGGAATTGCGTGCCAGCGATGCCGCGTGCGGAATCTCTTCGGAAGGCGGACTGTTTGAATACGGTACGGACGAGGAGATTGTTTCGAACTTGAGGATGCTCCATGCGGGAACGGCGAGCGATGCATTTGTCGTGGGATCGGTGACGCGTGACGGCGCGCCGGTCAGGGCTTCACTCATTGCCGCCCGGATGTTGACGCGGCCTCGGACGATCGAGGCGTTTCGCACGCTTTGCGAAGCGGGAGGATGGAAACTGGAGGAAGTGATTGAGAGGCCGTTCAGCTACCATGTGCGGATGATCAAGCGCTAGCGATTCGTTTGCCGGAATTGTCGAGTCGACCGAACGTCCGAGATCAAATGGTAGGGCGGTGACGCAATGCGCGACCCCAGCCTGCGAGGTCTATGAGGGGCGGTTGTGGTTCGAGCGTAGCCTCGAAAGGAGGGCTTTTAAGCGGCGGCGGTCTTCCTCCGCTACAGCGATGAATCGCAACCCAAGCCCGCTCCCGCCTTTTACGTGGCGAATCACGGCTTCGGCTTTGATGCGCCCTTCCTGAACCAGAAAGTCCAGTTTGGCAGGCATGCCTTCTTTGACTTTGACATGCTGGGTCTGAATAAATAGGCCATCGATGCTGATATCGAGGACCCGCGAGATGTCGTCGCGGCCATTGCAAACCCAGCAGACCCAGATGTCTTCCGAGGCTGGAAGGCGGCTTAGCGCGCGCCGGGAGTATGACGGTTTCTGTACCAAGAGAGGCTCCCTGGAGCGCTGGCACGTTGCTGAGACGAGCAGGCTGGGGGAGGCCGACTCACCTAAGGTGCTTCTGCGCTCTTGAGTTGGACGGGTACGAAATTTCATGAAGCATTGCTTTCTTTGCTTGCCCAGCACCGCGGGATTGAAAGAGATGGATGCCCAACCCGTAGTGCAGAAGCGAACGAAAACGTTTCATTCCGGGTTAGGCAGCCTTCCGTTCCTCGTGGCCGACTGCGCTGATGTTGCTGACGGAAGCCATCTTTCTGGTGGCGCGGGCCATATCCATGACCGGGTGCCGAAGGGTGGCCACACGTGCTACGGCGAACTCTGCAGACTTTTGCAGCGCGTAGAGGCTTGCCACCACCAAGGCCAGCGCGGCAAAGCCGAGAGTGAAAATGACGAAGGCTGCGAGGAGTTCTCGAACCACGTAAAGCTGTGCCAACGCGATAACAGCCAGAAATCCCCACAACCACATTCGCCCGGTGTCCTTGAACTTGCTTTGCACGGCAGCCTCCTGATTTTTTGAACGGCGGTCCCAGCCGGGAACAAGGGCCGGGGCCACCGTTCTACTTACCTGGTTGGACGACCAAGTAAGTCTGTGTTGGATGACGATGTGCACTTTCGCCCAGAACCGGAGAAGCGACAATGCACTGGCGGTGAACCGTGGGTGGACAGGAGGTGAACTGCTCGCGAACGCCGATGGTAGAATTTGCGGGCGGCATGGAGTTAACGATGAAACTTTTGCAGGTGAAGACGGCGCGGCGAACGCAGTTGGTGGATGTGACGGATCAGGTCAGACGGGCGGTGGAAGCAGTGGGAGTGACAACCGGCCTTTGTTATGTATTTGTGCCGCACACCACGGCGGGCGTGATGATTAACGAGCACTTTGACCCGGATGTAGCAACGGATTTGGAGGCGGTGTTCGACAAGCTGGTACCGCGCGCTGGGGGTTATCGGCACGCGGAAGGGAACTCGGATTCGCATGCCAAGGCAGTTTTGACGGGATCCTCGCAGATGATTTTTGTAGAGAATGGGAAGCTGGCACTGGGCCGCTGGCAAGGAATTTTCTTTTGCGAGTTCGATGGTCCGAGGGAAAGGACGATTTGGGTCAGGATCGTGCAGAACAGCGAATAGCACCAAGATTCGGCGCTTTCGATCGATACTTTTGCGGCTTCAGGTTTTCCCAACACAGAGCGCGCAGAGAAGACGGAGGAGCGGGTGTGCTAAAGTTTTTGGTATGACACGGCTGGGGATTTATATACAGGTGCCGTTTTGCCAGACGAAGTGCACCTACTGCAATTTCCATACGGGCGTGGTGTCGGCGGGGCGGTTTTCGCCCTACGCAGATGCAGTCGTAAAGGAGATTCGTGGATATCGCGGCCTGTATGCCACAGCTGGCGTGGAGTTGCCAGAGGGATTTGCAGAGGCGACCGTGGATACGGTCTATATAGGCGGCGGCACGCCCAGCTTGCTGGAGCCCGCGCTGCTACACAAGATGATGGATGCGATTCGAGAGGCGTTCCCCACGGGGTTGCATGAGGTGACGCTCGAAGCTGATCCTGAGACCATTGAGGCACGGAAAGCTGCAGCGTGGGTTGCGGCTGGCATCAACCGGGTGAGTTTTGGGTTGCAGTCGTTTGCGGATAAGGAATTGGTGGCAGCTGGGCGGATGCATCGAAGGGCCGATATTTATCGGTCTGTCCCGATTTTGCGTGACGCAGGCATTCGGAATATTAGTTTCGATTTGATTGCGGGGCTGCCGTATCAGACGGCGGAAAGTTGGCAGGAATCGCTCGAGGAATTGGCGAAGCTCTCGCCTGAACATGTTTCCGTGTACCTGTTGGAAGTTGATGAGGGCAGCCGCCTGGGGAAGGAATTGATCAGCGGAGGGCTGAAGTATTCGGCGGGCGCCGTGCCTGGCGACGATGAGATGGCGGACTTTTATGAGCTGGCTTGCGACTTTCTCGGGTCTGCAGGCTATCACCATTACGAAATTTCGAATTGGGGGAAGCCGGGATTTGAGTCGCGGCACAATTTGAAGTATTGGAGGCGCGAGGCCTATTTGGGTTTTGGAGCAGGCGCGCATTCATTTTCCGGCACGCAGCGATGGGCAAATGAGCATGACGCGGCCGAGTATGCTGGCGCGATTCAAGCTGGCCGCTTGCCGCTCGATCAACTGGAGCCGGTGACTCACGACAGCGCTTTGGAGGAAGAATTATTTTTGGGACTTCGGCAGCTCGACGGGATTGATCTGGGGCGGATTGAACGCGAGTATGGGGTTGCGCTTGACGCTCGCTTTGCGCCCATGGAATCGGCCGGACTTGTCCAGAGGGATGGCGAAATCGTGCGGCTTTCTCCGGCGAAGTTGAGTGTGTCAAACGAGGTGTTTGTGGGGTTGATGCGGTAGACGCAAAAGCCGCGAAAAGATTTACGCAGAGAACGCTGAGTCGGCAGAGATCGCAGAGAAGAGGCAGGGACAACGTGAGCACGATTGCTAAAAGCGGAATGCGCAGTGATCCAGACAGCGTGACGGCGTTGAACGATGTTGTCGATCTTCGGAGCGACACGGTCACACGTCCGACCGCTGAGATGCGACGAGCGATGGCGGAGGCCGAGGTCGGCGACGACGTCTACGGCGAAGACCCGACCGTGAACAGGCTAGAGAAGCGAGCAGCGGAAATTTTTGGCAAAGAAGCCGCCCTCTTTGTACCAACCGGGTGCATGGGAAATTTGATCGCGATCAAAGTCTGGACGCATCACGGCAATGAAGTGATTTGCGACGAAAAGAGTCACGTCAATTTGTATGAGTTGGCTTCCATGTCGGCGATTGCTGGGTGCATGCCGAGGATTGCGCGAGGCGAGGACGGAATTCTCTCCTGGAAAATGATCGAAGCGGTGATTCGCCCGAAGATTTACTACGACTCGCAGACCGCTCTGATTTGCATCGAGAATACCCACAATATGGCGGGCGGGACAGTGCATGCGACGGCGTCCGTGGATGAAATTTGCGGTCACGCGCATGACGCGGGCCTGAAGGTACACATGGATGGTGCGCGCGTTTTTAACGCAGCGACGGCCCTGGGCGAGAGCGTCGCGCGTATGACGAAAAGTGTGGACTCCGTGATGTTTTGTCTCTCAAAAGGATTGGGCGCGCCGGTGGGTTCGATGATTGTGGGCTCTGAAGCGTTTATCGAGAAGGCCCGGATTTACCGGAAGATGTTTGGCGGCGGCATGCGCCAAGCGGGAGTCTTGGCGGCCGCCGGTTTGATCGCGCTGGAAGAATCACCGAAGCGACTGCATGTGGATCATGAAAACGCGCGGCACTTGTCCGAAGGGATCGCAGCGATGCCGGGGTTGAAGATCGAACCGTCGAAGGTGCGCAGCAACATTGTAATTTTCGATTGCGAGCTGACCGGGAAAACTGCGGTCGAGTTGTGCGATCTTTTGCGCGAGAAAGGTATCTGGGCGCTCGACACAGCGACTCATTCGGTGCGGTTCGTGACGCATTGTGACGTGGATCGAGCCGGTATTGAGCGTGCGCTCGCGGTGTTAAAAGAAGTTGTTGCCGTGCCCCAGAAGGCCCGGGCGTAACAATCGACAGAACAATTTCGATCCCAATCGAGTGACGGTTGGCCGCCGTTGTGTAAAATGGAGTATAAGCGGAACTTTGGTGGAGTATAGCCGAGGGATATACCCGCCCGGAGACATCGTGGACTTCACATTTACCGAGGAACAGCAGCAGTTGCGGCGAAGCGTGCGGGAATTTGCCGAAGGAGAAATTCGGCCGCACGTAATGGAATGGGATGAGGTGTCCCACTTCCCGATCGAGATCATGCCGAAGCTGGCCGAGATGGGGCTGCTGGGCGTGATTTTCCCCGAGGAATACGGCGGCGCAGGGCTCGGCTACATCGAGTACGTCATTGCGATTGAAGAGCTTTCGCGAGTGGATGGGTCGGTCGGAATCATTGTTGCGGCGCACAATTCGCTCTGCAGCAATCACATTTTCAAGTTTGGGACCGAAGCGCAAAAGAAGAAGTATCTCGTGCCGCTAGCGCAGGGGAAACACATCGGGGCGTGGTCGTTGACGGAGCCAGGCGCCGGTTCCGATGCGGGCGGGACGCGAAGTACGGCGCGGCGCGATGGCAATTCTTGGGTGCTTAACGGAGCCAAGACGTTCACAACGAACGGCCATTACGCGGACACGTGCGTTGCGATGGCGGTGACGGATAAGGAGAAAGGTTCGCACGGAATCAGCGCGTTCATTTTGGAAAAGGGTACGCCGGGGTTCAAGCCGGGCAAGAAAGAAAACAAGCTGGGCCTGCGCGCGAGCGATACGTCAGAAGTTACCTTTTCGGATTGCCGCGTGCCGCTAGAGAATTTGCTTGGGCCGGAAGGCGAAGGATTTACAGGCAGCCTCAAGGTTTTGGATGGCGGCAGGATTTCGATCGCGGCCCTGGCGCTGGGTATGGCGCAAGGCGCACTCGAAGCGGCAGTGAACTACGCCAAGCAACGCAAACAGTTTGGGCAGGCCATCAGCGAGTTTCAGGCCATTCAGTTCAAATTGGCAGACATGGCGACCGAAGTCGAAGCAGCGCGGCTACTCGTCTACCAGGCCGCATGGCTTGCTGATAAGAAAGACGTGCGCTTCACCCGCGAATCGAGTATGGCAAAGCTGTTTGCCAGCGAAGTTGCCGTGCGCGTCGCGAACGAGTGCGTGCAGGTGCACGGCGGCTACGGCTTCATCAAGGACTACCCCGCCGAGAAGTATTATCGCGACGTGAAGCTCTGCACCATCGGCGAGGGCACCAGCGAAATCCAAAAGTTGGTGATTGCCCGCCAATTGTTGGGAAAGAAGTGAATACTCGTTAATTCTTTCGGACGGTTCGAAACCCGGGGTGTATCTGTGTTCGAAAATACGGAAACTGCTAAGTACGTCAGCGACTTGCTTCTCGAAATCAACGGACGCCTCAGCGAATCGATCGAGAGAGTGCAAGAGACAAGTGCGCCTGAAGAATTCGCGAATTATCATCGTCGGGTCGGAGCGCTTGTATACTCGGTCTTCGAACAGATATTAGTGCCAATTTACATCAAGCATCCCGAACTCAAGCCGCCGGGACTCGAACTATAGAACTCGCGGTGGGTACGTAACCTTTCCAAGTGAATTGTTAAATGCGGGAAATTCGGGATAATAGACGGGTGCATTCAGTCTTTGTCGAATCCGCTACAGATCCAAGGACAATATGACGCCGCCCGTTGAGGGCTGGGCGGAACAGGTGCGCGCCGGCGAAGTCCGCGCAATTTCGCGCGCGATTACCGCGATTGAGAATCATCAACCGGAAGCGGAAGAATTGCTGCGGCAGCTGTTCGCACATACGGGACGCGCTTATCTCACTGGAGTGACCGGCGCGCCGGGTACCGGCAAGAGCACGCTGGTGGATCGGCTCGCGGCCTACTATCGCAAGCACGAAGAGCAAGTCGGCGTGATTGCGGTCGATCCAACTAGTCCATACACAGGCGGCGCCATTCTCGGCGATCGCATTCGCATGCAGAGCCACGCCAGCGATCGCGGAATGTTTATCCGTTCAATGGCCACGCGCGGCTTTATGGGAGGACTGGCGCGCGCCACGGCGGAAGTCGCCCTTCTACTGGATGCTGCGGGGAAACAAGAAGTCCTGATCGAAACGGTCGGCGTCGGGCAGGATGAAATCGACATAGTCCGCCTCGCCGATTGCGTTTTGGTCGTGCTTGTTCCAGGCCTGGGCGACGACATCCAAAACATGAAAGCCGGATTGATGGAGATTGGCGATATTTTTGTTTTGAACAAGGCCGATCGCGAAGGGGCAGACCGCTTGGAGCAACAGCTAATGGCGATGCTGTCCCTGGTGATGCCGCGAGACGGCTGGCATCCGCCAGTGGTGCGAACGGTAGCCAGCGAGAGTAAAGGAATTGACGCGCTCGCAGAAACAATCGGCAAATTTCGCAAACATTTTGAGAGCAGCGGTGAACGAGAGCGTAAGCACGTCGAACATTGGAAGCGGCGCCTGTTAGGTCTGATCGAGTCGCGGCTCGTCGAAAGAGTTCTAGGTGGACCCAACGGCGAAGCGCTGTTGGCGAAGATGGCCAAAGACGTCGCGGAACGAAAAAAGGATCCATTCACGGCGGTGAATGAGATGCTTGCGAAAAGTGGCGTTGCAGTCTGAGGCGAGCTGACAATGCATTTCGGCGACATCGAAGTCCGGCACATTCACGGCGGGATTTTCTGGCTGGACGGCGGCTCTATGTTTGGCGTCGTGCCCAAGCCACTGTGGGAAAAGAAAATGCCCGCCGACGAACGGAACCGCATCCCGCTGGCAGCGAACTCATTGCTGCTGCGCGCGGCCGGCAAAAACATTTTGGTAGAAACCGGCAACGGAACGAAGTGGGACGCGAAGCTCAGGAATATTTATGGTTTCGCCGACGGTGATCCGTACATCGATTCGCTGGCGAAGGCCGGACTGAGACCGGAACAAATCGATGTGGTCATCAACACGCATCTACATTTCGATCACGCAGGCGGAAACACGCGCTCGGTGGACGGCAAGCTCGTTCCAACATTTCCGAATGCAAAATATGTCGTTCAGCGCGCCGAGTTGGACCACGCCATGAAGCCCACAGAGCGCGATCGCGCGAGCTATTACGCGCATGATTTCACGCCGATCACCGAGGCTGGGCAGTGGCAACTCGTCGACGGCGACACCCAGATTTTGCCAGGGATCTCCGTCGTAAAAATTCCCGGACACAATTTGCAGATTCAAGGCGTGCAGATTACCGGCGGCGGAAAGAAGCTGATGATGGTGGCGGACCTTATCCCGACGCGCCACCATTTGCCGTTACCGTGGATCATTGCGTACGATCTATACCCGTTGACAACCCTCGAAACGAAACGCAAGTGGATCGCCGAGTTCGTCCGCAACGGCTGGATTGTGGCGTTTGGACATGACCCGGACTTTCCCTCGGGGACCTTGCACGAGGTGGACGGGAAAGTAGTTTGCGAACCGGTGGACCTGAATCGGGCCTGAATTCCTGAACTCACGGAGAAAAGAGAATGGCAGCTGGAAAAGCGGAGAAGTCGAAGCGCGCGAACACGCAGGCCGAAATCGGTATCATCGGCGGCAGCGGGCTGTACTCGATGGACGGCCTGACCAAGACGCGCGAAGTCAAAGTGAAGACACCGTTCGGCGAGCCGTCGGACGTCATGGTACTGGGAATCCTGGAAGGAAAGCGTGTGGCGTTTCTGGCACGGCACGGACGCGGTCACCGGATTCTCCCGACCGAAATTAATTTTCGTGCGAACGTCTATGCGATGAAGCTTCTGGGTGTCGAGAGGATTATCTCCGTCAGCGCCGTCGGATCGCTCAAAGAAGATTTGCAGCCAGGCGAGTTTCTTGTCCCCGACCAGTTTGTGGACCGCACCAAGAATCGCATCTCAACTTTTTTTGGAGATGGGTTAGTGGCGCACGTGGGATTCGACAAGCCGACCTGTGGCCAAGTTTCGAGCGTCCTGGCCGACGCCAGCGTGCATTGCGCTGTGATGGTGCACCGCCGCGGCACGTACGTCTGCATCGAAGGGCCGCAGTTCTCAACGCTGGCCGAAGCGAACATGCACCGCCAGCTGCAATTCGATGTGATTGGCATGACCAACGTCACCGAAGCCAAACTGGCGCGCGAAGCAGAGATCTGTTACGCAACGATTGCGATGATCACGGACTTCGATTGCTGGCATCCAGACCATGAGTCAGTAACAGCTTCTCAAATTATCGCAACCCTGGTGCAAAATGCGGAGAACGCGCAGAAAGTCCTGCGCGCAGCCGTGGCGGCGATGCCAGCCGAACGCAACTGCAAGTGCGGCGCAGCACTGAAGCATGCGCTAGTAACAGATTTGAACCTCGTACCCAACGCTACAAAGAAAAAGCTCGCAGCGATTATCGGCAAATATATTTCCTAGGAGAAGCCTGTGTCCTTGCTCGTAGTCGGATCGGTGGCATTTGACGCGCTCGAAAGCCCGTACGGAAAAGTCGACTGGACGCTGGGCGGCGCCGCAACCTATTTCGCAGTCGCCGCTAGTTTCTTTGCGCCCGTCAACCTCGTGGCCATTGTGGGCGAAGACTTTACAACGAAAGACGAGGCGATTTTTCGCGGGCGGCACATTGACACCGAAGGACTCGAACGCGTGCCAGGGAAGTCGTTTTTTTGGGCGGGCCGCTATTCCGAAAACTTGAATGAACGCGTAACTCTGGCGACCGACTTGAATGTGTTCGCGGAGTTCAAGCCAAAGCTGCCCGAAAAATACCGCGCATCCAAATATGTTTTCCTCGCGAATATCGCTCCCGATTTGCAGCGCGACGTCCTGAAGCAAGTGAAGGTCCGGCCGAAGCTGGCCGCGCTGGACACGATGAATTATTGGATCGAGCGCACCCCCAGCGAACTCCGCGAAACGCTAAAGCACGTGGATATTTTAATGATCAACGATTCCGAAACGCGGCAGCTCTCGAACGAGCACAATCTCTTGCGCGCCGCGAAACACATTTTCAAGATGGGCCCCTCGACGCTGGTTGTGAAGCGCGGCGAATACGGCGCCATGATGGTCGACAAGCGCGGCGTCTTCTGCGTCCCGGCCTTCCCGCTGGAAGAACCGCACGACCCGACAGGAGCAGGCGACAGCTTCGCCGGCGGCTTCATGGGCTACCTCGCGGGAGCAAAAGACTTGAGCGACGCCACGCTCCGCCGCGCCATGGTCTACGGCTCCGTGCTGGGCAGCTTCACCGTGGAGCGTTTTGGCCTTGACCGCCTGCGCGTCCTGAAACGCAGCGAGATACACGCCAGGGCACGCCACTTCGCAAAATTAACCCAGTTCAAATTGTAATGTGTAGAATCCTGCCGTAGCCTCGGAATTGCAGGAGAAGATGCTGCCTCTCAGCGCCAT
>DASXMM010000361.1:0-12002 GCA_036495665.1 Candidatus Acidiferrum sp. | reverse complement strand
AAGAAGTGTAACCAGGATGCGCGCGCCGCTTGCGCCAATGGGATGGCCGATGGCCACCGCGCCGCCATTCACGTTCACCTTTTCCGGATTGAGCCGCAGTTGGCGCGTCACGGCAATCGCCGCAACCGCAAACGCTTCGTTTAGTTCGACGAGGTCGACATCCTTGTCGCGGTCCCAGCCGGTTTTGGTTAGCAGTTTTTCCACCGCGTCCACCGGCGCCATCATCACCCACTTCGGCTCGACTCCGCTGACCGCCTGCGCCACGATTCGCGCTATCGGCTGCTTGCCGAGACGCTGCGCGTTGCGCTCGCTGGTGACGATCAGGGCTGCGGCGCCGTCATTTGTCCCCGGCGCGTTGCCGGCTGTGACCGTGCCGTCTTTTTTGAATGCTGGCTTCAGCTTTGCCAGCGCTTCGAGCGAAGTGTCTTCGCGCGGTGATTCGTCATACTTGATGACGATCGGCTCGCCTTTTTTTTGCGGCACTTCAATGGGCAGAATCTGCGCTTCAAAAAAACACGATTTGCGGGCGCGAATCGCTTTCTGGTGACTCTCGACCGCAAACTTATCCTGCTCTTCGCGTGTGATGCCGTATTTTTCCGCGACCAGCTCTCCGGTCATTCCCATATGAAAGTCTTCATATGCGTCCCAAAGTCCGTCGTGAATCATCGAGTCGACGACTTTCTGATCGCCCAGCCGGTAACCCGTCCGCGCGTTCGGCAGCAAGTAAGGGCAGTTGGACATCGACTCCATGCCGCCCGCCACTACCATCTCCGACTCGCCAAGCTGCACAGCCTGCGCGGCCAGTGCCACCGCCTTCAGCCCAGACCCGCAGACCTTGTTGATGGTCATCGCCGCGACGTGAGGGGCGCAACCGCCCTTTAGCGCTGCCTGCCGCGCCGGATTCTGCCCAAGCCCCGCCTGCACCACGTTGCCGAGAATGGCTTCATCAACTTCGTCAGGGTCGATCGCCGCGCGCCGAATGGCTTCAGCGACAATCCTGCCGCCAAGCTCGACGGCCGAAAACCCAGCTAGCCCGCCCTGGAATTTTCCAATAGGCGTGCGAACTGCAGAAAGAATGACGGGCGTATCCATGTGAGTGGTGATCCTCCGGAGGAACAACGCCCACCATTATACCGCGTTGCGCCGGAGCCTGCCCGAGGCCAACAAAAAGCCATGGAAGTGCAACCGCCCTACATCCGATGGAATAGTTCGGGGTCCTTAGTTCGCCGCAGCCGCTGAATCCGGCATGCCTTCGTCGGCGCTCGGTCCGTACAAGCCCGGAACCGGCACGCCAACCAGCCGGTAGTAAACGGTAAGCTGCGCCCGGTGATGAATCATGTGATTCATGCACATGCCGCGAATACAAGCCACCCGAGGCAACGTGAAAATCTCTTTGCCTCCAGCCAGCAACTTCCAGCCCTTCATCAAGTCTGCATCGCTGACGCCTGCCAGCGCCGCCCGCGCCTCGGCAGCCTCTTTGTCAAACTGCGCGAGCAACTCTTTGCGATTCGTAATCTTCGGTGCCTCGTAGGACGGCCCGTCGACCGGCGCATAATCCAACTCTTCCGTGTTGATGGTCATGGTGATCCACCCGGGCACCGTACCCACGTGCGATGCCAGCCAGCCAACCGTGCCGGACTTCTCATGCGGCTTCCAGCCCCATTTGTCGTCAGGCACGCGCTCCAGCACTTTGCGTGTGCTTTGCATCTCTTGGTCAAATTCAGGCAGCATCGATTGTCCAATGGTCATGTCGGCCTCCAGTGTGGTATCGAACTTCCGTGAGCGAAATACTAGGCGAACAAAAGGCGAAATGTCAAGCTTTATTTTTCAGGAACCTCGACCCTTTAGACGCACCTCCCCACGATTCGATTGCCGTTGACAATCCCCTCGCGCGCGACAAAATATCCTCATGCCTCACCAACTTTCCACTTCGTATTTGCGCGATTCGATCGGCCTCTTTCACTACTACAAAAAGCTCGCCGATCGCGCGATGGCGCAATGCTCCGACGAAGCGCTATTCACCGCACTCGACTGTGAGTCCAACTCCATTGCCGTCATCGTGAAACACATGTCCGGCAACATGCGCTCCCGCTTTCGCGATTTCCTGACCACCGACGGCGAGAAACCCGACCGCCACCGCGACACCGAATTCGAGAGTCCGCCGCAAACCCGCGCCGAGCTAACGCAACTTTGGGAAGCGGGATGGAAATGCCTCTTCGACGCACTTGAACCGCTAGCCGAAACCGATCTCAGGCGGACCGTGACAATCCGCTCCGAGCCGCATTCCGTCATGCAAGCCATTAACCGCCAAATCGCCCACTACGCCCAACACAGCGGCCAAATCCTGTTCCTGGCCAAACATCTCACCTTCGTGAAAACAGGCAAATGGGAATCCCTGAGCGTCCCCCGCGGCAAATCCGCCGAATTTACGGCGAAGGTCGCGGCAGGCGAGGCATCGCAACGCGCCACTCTTTTCACACCTAAATAGATTCGATTCAGCATAGGAGAACGAAATCATGAACGAACCGCGTTCAAGCCAGCTTGTATTCGATGTCACTATGGAAGCCGAAGGCGGATATTCGGCCGCGTGCCTGACCGAAAGTATATTCACGCAGGGCGATACTTGGGACGAGCTTCGAGCAATGGTCAAAGATGCTGTAGAAGGCTACTTCTACGACGGTCCAAAACCACAATCAATCCGTTTGCATCTCGTTCACGATGAAATTTTCCCCATGCAACCAAATCAATTCTGCAAAACTTCGTCGCGATTTCCTCTTCACTGAGAAATCCATTAACCTTACGTAAGTCATGTCGACACTGTTTGATCTGGGCTCGCCGCTTCAAATCGCCGACTTGCAGCTGAATGATGCGCAGCGACGCGCCATTACGCATGGCGAAGGGCCGCTCCTTGTTATTGCGGGCGCGGGAACCGGCAAAACGCGCGTGATCACGGAGCGCATTCGCCACCTGCTCCAGTCCGATCCGTCGCTTTCGGGCGAAAATATTCTCGGACTTACGTTTACGGTCAAGGCTGCCGGCGAAATGAAGGCACGTGTTGTGCGCGCTACCGGCGGGCGCGGCAAATCGGTCACGCTGCAGACGTTCCACGCCTTTTGCGAAGGCTTACTCAAAGCATCTGGTCCCGAGCGGCTCATGCTCGACAAGGTCGATCACTGGATTCTGCTGCGGCGCAATCTCGAGCGGCTCAAGCTCGATAAATACCGACGGCTCGCGGAGCCCGGCCAGTTCCTCAACGACTTCGTGGAGTTTTTCTCACGGTGCCAGGATGAACTGGTCTCGTGCAGCGACTACCAGGACTACGCTGACGGCCTTGCTGCGCAACTTGAAGCCGACCGCTTGGCACTCGACGATGACACGTACAAAGAGCGAGCCGAAGAAGTTGCTCTCCAGCAGGAAATCGCCCGCGCTTACCGCACCAGCGAAGACTTGCTGCGCGAAAAAAAGCGCGTGTCGTTCGGGTCGCTCATCACCGGCGCCGTCGAACTTCTCGAGACCAACGCCGAGGTTCGCCGCGAGCTTCAGGAAAAATATCGCTATATCCTCGTTGACGAATTTCAGGACACCAACATCGCGCAGCTTGGCCTTCTCGAGCTCCTCGCGGGCGAGAAAAAGAACATCATCGCGGTCGGCGATAACGACCAGGCCATCTACCGCTTCCGCGGCGCTTCATTCGGGAGCTTCAAACTTTTCCTTGAACGTTTCGCCGGCTGGCGCGAAGGCCAGGACTCGACGAAACTCCGCGTCTCGCTGGTCGAAAATTACCGTTCTACGCCGAATATTCTTCGAGTTGCCACGCAAGTCATCGCGCAAAACACCGTAAGCGCCGACTTCCCCAAAAAAGTTTTAAGCGCCAACAAAGCGGAAAGCGAAAAAATCCGCGTCGTTGAACTCGAAACCGAACACGATGAAGCGCGCTGGATCGTCAACGAACTTCAGCGCCTGCATGCCGCCGGCTGCAAATGGCGCAATTTCGCGATTCTTTACCGGCAGCATGCTCACCGCCACGAACTGGTCGAAGAGCTTTGCCGCCACAAAATCCCGTTTGTAATCAGCCGCCTCTCTATCCTCGACCATCCCCTCGTTAAAGATGTCCTCGCCTATCTGCGTTTGATTGACACGCCTTCCGACGACATCGCGTGCGCCCGCGTCCTAGGCACGCCCGCATGGAGCCTGGAACCGGCTGACCTCGTGCGGCTCTCCGAACGCGCGCGCAAAGAAAAGAAATCGCTCCACGACATGCTGCATCTCCCGCAAGGGCAGCTTCCGTTTGATTCTACGCATGCCGCCTTGGGCCATCTCGTGGAATTCCTTGCCGAACAACGCCGAAACGTCCACCGACGCACCGCTCGCGGCATCCTCGCCGATCTGCTCGAATGGCTCGAAGTCGCGCAGCGCGCCAGTCCGCAAGATCGCAAGTACGTGAAACGCCTGGTCGAATTTGCCAAGGAGTGGGAACCCAAAAGCGACAAACGCGGCCTCGCCGAATTTGTCGAGTATCTCGACTACTACTCACAAGCCGGCGGCACCATCAGCCTCGAAGACGATTCTCCGGGCGACGCGGTGCAACTCATGACCGTGCACGGCGCGAAAGGCCTTGAATTTCCGCAGGTTTTCCTGCTCCGCATCAACAACAAGAAATTTCCCGCGTCGGAACGCACGCGCGTGTTTGAGTTTCCTGCTGCTCTCATGAAAGAAGGCGAACCCGCCGAGCAATTCCACATTCAAGAAGAGCGCCGCCTCTTCTACGTCGCGCTAACGCGCGCGGAAAATCGGCTCACGCTCACCACGCTTACGGAGAAAAAAGGCAAAATTCCGGTCTTCATCGAAGACCTGCTGATGGACCCGGCAATCAAGCGGCGCGACATCCACCTGCTGAAGCCGAAACTCCCCGAAGCACCCGTCACGAAAAAACATTCGCTCTTTATCGTCGAGCCGCAGCTTTTCCCCATTTCTGACGAGCCGCCAAAGATTTTCTCGCAGATCGCGGACTGGGCTCTCGAATTTCACCCACCCACTCCCGAGCCGCTCACCCTGAGCCCTTCGGCCGTCAGCAATTACCGCGGTTGCCCGCAGCAATATCTCTTTAGCCGTTCCTGGCGCTTGCGCGAAGGCCCAAAAGCGGTGCTCAGCTTCGGCAGCGTGATGCACACCACCATCAGGCGCTTTGTCGATCAGCTTCGCAAAGGCGTGAAACTCCCGTTCGAAGAAGTGGCCCGCGTCTTCCATATGGAATGGAGCTCCGCCGGATTTGAAGACGACTACCAGGAACAAGGGTACAAACAGGAAGGCCTCGAACAGCTACGCACGTTCTACACGTCGATCATCGAGACGCCTACGCAGGTGCTCGAACTGGAAAAGCCGTTCGAACTGCCCCTCGAAAACATCGTCACGATCATCGGCCGCATGGACCAGGTCAATTCTCTAGGCGGCAAAGACGTGGAAATCATCGACTATAAAACCGGCAAACCAAGAAAAGACAGCGACGCGAAGAAAGATCTACAGCTCAGTCTCTACGCCCTCGCGGCTAAAGAGATCTTCGAATGGAACCCGGTCCGACTCGTCTTCCACTACCTGCAGAACAATCAAATCCAGGTCACCACGCGCGACGACAAGCAACTGGACGAAGCCCAAAAGATCGTTCTTGAAGCCGCCGACGACATACGCGCCGGCCAATTTCCGCCAAATCCCGGATATGTTTGCCGTTCTTGCGCGTATAGACCTATATGCCCGGCGCATGAAGAGTCCCTGAGCAGTTAGCAGAAATACCTTCGCCGGGCGTATCTGACGTTCCAACTCTCTGAAATCATCGCGGGAGGCTGCGCATGAATCGCAAAAACGTCTATCTCCTCTTCTGCGTTTTCGGTTTTCCCTACTCCCAATTCATGCCCTGGGTCGTCGCGCATGGCCTGAACATGCCCCTCTTCGTCCACGAACTCTTCGCCAACCGCATCAGCGGCTTCTTTGCTATGGACGTCCTCGTGTCCGCAGTCGTCCTGATCGGTTTCATCCGCAGCGAAGCCGCCCGCCTCAAAATGCGCGGTCTCTGGCTCCCCATCGTCTCCGTCCTCTTAGTGGGAGTCTCGCTGGGCCTTCCACTCTTCTTGTACCTCCGCGAACGGGCACTCGAAGGCACCGTCTCATCAGCGACCTAAACAAAAAAAGGGGCGCCACCCGCAGGCAGCGCCCCAAACAACTGATCTTTTTGAAACGGCAGTTACTTCCCTTTTTTCGGCCCCTTCGCGTCCTTCTTCGGTTTCTTCTTCATCGCCAAGCTCCTTTCAAGCGCGACACCCATGGGCCGCGATCAATCTCGCTCGATGGCCATGCCGGGCGTCGCCCATCAAGCCACCACGTTCCGTATACGAGTAGCCGGCAATAGTGTCAAGAAAATTTCGCGTTACCGCTAAAGATTTCCGCTACTGCGCGACTCCGCCGGTGTAATACCGGTTTTTTGTAAGGATCGTCAACCCTTCCCGCTTCACACGCACTTCCACGTCGTGATAGTCCTTCGCCCTATTTGTGTTCTGCGGCACATACGCCAGGGTGTACTCGTACCGCGCCTCCTCGGTCACCCGCCCGTAAAGCTCCTGCAGAGATTCCTGCCTCGCCGCGTAATACACGTCGCCACCGGTGTTCTTCGCGTACGAGGACAGCCGCTCAAATTTCCGGTCGTAAAACGCGCTTCCCACGCCCACCGCAAACACCGAAATGCCATGACCCAGCAATTCTTTCAGCGTGTTTTCGTACGTATTCGTGTTGTACTTCTTGCCACCATTTACGCCGTCGCTCACTATGAAGATGATCTTCCGCCGGTTCCTTGGCCGCGTCTTCAAAAGCTGTGCGGCACCAAACACCGCATCGTCAAGAGCTTTGGTGGGCGCCGCCAGAATCGTGTGCGTGGACTCCGGCACGGACGGCGACCCATCCGGTGCATGGCCGTTAACGCTGGGCCCATTGAAGGGCCCGCCGGGAGGCAGCACGCTGGTGCGGCTATCGAGCTTGGTGCGCCTCAGCTCCGTCAAAAGCTGGTCCTGATTGCTGCTAAACCCTTTCCCTGGGTGAAAAAACTGGTCGAAGCGGCAAACAAATGCCTCGTCCAGATCGCTCATCCCGCCGACAATCGCGTCGAGGCTGTCCTGCACTGCTTTAGCGTCCTGCGTCTTCAGGTCATTGTCGATCAAGATCACCATCGACAGAGGGAAGCCTTCGTTCGTGAACACATCAATCCTTTGCTCGATATTGTCTTCCAATACGCGAAATTCGTCCTTACCCAGCCCCGCCACCAGATGGCCCGAGCCGTCCTTCACCGTGACGGGCAGCACCACCAAATTCGCGTTTACCGTGATCTTCGCGCGCGCATCGCTCAACCGAGGATTGTCCGGCGGCGGTGGCCCGGGATCCTCGGTCTGAGCGGGATCCTGCGCTGTTCCCTGAGACACGGGAGGCGCCTGGACCGGTGGCTGCTGGGATTGCTGCGGCGGCGGCGATTGCTGTTGCGGCCGCGCCGCAAAGCCCAGCCACAAAACCGGCGCCACAAAAAACAGTGCCACCGCCATACCAAAGATTTTTCGTAGACTTTTCATTGTCCTAAGGCCAAACTTCCTCTCGGGGTCTGTGGTTTAGATGTCTCCTGCTCGCAAAGGGACGCATCCATCGCGGCGCTTACAAGCATCTTAAAGCGGCGAACCACCCAGCGGACGCTTTCGAGTTCCGACCGGGAATCTCTCGTCAAGGAAAGTATACATGTGTTCTCTGAAGAAACTCGCAGCCCTGTGCGCAATGCCCGTCCTGGCGGCTGCCATCGCTTTGCCGGCCCTCTCGCAAGCACCGCCGCAGGCGCCCCCTCAAGAGCCCATCGCTCAAGGTCCGACGATCAAGACCAGCGTCAACCTGGTCAACCTGTTCGTCACGGTCCGCGACAAAAGCAAGCGCATCGTCACCGACCTGAAGCAGGACGACTTCAAAATCGCGGAAGACAATCAGGATCAAAAAATAGCGTTCTTCTCGAGAGAAGTGACGCTCCCCATCACCCTTGGGTTGCTCATGGATACGTCAGGCAGCGAACAGTACATGCTTGGAGCGATTCAGGACGGGGCCAGCAGCTTCCTCAACCGCGTGATGCGCAAGGGGGACGAAGCCATGGTTATGACTTTCGACCTCGACGTCGACTTGCTGGCCGATTTCACCGACGACCGCTCCGAACTGAATCGTGCGATTCGCAAGGCCCAAATCAACACGGGCGGCGGGGGCGGTCCCGTCACGCCCGGCACCATCCCGCAATCCGGGTCGAAGGGCACGAATTTCTACGATGCGCTGTATCTCGCGTGCAACGAAAAGCTTTCCACCGAAGCCGGCCGCAAAGCCATCGTCGTGCTGACCGACGCCGAAGACAACGGCAGCAAAGTGCGCGTCGAAGAAGCCATCGAAGCAGCGCAGCGCACCGATACTGTCGTACACATTTTGCTGGTCTACGACCCGCACTACGGCGCCAACTCCAGCGTCGCCAAAAAGATCACCGACGAGACCGGCGGCCGCATGATCGTCGTCAACTCCGAAAAGCATCTTCAGGAAGCATTTGACCAAATCTCTGAGGAGCTGCGCAGCCAGTACACGCTAGGCTACTACCCAACCAATTCTTCGCGCGATGGGAAGTTTCGGAAGATCAAGATTGACGTGAGCAACAAGGACTTAAAGGTGTTGGCTCGCAAAGGCTACTACGCGCCGAAAGGCTGATTCGCTTTCTTTCGGTTAGGTACGGCTGAAAAGAGGAGGGCGAGGCCGTCCCCTACGTGCTTCCGAGTGACGCTCTCTCTTAGCGCGTCGTGTCCCGCAGCAGGACCGCGTCCGACTCGTTGTGCCCGCGCTCGATTGCGAGCTTTGAGCCGTCTGTTGAGAATTGGAATTTGGTGATTCCTTCCGAGGCAAAATGAGTCAGCTGGTGCGGGGCGGAGCCGTCGAGCGGCTGCGTCCATAGGTTGCCGACGCCCTTTTCGCGGACTGCATAGACCACCGACTTGCCATCGGGAGCAAACCGCAGCGGCCAGGAGGCGCGCGAATCGATGTTGCCGTACGTCACTTTTTTGTCGGCGATGGAATAAAAATTCAGCACGAGTCTATGGTCCAGTTCGCGGACTTCCAGGCTGGCAATCGTTTTGCCGTCTGGAGAGAGGTCGGCGAAACCGCCCGCGCTCGGCAGAACGGTTTCCGGCGTTCCGCCATCGATGGAGACACGCTTGAGCGATCGACTGTCGCCAAAGTCCACGTAATAAACCCACTTGCCGTCGCGCGAACAGAACGGATCCGATTCCGCCGCGCCAGACGTGAGCTGCTTGAAGTCGGTTCCCGACGCGCTCATTCGCCAGAGGTTGAAGGAGACTTTACCGGAGCGTCCCGCGGAGCGAAACACGATGTAAGGCATCGGCCCGCAGGATGCGACCTGATCGGAGATGTGCTCCGCGTCCGAGTAAACCAGCGCTTCGCCGCCCTCGGGCTTCACGATGCGGATGTCGGGCACCTGCGTGAACACGATGCGGCCGTCCGCGGTCCAATCCCAATTCCAGACCGCGCTGCTCGATGAAAACGGAACAGGGTGAACGTCGTCAGGCTGGGCAACGCTGGCCACTTCAATCTGATACCTCGACTGAACTTGGTTGGCGGCGATGGTGCGGCCATCGATGGCCATGCTGGGGAAGAAATAGGAGTTCGTATCCGTCGTCAACCGGCGGTATTCACCCTGGGGATAGCTGACGATCCCCAATTGAGCGTTTAGCGCCCCTGCATTCCCGTACTCCGAGACGAGGAGGCCAGACCCGTCGGGGACCCACACCGGACTCTGGAATATTCTGTGGGTGGTAAAGGGGACGATGTTGGATTTACCAGAGGCAACGTCAACAGCCAGGACAGCCGCAGTAACTCCCTTACTTAGTTGCGATTCCGTAATCACGATGGTCTTGCCGTCCGGCGACCAGGCCGGACTGTAGTTCCCGGAGCCTTCGAGCGTGACGTCCTTGAAGAGCGTGCGATCGGGCGAACCGTCCGCTTTGGCGACAATCAACTCAAAGGTCGGTGAGTCATGATCTTCGCGGAGAAATGCGAAGCGCTGCCCATCGGGCGAAAAGGCGATCGGGCTGTCAACGTCCTTGATGAGCAGACGCGGTGTGCCGCCGAGCATCGGCGCCGAGTAGAGCGAAGCCAGCGTGTGCTCCTCCTCATCGCGGCGCACACAATAAATGTAGTTGGCATCGGGAGAGAAAGTGAGCCCTGCGTAACGGGTTGCGGCGGGCGGGACGAGTTGCGTATTGCTGGCCGTGGCGATGTGGCGAAGCCAGAGAGATTGCAGGCCATTCTCGTCGCGCACGTGGAGAAGATATTTGCCGTCGGGAGAAATAGCGGCGAGCGCGATGTGGCCGTTGTTGGTGAGGTTCTCGATGCTGAAGGTGTCGAAAGGAACGTGCTTGTTGCGCTGGACGATGGAGTAAATGCCGTAAGCAGCGGCCGCAACGACAATCAGGACGCCGAGGGCGCTGAGGATTGTCCACAACTTGTGTTTCTTGGCGGCGTCAACGATGACGGAGCCGCTGGAGGGGGTCACTCTCGATCTGGATGACGCCGGAGCCGGCGCTTCAGCCACAGCCGAAACGCGAGCGGCAGAGCGCTGTGTACTCGCCGGACGGCTGCCCGAATCGATCTCGCGCTGTAGCCGTTTGAGGTCGGCGCGCATTTCGGCGGCGACCTGATAGCGCATGTCGCGGTCCTTTTCGAGAGCCTTGTTGAGGATGCGCTCGAACTCGAGAGGAATGTTGGGGTTGAGGGTAATTGGCGCAACAGGGGCGTTGCGCAGGATATTGTCGAACACCACGGCGCTGGTCGAGCCGGGGAAAGCTTGCTGCCCGGTCAACGTCTGATAGAGCACGGCACCGAGGGAAAAAAGGTCGCTGCGCGCGTCAATCTCTTCGCCGCGCGCTTGCTCGGGAGACATGTACTGGATGGTGCCGACGGCCATGCCGGGGCTCGTAAGGAGCGTCGCCGCTGGCGTATCGATGGTGTGGCCGGCCATGTCGTGTTCAAGAACCGGGATAAGCTTGGCCAGGCCAAAGTCGAGGATCTTAATCGCGCCGTTTTCGGTGACAAAAATGTTCGCCGGTTTGATGTCGCGATGAACGATGCCTTTTTTGTGCGCGGCATCGAGGGCGTCGGCAAGTTGAATGCCTATTTCGACGGTGCGATTGATGGACAACGGCCCGGCGGCGAGCGTCTTGTCGAGGGACTCCCCGATGAGCAACTCCATCGCGATGAACGTGCGCCCGTCGTACTCTTCGATGGCGTGAATGGTGCAGATGGACGAGTGATTGAGAGCAGAGGCAGCGCGAGCTTCGCGCAGGAAGCGTTCGAGAGTCTGCGAGTCGCGCTCGTTTGCTTCTGGAATGAATTTCAGCGCTACACGGCGGGCGAGCTTGGTGTCTTCGGCTTCATAGACCACCCCCATGCCGCCGGAGCCCAGCTTACGCAGAATCCTGTAGTGCGCGACGGTTTCGTTGATCATGATTTTGGTGCAAGAGGAATGTTAGACGCTGACGGAATTTCGGTCAATGCAGACGCGACGTAATTCGTGTCCTAAGTTTGCCCTGTGAGGCCAGGAAAAGTGGGATTTCCGGAACTCAGGGAGCCGCGGGGCCGGATGGACTGGGCTGCTGGCCGTTGTTCTTGTCGCGATTCGCACGCGCAAAATAACCGCGGCGGGCGCGCACCTGATAGCCCTTGTGGTCGGGCACTTCGATGCGGATGCGGTGGTAACGGCCGTCGAGGACGTAATTCGTCGGGATGTACGCGATGGAATACTGATTCCTCAGCTCATCGCCAATGTCCTGGAAGGACTGATCCAAATCGTCGACGTGGTAGGGAAAGAAGGCGCGGCCGCCGGTTTCATCGGCAAGGTCTTGCAGGATTTTGTCGCCTTCGGTCAGGTGCGTCTTGCGGCTGGC